>CP048485.1:322500-645000 GCA_025560025.1 Agrobacterium tumefaciens | reverse complement strand
ACTCCCAGGTTTTGCAAGGCTTGATGCTGCAACGGATATGATCATGAAACAGATTTTTACAGTGAAATGGCAAAAGAACCTGCGTGCGATGGCCTTGTGCCTGGGCACGCTGCCCCTGGCGCAGGCCGTCTCTACGCCCGTCTTCGCTGCCGATATCGGCAAATCCGACAGGTTCGCCGAACCGCAGGGCAATTTCGACAATGCCCGCTACAGCAGTTCCAGCGAGTGGAAGATCACGCTCGGCGTGGGTGCTGCCTACGCTCCCAAATATGAAGGCTCGGACAAGCTGGAAGCGGGCGCGGTTCCGCTGGTGTCCGTTCAGTATGGAGACACGCTCAGCATCGATTTCAGCGGCGTCACCGTCAACCTGCTGAACCACAACGGCTTCAGACTGGGTGTAAAGGGCGGATGGGAAGCCGGGCGCAAGGAAAAGGACGACAAGAAAAACCTGCGCGGAATGGGTGACATCAAGGCGGGCGGCGTGGTCGGCGGCGTCATTGCCTATGGCATCGATCCCTTCGAAGTCTATGCGAAGGTGGACAAGACCATCAACGGCAGCGAAGGCCTGACGGCAACCGTCGGCGCCAGCGTTTCGCACAAGGTCGACCAGTTCATCCTCGGCGCGGACCTTTCCGCCACCTGGGCGGACGACAAGCACATGAAATCCTATTTCGGCGTCACCTCGGCCCAGTCCGCCCGGTCGGGCCTGCGCCGCTTTGACGCCAAGGCAGGCTTCAAGCGCATCGATGCCAGCGCTTCCGTCGCATATCTCATGACCGAGAACTGGTCGATCACCGGCACCGGCGGTGTCGGCTTCCTGCTGGGCGATGCCAAGGACAGTCCCCTGTCGAAAAAGGACATCCAGCCGTTTGCGATGGTGGGCGTAGCCTACACCTTCTGATCCGGAGCATCCCGCCTGAAAGAAGGTGCGCGGCCGAAGTCAGTCGCGCATCTTTCCCTTGCACGGAGATTACCGCATGTCGCGGGCCGAAGCCCGCACCGGGTCAAAGGATCCTGTCCCTGTATTCCGGCGGCGCCACCCAGCATTGCTCGCGTTTTCCGAACCAACGGTAGCGATTGCGCGCGGCAAAACGATAAACGGGATCGCGCAAAAATGCGGGAATGATGCGCAGGACGGTGAGCAGCCGCCACGGCAAGCCAAGCGCCTCATAGATGCTCAGAATAGCGTCGCTGTCCTGTCGCACCCTTTCGCCTTCCACGACGAGCAGGCTGGCCGGGTTTTTCGGGTCCATGCCATGTCGCCGGTAAATTTCCGCACCGACGTCTCCCTGCATGGATGCCAGCCGGAAATATCCGGCCGCGTCATGCCGCAGCACGAAATGCGCATTCACGGAACACAGCACGCATTCGGCATCGAACAGAATGATCGGGTGGTGTCGGTCGCCGGTCGAGGGAGATGTGCTTGCCATCCGTCGCAGGTCCTTTTGTCGATCACGAAGCGATCTCGCCGGCGATAATCTCGCCAGACGGCACAGTCTACGGCTTGGGAAGGGGAAACACCATCGAAACGGTCAATCCCGGGCAGGCCGCATTCGAGGCGTCCGTGTCTGAAAGCACGAGCGATCCGCCATGCAGTTCCATCACGGCCTCTACCAGAGACAGGCCAAGTCCCGTGCCGGGTTTGGAGCGGCTTTCGTCCAGCCGCACGAAGCGTTTCAGCACCTCGCCGCGCTTGTCGGCGGGGATGCCGGGGCCATGGTCCGCAACGGAAAGCACGATGGCTTCCGGCTCCGTCACAAGGCGAACGACGAGTTTCTTGTCACCTTCGCCCTCACAGGCATATTTCATGGCATTGTCGATGAGGTTTGACAGCGCCTGTCCAATCAGCTCTCGATTGCCCTTTACGGACAGGCCAGGCTCGATTTCGGCCTCAAGCACAAGCCCGGCATCCTCGGCCACCGGCTCGTAAAGCTCGGCGCTGTCGGCGGCGATTGCCGACATGTCCACATCGGTCATTTCGGCGGCAATCGAGCCGGCCTCGACGCGGGAAATCATCAACAGCGCGTTGAAGGTACGAATGAGCTGGTCGGATTCGGCAATGATGCCCTCAAGTGCGGCACGCCGTCTGCTTTCGTCATCGTCGTCAAGTGCTGCGGCCGCCTTGTTGCGCAGCCGCGTCAGCGGTGTCTTGAGGTCGTGGGCGATATTATCGGAGACCTGCCGCAGACCCTCATTCAGCTTCTCGATACGGCCGAGCATGGCGTTGAGAGAACCGGAAAGCCGGTCGAACTCGTCGCCGGAACGGCCCTGTGGCAGGCGTTGGGATAGATCGCCCGCCATGATCTTCTTGGTTGCTGCCGACATGCGGTCGATACGTTTCAGCGCATTGCGGCCGATCCCGAACCAGATGAGCAGCGCGCCGCCGCCCATGATGGCCAGCGCCACCATCAGCGCGTTGCGCACCAGCGCCCGGAACTTGGTCGGTTCGCCAAGGTCGCGGCCGATCAGGATGCGCAACCCGTTATCCAGCAGGAAGATATTGGCCGTTGCCAGGTGCTGGACGCTGTCGCCGCTTTCGGAATAACGCTCGTAACGGAAAGGAAAACCCGTCCAGCCTTCCCTGTCGAAGACGCCCGGCTGTACCGAGGCGACGTTGCCGGCAAGGATTTCGCCATTCGGCCCGGCGATGACATAAAGGCTCGCCCCCGGCTGGCGGGCACGGCGCTCCATCATCCTCAGCAGCGGGTTGATGCCGCCGCGACTATAGATGCGCTGCACATCCGAGACTTCCTGCAAGACGGCATCGCGCGTCTGCTGGTTCAGCAGCCGTTCGGAAAGGGCGGTGACATAAAAGACCAGGAAGGCGGCGCAGAGCGCAAACAGCAGGATATAGAGCGCCGAAAGGCGCACCGCTGTTGACCGGAACACTATTCTGAGGCGGGCCATTTTCGCCAATCAGCCCTCGTCCTTCATCATGTAACCGGCGCCGCGAATGGTCTTCAGAAGCGGCTTCTCGAAGTCCTTCTCGATCTTCGAGCGCAGGCGGGAGACATGCACGTCGATGACATTGGTCTGCGGGTCGAAATGATAGTCCCAGACATTTTCGAGAAGCATGGTGCGGGTCACCACCTGGCCGGCATTCTTCATCAGATATTCCAGCAGGCGGAATTCACGCGGCTGCAGCAGGATTTCCTTGCCGCCCCGGCGGACATCATGCGACAGCCGGTCAAGCTCAAGATCGCCGACGCGGTAGACCATGTCCTGCTCGGGCTTGCCCTTGCGGCGGCCAAGCACCTCGATGCGGGCGAGCAGTTCGGAAAAGGCGTAGGGCTTCGGCAGATAATCGTCGCCGCCGGCGCGCAGGCCGGTGACGCGGTCATCCACCTGCCCCAGCGCGGAAAGGATCAGAACCGGCGTCTCGATGCCGCGGCGACGCAGCTCGCTGATGACGGAAAGCCCGTCGCGGCGCGGCAACATGCGGTCGATCACCATCACGTCGTAAGCGTTCTCGCAGCCCATGAACAGGCCGCTCTCACCGTCGCTGGCGTGATCGGCCACGATCCCGGCTTCGCGGAACGCCTTGGTCATATAGGCCGCAGCCTCGAGGTCGTCTTCAATGACAAGAATCTTCATGTGCGGGACAATAGCGCCCTCGCCCTTTTCCGCACAACCGGAAAGAGATGCGACAGACATTTCCTGAACCTTGTTTTCCATGAGGTTTCCTCCGAAGACCTGGCCTTGAAGCACCATCGCGCTTCAAGGCGGAACAATCGCCTATGGATCAGGCGGGCGCCGCTTATTTCTTCTCCCCGCCGGGGAGAAGGTCGCGGCAGCGGGATGAGGGGGCGAGGCCAGAGATTTACCGAGAGGTTCCCCCCTCATCCGACCCTTCGGGCCACCTTCTCCCCGGCGGGGAGAAGAAACGGGCCGTAGCGCCCTGCCATACTCAACCGCCCCGTCTCAAGAGCGCGATGCGACGCCGGCTCCCGAAGAACCGGCATCGCCATTCGAGTTATCAACCCTGGTCGATATCCAGCGCGATGAAGCGGCTGCCGTCGTCCGTCTGGATCTGGAACAGCGCCTTGGAGCGACCGTCCTTCTTGGCCTGTTCGAGGATCTTCTCGATATCGGCGGCGGAAGCGACCTGCTGGTTGTTGACGGAGGTGATCTTCTCACCCGTCTTCAGGCCACGGGCAGCAGCATCGCTGTCGGGGTCGACATCGGTGATGGCAAGGCCATTGCCGTCATCGGCGGGGGTCACCGTCAGGCCGAGGCTGGACAGTACCTTCTCGCTGGAGGACTGGCTGCCCTTGTCGTCGTTCTGGGTCGGCGTCGCCTTGGAAGCGTCGTCGCTGGCGAGATCGCCGAGCGTTACGGTGACCGACTGCGACTTGCCGCCGCGCCAGAGCGAGATTTCAACCTTGGCATTGGGAGCCATGCCGCCGATGCGGCGCGACAGATCGCGGGCATCCTTGACCGGCTCGCCATTGACGGCGGTGATGATGTCGCCCTGCTTGATGCCTGCCTTGTCGCCCGGCGAGCCGGCCTGCGGCGAAACGACAAGCGCACCGCTGGCTTCGGAAAGACCGAGCGATTCGGCGATATCCTTGCTGACGGGCTGGATCTGCACGCCGAGCCAGCCGCGTTCGACCTTGCCGTCCTTCTGCAGGTCGGCGATCACGTCCTTGGCAACCGATGCGGGGATAGCGAAGGCGATGCCGACATTGCCGCCCGAGGGCGAGAAGATGGCGGTGTTGATGCCGACGACCTCACCGTTGAGGTTGAAGGCGGGGCCACCCGAGTTACCACGGTTCACGGCCGCGTCGATCTGCAGGTAATCGTCATAGGGGCCGGAGCCGATATCGCGGCCACGGGCGGAAATGATGCCCGATGTCACCGTACCGCCGAGACCGAAGGGGTTGCCGACGGCGACGACCCAGTCACCGACGCGGATCTTGGTGTCATCAGCGAATTTCACATAGGTGAACTTGCGGTTCACATCGACCTTCAGCAGCGCGAGATCGGTGCGCGGATCGCGACCGACGAGCTTGGCGTCGAGTTCGGTGCCGTCATTCATCACGATCGTATAGGCGGAACCGTCATCGACCACGTGATTGTTGGTGACGACATAACCGTCCTCGGAGATGAAGAAACCGGAGCCCTGAGCGACCGGGCGCAGCGGACCCTTGCCGTCCCGGTGGCGGTTCGGGCCACGCTCGGAACGGTCCTGGTTGGGGCCGCCAAATTCCTTGAAGAAGCGCTTCAGCGGATGGTCATCCGGCAGCTGGTCGAGACCACGGCCGCCGAAATTGAAGGAGAAGTTGCTGGAATCATCGGAAGCGGGCTGCACGTTCGACTGGACGCGAACGGAAACGACGGCGGGCGAAACCGCATCGACCACATTGGCGAAGCTCGGAACCTGCGGCGCATTCACTTCGACGGGGGCGGCAAAGGAATGGACAATCGGCGCGGCGATACCGGTCGAAAGCATCAGAGCGGCAAGACCGCCGACGGTCGTGGCCTTCAGGGCCGTCTTCAGCGGGAAACGTCCGTTTTGCGAGTGAGACATGGGTACCTTCTTTCTTCATTCAACTGGAGCCCGTTTGACCGGGGGAGAAGCGGTGGATGATGAAGATATAGGAGGCAACACCTTACGGCGAAGTGTCTGACGAATGAAAAATCCGTAATGTTGAAAAAGAACCGGGGACGGAAATGGAAACCTGTTATTTTTCAATGAGATTGCGAATTCTGTCTTCTTCGTCCGCACTCAGTTTCTGCGGCCGCTCCTCTGTTGCGCGACGGCGCGAAAAGACGAAGACGGCGAAAATTCCCGCAAGCGTGAGGCCGATCGGCGCCCCCCACAAAAGCACGGTGCGCAGGCTGAGGCGCGGTTTCAGCAGCACGAATTCACCGTAACGCGATACGACATAGTCGATGACGGCATTGTCGCTATCGCCCTGAACCAGCCGTTCACGCACCAGCACGCGCAGATCACGCGCCAGTTCTGCATTGCTGTCATCGATCGACTGGTTCTGGCAGACCATGCAGCGCAGTTGCGAGGTGAGGTTCCGGGCGCGCTGCTCCAGCACGGGGTCTTTCAGCACCTCGTCCGGATTGAAGGCGAAGGCCGGAGAGGCTGCAGCGAAGATGAGGGTGAGAAAAAGAGCCAGCCTTACCACTCTCTCCCTCATTCCGCCGCCTCCGGCATTGCAGCCCGTACAGGCTTCGCCTTGCGGTTCGGCGCACCCACCCGCAACCGCCTGTCGGAGAGCGAGATGAAACCGCCCGCCATCATGAACAGCGTGCCGCCCCAGATGCACAGGATGAAGGGTTTCCACCAGATGCGCACCACCATGCCGCCATCGTCCATGGGGTCACCCAGCGAGACGTAAAGCTGGCTGAGGCCGAAGGTCAGGATGCCGGCTTCCGTCGTCGGCATGCGGCGCGCGGTATAGAGCCGTTTGGACGACCAGACATCGGCCACCTCCACGCCCGCCTTGCGGATGGTGAAATGGCCGCGATCCTCGGTGAAGTTCGGGCCGACGGCATGGCGGATCCCATCGAAGGTGAGGCTGTAGCCGCCCGCCTCCGCCACCATGCCCTGTTTCATTTCCAGCACCGTTTCGGTCTCGAAGGTGGTGACGATGACGATGCCGAGCACGGTGATGCCAAGCCCCATATGCGCCAGCGCGGTGCCGAAGGCCGAGCGCGGCAGGCCCTTCAGGCGACGGAACGCGATGCCGAAGGCCAGCTTGCCGAAATTGGCGCGATACCAGAGATCGGCCAACGCGCCGAGGATCAGCCAGAAACCGGCCGCAATGCCGAGCGCCGCCAGCACCGGACCGCCATTTTCCACGTACCAGAGCGTTAGCCCGGCAAGGGCAGCAATCGCCGCCGCCACATAAAGCCGCTGGAAGGCGCCCAGCAGATCGCCGCGTTTCCAGGCCAGCATCGGGCCAAAGGGCGTGACGATCAGGATCGGGATCATCAGCAGGCCGAAGGTGAGGTTGAAGAACGGCGCGCCGACCGAAATCTTTTCGCCCGTCAGGGTCTCGAGAATGAGCGGGTACAGCGTGCCGATCAGCACGGTCGCGGTCGAGACGGTCAGGATCAGATTGTTGAGGACGAGCGCACCCTCGCGCGAGATCGGCGCGAACAGGCCGCCAGCTTTCAGCGAAGGCGCACGCCATGCAAACAGCGCAAAGGCTCCGCCGATGAAGATCGTGAGAATGCCGAGAATGAAGATGCCGCGGCTCGGATCGGTGGCGAAGGCATGGACCGAGGTCAAAACACCGGAGCGGACGAGGAAGGTGCCGAGCAGCGACAGGGAAAAGGTCATGATCGCCAGAAGCACGGTCCAGATTTTCAGCGCCTCGCGCTTTTCCATGACGAGCGCCGAATGCAGGAGCGCGGTTCCGGCAAGCCAGGGCATGAAGGAAGCATTTTCCACCGGATCCCAGAACCACCAGCCGCCCCAGCCGAGTTCGTAATAGGCCCAATAGGAACCCATGGAGATGCCGGCGGTCAGGAAGGTCCAGGCGGCAAGCGTCCATGGCCTGACCCAGCGCGCCCAGGCCGCATCGATGCGCCCTTCCAGAAGGGCTGCGACAGCGAAGGAGAAGCAGACGGAAAAGCCGACATAACCGAGATAAAGCAGCGGCGGATGGATCGCGAGACCGAAATCCTGAAGGATCGGGTTTAGGTCCTGCCCCTCGGCCGGCACCGGCTCCAGCCGCAGGAACGGATTGGACGTCAGGAGGATGAACAGCAGGAAGGCGACGGAAATCCACGCCTGTACGGAAAGCACATTGGCTTTCAACGTTTCCGGCAGGTTGCGACCGAAGACGGCAACAAGCGCGCTGAAAAACACCAGAATGAGCAACCACAACAGCATCGAGCCTTCGTGGTTGCCCCACACACCCGTCAGCTTGTAGAGCGTCGGCATCAGCGAATGGGAGTTTTCCCAGACGTTGCGAACGGAAAAATCCGAGACGGCATAGGCCCTTGTCAATGCAGCAAAAGACAAGGCCACCAGCAGGAACATCACGATGGAGCCGAGCGAGGCGACATCCATCAGCGCCCGGTCGTTGCGCCGCGCGCCGATCACCGGCAAGGTCGAGACGATCAGCCCGACGCCAAGCGCCAGAACCAGAACATAGTGGCCGATCTCGTTGATCATTTCGTCGCTCCGGTCTTGTCGGCCGAAGCCCCCTCAGTCGCAGCGCCCGAAGGCTGTCCGCCCTCTTCGGTGTGCTGCCACAGGCCCTTGTCCTTCAGCCGGTCGGCCACTTCCTTCGGCATGTAGTTCTCATCATGCTTGGCCAGCACGCTGTCGGCCACGAAGCCGTGGGTGGCGGCATCAAAAACGCCTTCCGTCACCACGCCCTGCCCTTCGCGGAAGAGATCGGGCAGGATGCCGGTATAGCTGACCGGCACGTTCGCTTCGCCGTCGGTCACGGTGAAGCTCACCGTGCGGCCTTCGCCGCGCTTGACGGAGCCTTCCGCCACCAGCCCGCCAAGGCGAATGCGGGTGCCGGGATCGACCGGCGTCTTCTCCAGATCGGCCGGCATGTAGAAATAGGCGATGGACTGGCCGAAGGCGAACATGACGAGCAGCACGGCTGCAACGATGAAGCTCATGCCGCCGCCGATGATCGCCAGTCGTTTCTGTTTGCGGGTCATTGCGTCACTCCCTGCGGCATCGCATTCTGCGGCGCGTTCCCCCGAAGCGGCCCGGCGGAAACGCCCAGCTCCTTCGCCAGTGCCAGAAGCTGCCTGCCCTGCTCACCCTCAGGCGGAAAAGCCTTCAGTCCCGCCCGCAGGGCCTCTCCGGCCTTGGCTTCGTTCTTCAGCACGGAATAGGCGCGCACCAGCCGCATCCAGCCCTCAAAATCAGCCGGGTTATCCTTCAGCTTGGCGTCAAGGCTTGCCACCATGCCCTCGATCATCGCCTGCCGGTCGGCAGGCGTCATGTCGTTTGCCGCTGCCACGTCACCTGCGGTCGGGCCAGGTGCGGCAGGGGTCGCCGCGCCACCGGTCCGGGCAAGGTGTTCGCGCACCAGCGGCAGCCATGGCGCGCCGGCCGGCGCATCGGCGGCCAGCGCGGCAAAGGCTGCACGCGCCTCTTCCGCCTTGCCCGCCTGCTCCAGCGCAAGCGCCAGGTAAAAGCGGGCGCGCGGATTGCCGAACTTCAGCCGTTCGGCCTCAGCAAAAGCGTCGCGCGCGGCCTCGATGACGATGCCGTCATTGCCCGCCACCAGCGTCTCGCCAAGGCCCGTCAGCCGTTCCGGGCTCGATCCGAGAATACGAATAGCGTTGCGATAGGCAAGCTCGGCATCGCCGAGCCGCATCGTCTTGAAATAGATCGGCGCGAGAATATCCCAGCCGGCGCCGTCATTCGGGTTCTCCGCCAGATGCCTTTCGGCCCGGGCGATCAGAAGGTTCATGTCGTTGCCGGGTTTTTCAAGACGTGCCTCGAGCGGCATGTCCGGCGCATCCGGACTGCCGTTCCAGATGTAAAGACAGAGCCCGAGCGCCGGCAGCAGCACGGTGATGAGGGTCGCGGCGAGATTGTGCCTCAGCGGTCGGGTGCTGCTTTCAGCATTTTGTCCGGCATCGGCAGCGGCAAGCAGCCGGCGGCCGATTTCGGCGCGGGCATATTCGGCCTCCGTCTCGCCGATCAGGCCTGCGGCGCGTTCACGGTCCAGTTCGGCAAGCTGGTCGCGATAGACGGCGACTTCGCCGTGGCGGCGCGTCTCAGCCACCTCGGTCTTCCGCATCAGCGGGTACATCAGGACGATGGCGACAGCCGCCGTCAGTATCGCAACGACAATCCAGAACATAAGGCTCAATTACTCGAATGCGCGGCACATGGAAACATGAAGCGCGGCAATGACGTGAATTTGAGACATCACGCCGCACCGCCGGCACATTCCGGCTGTGCCGCCATGCCTCTTCCTGTCATTGCGCGGGGTTCGCGACCTTGATTTACGTCAAAGTGATTTAGGTCAGGGGAGACCAGCTTCCATCGGCATTACGGCAGGCCGCGCCGCGCACCCTGGTTTCGCGCCCGTCAACCGTCAGGCTGTGGGAATATTGCCGGCAATTCTGGTTGCCGACCTGATAGGGCGCATTGGCGACCACCTGACCCTTGGCGTCATCGCCGGTCCAGGATACCGGCGTGCCGACCGGGGCCGTTTCCAGCGCCTTGTATTCGGCTTCCAGCGCCTTGGTCTGGTCGCCCCTGTCGAGTTGCACGCCGCTTCGCCCGACAATGCCACCCTCAAGGTTGGCAAGGAAAGGCGTCGAAGGCTGCGACGATCGGCCGAACAGGCCGCCGCCCGACGGGCGGGTGCCCGTGGTGGTGCAGGCGCTCAGCATCGAAACGCACAGGATAGAGAGAAGTGCCGGGCGTGACACCAGCGAACGCATCGTCACGGAGCGACAGCCATCATACACGTCAACCAAACCCTGTCCTCTTCCTACCGCATCGCACCTAATATGCTACCATTGAATTTCTTGCTTTTTTTCTTGCCTCACGCAAGCTCTTTCGAGAGGCCCGGCAAAATCAGATCGGCTTTCAGCCCACCGATGCCGCTGCGCGACAGCGAAAAGCGGCCATGGTACTCTGACACCACCTCGGAAACGATGGAAAGTCCCAGTCCGGTGCCCGGTCGGCTCTCATCCAGCCTTCGTCCGCGCTTCATCGCTTCGCTGATCTGTTCCGGCTCAAGCCCCGGCCCGTCATCCTCCACCGTCAGTTCCACCCAGGAACGACGGGCGATTTCCGCATCGGAGGACGGGTGGGTGCCGGTCGCAAGCGTGACGACCACGCGCGTCTGGGCAAAACGGGCGGCATTTTCCAGAAGATTGCCGACGACCTCTTCCAGATCCTGCTGCTCCATGCCGAGGACGGCGCCGGGCTGTTCGAAATTCAGCACGAACTGCTTGTCGGGGTTCAGGCGGCGCATCACGCGCACCAGCCGTTCCAGCGCCGGTTCCGCTTCCACGCGAGCGAGGATCGAGCCGCGCTGGGCGGCGATGCGGGCGCGGGAAAGATAGGATTGCACCTGCGCCTGCATGGCGTCGGCCTGCGCGCGCACCAGATCGCCATGCTGCGGCTCCAGCGTGCGGGCCTCGTTCAGAAGAACGGCGATCGGCGTCTTCAGCGAATGCGCGAGGTTGCCGACCTGCATGCGGGCGCGCTCCACCAGCCGGCGATTGCTGTCGATCAGCGCATTGACCTCATTGGCGAGCGGCTGGATTTCGCGCGGGAATTCGCCTTCGAGGCTTTCCGCCTCCCCGCCCCGGATCTTGCCGAGCGCGACGCGGGCCTGATCAAGCGGCCGCAGACTGTAGAGAATGGCAAGGCCGTTGACGACGAGACTGCCGACGCCGAAGACAGCGAGCGCCAGATAAAGGCTGTTGGAGAAATCGCGCACATCGTCTTCGACGACATTCAGATTGCCGGAAACACGGAAACGCGCCGCCCGGCCCTCACCGTCCAGCACGACTTCCGTTTCCGCCACACGCACCTTGTTGCCGGCCTCGTCGGTAACGGCGTAAAAACGCTCATATCTGTTGTCGAAGGGGGCGTCGAGAATGCTCGGCACCGGCAGCGTTGACACGCCGAGCGAAGAGGAGACCAGCGGCGCGGTCTGGAAATTGCCAAGCGGCTCCACCACCCAGTACCAGCCGGTATCGGGCTGCGAAAACCGGAGATCGCCGAGCTGCGGGCTGCCGGCCAGCGTGTTCTCGTTGGAAATCGTCACGGAGTTGATGACGTTATAGAGCTGCGCCCTGAGAAGATCGGTGAAGCTGCGCTCCACCCCCTGGCGGTAGAGCGTGGAGATCACCACGGCGATCACCACCAGCGCCAGCGCCGACCACAGCGAGGCGAGCAGCAGAACGCGGGCGGTGAGAGAATTACTTCGCATCTGCCGGCGCTTGCATCCGGTAACCGAGACCACGGATCGTCTCGATCAGATCAACGCCGAGCTTCTTGCGCAAACGGCCGACGAACACCTCGATCGTGTTGGAATCCCGGTCGAAATCCTGGTCGTACATATGTTCGACCAGTTCCGTGCGCGAGACGACCTCGCCCATGTGATGCATGAGATAGGACAGGAGCCGGAACTCGTGCGAGGTGAGCTTCAGCGTCGTGCCGTTGACGGTCGCCTTGGAAGATTTCGTATCGAGCCGGACGGGGCCGCAGACCAGTTCGGAAGAAGCATGGCCGGCGGCGCGGCGGATGAGCGCGCGCACGCGGGCCAGCACTTCTTCCACATGGAAAGGCTTGGTCACGTAATCATCGGCGCCGGCATCGATGCCCGCCACCTTGTCGCTCCAGCGGTCGCGGGCGGTCAGGATGAGGACGGGCATGGCCTTGCCGGCCGCACGCCATTTTTCAACGACGGTGATGCCATCGAGCTGCGGCAGGCCGATATCGAGAACGATGGCGTCATAGGGCTCGGTATCGCCGAGATAATGCCCTTCCTCGCCGTCAAATGCCTGATCGACAACATAACCGGCCTCTTTCAGAGCATCGGTCAGCTGACGATTGAGATTGGCATCGTCCTCAACCACGAGAATACGCATTGTCCGCCCTTTCCTTCCGTCCCGGCCCGCGCGCGCGTCGCCGGTCATGCTAAGTCTCTCGGATCGTTTTCCGATATTTCGGCGATGCGGGCAAGGCTACATCGGCACGCGCATCGTCACCTTGCGCGGGCGCTCGCCATTGCCCTGGACGAGAACGGTCACGACACAGGACTGACCGTCGCCGGAGGGATAGACTGAAAGAAGCTGGCCGCCTGTTTCGCGCACGACGCGGGCGACGGCTGCGCCGCAATCGCTGGCAGCCAGAATGTAGTGGCCCTGCTGATCAGCCTCGGGCGCCGTGAAACCGGAAAGCCCGGCTGCAAGCGTCGCGATGATGAGAGGTGATGCCATTCTACAAACTTCCACAAAAAACCGGGTGCGTCTCGAACCCTATTGTGACCGAATATGTAGCGCAAAGCGTCTGAATGGCAAATGAATGCCGCCCCCGCCGTGAAGGGCGATGACGGGAACGGCATCCCGGCAGGCATGCTCAGCGAATGGCGCGGGTTGCCGAAAGGCGGCCGTAAAGCGCGATCAGGCCGCCAATTCCGCCTGCCACCGTCACCAGCCCTTCCGCCAGTTCGCCCTGCAGGCCAGCAGGCAGGTCAAGGCCGGCAATGCTGAAAAGCGGTGCAAAAACCGCAATCAAAGCACCCCAGATCGTGCGCGATTGATACCATGGTTTGGTACTCTCCATAATCTCGTCCTTTTCGTTGTTTTTCAGGCACATGTCAGAGCGGGAGAATGGCCTGCGCCGCCACTCCCGAAGGCACCGCACGGCCGAGCTGCCGGACACGCACGGAAATGTGATCCCGCAAGGTCGGGAAATCTGTGAGTTCGTCCGCCGCAGCATAGAGCCAGACAGGTTCGGAGACCTCCGCCATGCGTCTGGCGTCCCAGCCATCCAGCACCTCGACGCGGTAACGCTCGGAAGGTTCATCCAGCGGTATCTCCGTCGCGTCCCAGCCATCGGCCTCCATCCGCCCCCGGCGCATCCATTTAAACAGAATGCCGTCCTTGCGCCGCTCTGCGGAAATATGCACCGGCGCGAGCGGTGTTTCGGCGCGCAGACCGCCCTCGAAAACGAAAGGCCCGGCAGGGGGACCCGCCCTGCCCGCGGCTTCCGCGATCCAGTTCAGGCGGCGTCCGCGCTCGCTTGCGGCAAGACCGAGCGGCTGGACCGCAGCATCCAGCACCACGACCGGGCTACCCATGGTCGCGCCTGCCGCCAGCGCGTCTTCCGTGCCGCCAAGCCCGCGCAGCAGGGTGGAAAGCCGCCAGCGCGAGGGTGCGATTTCCTCAGCCCGCGCAAAGCCGACAATCTCCCACACGCCGTTTGCGGCGCTGACGGCGATGCGATTTTCGCCGTTCAGCACCGACAGTTCCGGCGCTGAGGAAAGCTCACCGAAGGGCAGATCGAGCAGGATGGTGTTTTTGCGATCGAAACGACCGGAGGGACCGGACATCAGCGGCACGACCAGCCGACCGATCATCGCCGGCCGGTCGAGCAAAACGCGCTGCCGATACCCTTCCGTGCCGGGTGATGCGGAAACAAGGATAGGCCGCCAGGGCTTTGCAAGGACGGCAATGCGCGCCGAATCTTCCGGAGCGACGCCGTCATGGCGCGGCAGGTCGAGGAACAGCACTTCCGGGGCAAAACCTTCGGCACCGCTTTCCCCGCTGCTGCGCCGCTCATCCGCAGCCCCCGTAAAGGTGGAGAAAGTCGCGGAAAAGGCGCGGGCTTCCACCTGCCGCACCGCGCCATCCTCGATCCGGCTGACCAGAAAGCGTCCCGAAGGAGCCTGCGGGAAAACATCCTGCGGAAGACGGATGCAGTCGCCGGGCTCCAGATCGACCTCCGTCGGCGTCAGCGCAAAGCGCAATGTGCGACGCGCCTGCCGATTATCGCGCAAGAGGGCATCGGCCGCCGCTTCCACTGTTTCGGCTGGCACGGCTGCGTTGAGGTCAAGCCGCATCACGCGGCTGCCGGCATTGTCGATGCGGCGCGAACGCAGGCTCGCCTGCTCGTAGTCGAGCGCCGGATTGAACGAGGTCAGCACCGCCTCGGCAGCGAAATCGCTGTCATGGCCGCGATTTTCCGACCACAGCGGCTCATCCTCCAGATCGGCAAGCACTGCAATATCGCGGAGAGGCAGGACCGCCGAGTTGCGGGAACGGAAACGCAGCGTTCCGCCATCTTCCGCCACATCCACCTGAAACGCCACCATCAGCGGCTCCAGCAGGTTGCGCGCCGAGGTCACGTCACCCTGCACATAACCTCCCAGATCGCCGCTGATGGCGGAAACGTCGAAGTCAAAAAAACCGTGATCGGAGAGGATGGCGGCGATGGCATCGGCGAGTGTTGCCGTGCCCAGCCTCCCGTTCAGCCAGTGGCCGGTGCGCCAGTTGCCGCCATCGCTCCAGGCCGCACCATTCTGCGGAAAGGCGGGAAAGGGCCGCGCATCCCAGGTCCATAGATAGACCCTGTTTGCATCGACCATCGCCGCATCACCCTTTCCCCAGTGGTCGAGATGCGCCTCCAGGAACCGCCGCTGCTGGCTGTCGGCGCGGCTTCGGCAGGAAAAATAGGGAAAGGCGTTTTCCGCCGATTTCGGATCGGGAAAGACATTCGGACGCGTCGCGCTCTTGTCCACCGCCGGGCAGCCGAGTTCGGTGAACCAGATCGGCTTTGCGCCCGGCACCCATGCGGTCGGCGTCAATTTCTCCGCCCCTCGCACCCGGTCGTAATGGGCGTTCAGCCACCAGTTTCGCAAATCCTTGTAACGGAAAACCCATGGCTTGCCCTTCAGCCCATCGGTAACGGGCGTGCGCCGCCGCGCGGCGCGGTCGGCATCGCTGGCATAATACCAGTCGAAACCCTCCCTCGCCGTGATGGCGCGGCGGAAGGCACCGGCATCATCCGGGCCGATCATGCCGTCAGGATTGCCGTTTGCGGCATCCTCATCGCGCCAGTCGGAAAGCGGCATGTAATTGTCGATACCGATGGCACTGATATCAGGGCTCGCCCAGAGCGGATCGAGGTTGTAGAAGACATCGCCCGAGCCATCGGCCGGCTGGTAGCCGAAATATTCGCTCCAGTCCGCCGCATAGGTCAGCTTCGTCGCCGGTCCGAGAATTGCGCGCACATCGCGTGCGAGGCGCACAAGTTCCTCGACGAAGGGAAAGGCATCGTTCTGGTCCCTCAGCGCCGTCAGCCCGCGCAGTTCCGAGCCGATCAGGAAGGCATCCACCCCGCCCGCCCGAGCCGCCAATGCCGCATAATGCAGCACCATGCGGCGATAACCTTCGTCGCGATTGCAGAAGGCAAGAACCTCCGCCCGCGCGCCGGCGCTGCGTTCCGGAGAGTTGCGCCTGCCGGGTGCGGGAAAGCAGGTGACGCGGCCGCGCCAGGCATAGGCGTCCTGCTCATTTTTGCCATAGGGATCCGGCAGACCGTTGCCTACGGGAACATCCATGATCATGAAGGGATAAAGGCACACCCGAAGACCCCGCGCCTTGAGGTCAGCCACGGCCTGCAACACGCTTTCGTCGCTGGGCGTGCCACCATAGGCCGGGCCGCCGCGATGATGGCTGACGAGGTGCGCTTGCCCGCGTGCAACACCGGCAACGGACCATGACGCGGTTTCCCCGTCACGGCCTGCAACTTCCACGCCCGGCAGAACACGGCATTCGCCCGCCCGCATGTCGGTACCGAACCAGCTTATCACTAGCGCCACGCTCCCAAGATTGGGGCAAAGCGCCTGCAACTCATCGATTGCGGCCTGCCAGTCGGTTGCAGCCGTCAGGCCGTTGCGGTTCATGACGCGGCTCTCACCCATGCCGGTGCGTTCCGAGACCTGCGCCGTGGCGTAACCGTGTTCCGTCGCACCGGGGATGATGGTGATGGCGCGGATGGATTTTTCCAGCCTTCCAACCGGGCGCACCACCTCGAACTGCATGAGCGGGATGCGGTTGCCATAATTGTCGAGTGGCAGGCGTTCGAACACCATATAGGCAAGGCCGCGAAAGGCCGGCGCATTGCCCGCGCCCTGTTTCGCCTCGATCAGCGGATCGGGCAATTGCCTCTCGCTGCCGGAATAAAAACGCATCTCGACGCCGGTCAGGTCCAGTTCGCGCCCATCGGCCCAGACGCGCCGCACCATGGCCGCCTCACCCTCGCATAACCCGATGGCGAGATTGGCGAAGTATCGAAAGGTCTCCACTTTCGGGCCGCGGTTACCCTTGCCGCCACGCCGTTCAACCTCGATGCTTTCCTCAAACCGCGTCGCCCATATAAGCGTGCCGCCGATCCTCGCCGTGCCGTAGAGCCGGTTGATGGCTGCGCCCTCATCCGCACCGGGAATGCGCGCCGTCGAAAGCCTTGCGCCTGATACCGTCCGCCCGTTCGAAAGCAGGGCGCGGTCGACGGCATTGCCGGCCAGCGCGCCGGCGGCACGGCCGATGATGGCGCCGACGGGGCCGAAAATGCCGCCGAGTGCCGCGCCCGCCGCCTGAAAGAGAATGGTCGCCATGGTCGCCTCGGAAAATATCATGGATCGGGAAAACGGAAGATGCCGGCAATGCGCCGCTTCCAGCCGGGCACCAGTGCAGAACGCAGCACCGCCGCCTGTTCATAGGCATGGATGAAATGCTGAGGCCCTGCGAGAATGCCGAGATGTTTCGCCGCCGCTTCAGTCCGCCATCGGAACAGCAGCAGGTCTCCCGGCAGCGCCTCCTCCATACCGCTTACTGCCAGGAAATATCGCTGCGCGGCATCCATCAGCCGGTCCCCGCCACCGCGTTCGGCCCAGTCAGGCGCGTAGGGCGGCGGCAGTTCCGGTTCCTCGCCGTAAAGCGAGCGCCAGATACCCCTGACGAGGCCGAGACAATCGCAGCCGACACCCTGCAAAGACGCCTGATGCCGGTAAGGCGTGCCGATCCAGCCTTGTGCCAGCGCCAGCACTTTTTCTCCGGTCTTCGTCATGGAAACAACACCTTGCCATCGTGGGTCTCGCCGCCGCGGGCGTAGGAATAGGCGAAATCAGCCCCCGGCAGATGCGGGAAGCCGCGAAAATTCAGGTGATTGGCAAATTTCGCCTTGCAGGTCGCGAAGCTCTTGTCGCAGCCGGCCGTGACTGAAAAAACATCCCCCGGCGACGGCGCCCGTTCCGGGGCCAGCCAGAAGGACAGGTGCGTGCCGCCATCGCGCTTGTCATGCCCGTCGAGATCGAAACTCCTGCCCGTGAGCCCGCCGGTTACAAACCGCAGCTTTCCACGGCTGAAGAAACCTTCGGCGAAAGCGTCAAGCCCGGCCGCCAGCAGATTACCGGCCACATCCACGCCCGTAACGCTGCCGCTGCCGGTGAACCGCGCAAGATCGACGCCGCATCGCCGGTCACCCAGTGCAGCATCGCAGCGGCGGCCATAGACCCTGCCCTGCGGCTGGGACAGACGATGCGCGATGCTGCGCAGCTCAGCGCGAAATGCACCGCCCGCCCGCGTGACCTCGCCGATTTCGCGCATGTTGAGCAGCATATGCTGTTCCGGCGCCTGCCAGTTGACGAGGAAAAGCGCCACCTTCGCCCCATCAAAACGCCCGGCAGCCAGATCAATTTCGGAAATCGCCTCGCTGGAGAAACCGCCGGTCACTTCGCCTGCACTCGCACCCAGCCCGGTTTCGCTATCGCTATCACTGGCCTGGAAGCCGCTTTCGGCCAGATAGGTCACACCGGCAAAGGAAAGGGCCTCATCATGGTCGGTAAAGCCGATCACCATGCCGTCCTTCAACATCACCTTCCAGCAATGGCATGTGGTCGTCGCATCCCCCCCGAGATGCTCGGCAAGGGCAAGGGGAACGATCTTCATGGCAGGATTTCCATCAGCGGAATGGAGGGAATGCGGCCCGCCTCGAAGGCGGTCAGGTTCAGATCGATACGGTCGATCGCAAACCGCACCGGCACATCGAATTCGAAGCCCGCGCGGATTACGGCACCGGCGGGCGGCACCCGCCCGGGGCTGAACGTCACCATGCCGGTCGCATGATCGACCGAAAAATCCGACGGCAAGGCCCTCACACCCTCGACCGAGACGGAGACCGAAGCCTCGACCGGTTTCTCCACCCGCCGCGTGAAGGAACCGCCGGCATCGGCATAGGTCTTCACCAGCTGAAAACGCGCCATCATCCCGTCGCCGGTGCCGATCTTATGGTCGGTCGCGGCAGGCGCCTCGCCCGGCGGGCAGGATTTGAAGTCCACGGGATCGCGAAACCTGAAACCGTAAAGCTCGCCGCGACGCGCCTCGAAAAAGGAGAGCACCTCGTAAAGATCGGCAACGGAGCGAATACCGGATCCGGCGTCATAGGCGCGCCTGGCATTCTTCCAGCGCTGATTGCGGTTTTCCCGGCCGCTGGAAAGGTTGACGATATCGGTTCGCCTCACCGGCCCGCCGCTCACGCCAAGCGCAAGCCTCAGCGGAAACCGCACTTCATGAAATGCCGCCATCTTGTTGTTCCACGAATCTTTTTACTGTGTTGGAGAAATCAAGGCGCCCGCTCGCAAGTGGACATGCCGCACGTCACAATCCGCGCTGGCCGCGCCCGACGCTGCGGGCAAGCATGGCGGCGATCTGGCCTTCGGTTTTCTTGAAGCTCGCCGCATCGGTCGCCGTCACGTTGAAAACGATCTGCCCACCACCGCCGCCTGCCGGTGCGGCGACACCGAGAGCGCCATCCGAGCCGCGCTTCAGCGGCAGGATCGCCTCCGCCCCCGCCTCGCCCATCAGGCCAAGCCCGCCGCCCATCGGGAAAAAAGCGGGGCTGGAAACCACGCCGCCATCCGCAAAAGGCGTGATGCTGCGTCCCGGCACGCCACCATCGGCAAAGGCGAACAACGAACCGCCACCGTTCAAAAGCCCGCCGACGGCGTTGCCGATCATGGTCTCAAACGGCTTCAGCCCGGCGGAAAGCGCCATGCCGGAGAGACGCTCCCCAAGCCCGCGCAGCACCTCGTCCAGCCCCCTGCCACCCGTCGTCGCTGACTGCATGGCGGCGGCAAGAGCCGCACCGAACCTCTCGGACCGCCGCTCGAGATCGCCCATCACGTCAAGGAGGACTTCCGCCTCCCCGCGGCTTTCCGCAATCGATCCTTCGCCTGCCATCGCCCTTGCCTTTCTGATTCAAAACGGAGCCGTATATTTTTGAATTGCCTGGTCGTTTCCATGGTGCAAAACGCAACTCACCCATCCGGAAAAAGCCGCATCATCGTCTCCATCGACTGACGGTCGACCGTGCGGAAAAGAGCGCGTGTGCCACCCGTCATGGCGAAAAACTCCCTCGGCGTCAGCCGCCAGAAGGTGTCGGAAGAGAGCCGCAGCAGGCAGAAGCCGGTGTGGATTACCGCCTCCCAAGGGAACGGACGCCCTGTAGTATCGCCTGCCCCGCCTGCTGCGGCGCTCAAGGGTCCGGCGACGTCTCTCCCCTGGAACCGGCGAAGGTCGCCGTCAAAAGATCGGCGACAATCGCGGCGTGGCCGGCAATGCCGCCCTCGACGGTCGCCGCGGCCACATCCTCATCGGAAAACACATTGCCCGCACCGCGCAGGCCCGCACCGATCACCCGGATGATGTCGGCGGCCTTCATGCGCCCGCCTGCAAAACGCTCGGCAAGCGCGGTGAGATCATCGGCCTGAAAGGCGGTTTCGAGTTCGGCGAGGGCGCCGAGCGTCAGGCAGAGAATACGCCTTTCGCCGTCAATCAGCGCCTCGATCTCGCCGCGATGGCGGTTCGCCCGCCCGTAACGCAATCCCTGCGGCATCAGAGCGCTCCAAATGTGAGGAGACCGGCCGATTCCAGCGCGATCTCGAATTGCACCTCACCATCGTGACGGCCGGAATATTCAAGCGCAACGATCTGGAGCGGTCCGGTGATGGTGCCGAAATCCGGAATGACGACTTGCCAGCCCGGAATGGTGCCGGCAAAAAACGCGCCGCGCACCAGCGCATCGCTCGCCAGGTCCTTGAAGATGCCGGACGCCGTCAGCGACGCCCGCTGCACGCCTGCGCCGGCCAGAAGCTCGCGCCAGCGTCCGGCGCTTTCACCGTCGGTTATGTCGACGGCCTGCGCATTGAAGGCCAGCCGCTTGGTTCTGAGCCCCGCCACGGTCACATAGGAACCGGCATTGTTGATCTTCAGCAGCAGGTCCTTGCCCTTCTGCGCCACCATGATGTTCTCCCTCTCGTGTCGGCCAGGGCCGTTTCAGTTGATGTCGTCTCGATTGATGTTGCCGGCTAGCAATAGGCCTGCTACCAAAAGCTCTCCCGCATCTCGCACCCCCGATTTTCATCATGTCCGACGCCGCCCCTTCCACGTCTCGCGTGCGCCTTATCGGCGTGCTTGCGGTCGGGCAGATCATCAGCTGGGGCAGCGGTTTCGATATGCTGGCCGTGCTTGGGCCGCGGATCGGACAGGAGCTGGTCATCGCGAATGAGGTGGTTTTCGCCGGCCTCACCGTCATGATGACCATCAGCGCGCTATGTGGTCCGTATCTCGGAAAAACGCTCGTGCGCCACGGCGCAGCGCCCGTGCTTGTTGCTGGTTCGTTGCTGTTTGCCGCCGGTTTTACCCTGCTCGCCTTTGCAGGCGGCGTGATAAGCTATGCCATCGGCTGGGCCGTGATAGGTCTTGCCGCTGCCTGCGGCCTGACGACAGCGGCCCATGCCGCCGTTGTTGAACGCGTCGGCGCGGAAAGCGGCCGGTTGCTGACGCTTCTGATGCTGTTTACCGGGCTTTCTGCGGCGGTTTTCCTGCCGCTTACCGCGATTGCGGCTGAGCACTTCGGCTGGCGCGGCACCCTCATCGCTTATGCCTGTCTGCAACTCTTCGTCCTTCTGCCTCTTTATGTCTTCGTCCTTCCGGGACGCCCGGCCCGTAAAACCGCAAAGTCAGGCGAAGCGGCCGCGATTGCACCTTCGCCTGTCGATACGAAACGCGCCTTTCTGCTGCTGGCCGCCATGACGACGATCAGCGCTTTCACGACCTTCGGCCTGTCGCCGCTGCTGCCCCTTTTGCTGGTGCAGGCGGGCGCCACGCAATCGCTTGCCGTGCAGCTGGCAGCGGCGCGCAGCGTGCTTGCGATTACGGCACGCGGACTGGATTTCCTGCTTGGAAAACACGGCAATCCTTTCGTCACCGCCATGATCGGCTTCTGTCTTCTGCTGCTCTCGCTCCTGCTGCTGCTCGCTTTTGCCCCGGCTGTGCCCGCTTTCATTGCCTTCATCGTGTTCTTCGGCTTCGGTGCGGGCGTTCTCACCGTCAGCCGGGCGGTGTTGCCGCTGGCGGTGTTTTCACCGGAGGAATATGGCCTTCAGGCCGCACGCATCTCGCTGCCGCAAAACCTTGCCATTGCCGTTGCACCCGTCGTCTTCACGATGGCGCTGGATCGTGGCGGGGTATCGGCCATGCTGACCATCGCTTCCGTGTTGATCGGCATTTCATTTCTGCTGCTGATCGTCCTGTGGAAAGCCGTGCGCAGGCAGGGCTCCTGAAACGACACTATTCCGTCACCGCCCTGAAACGCATTTCCGCAAGGAAATTCCGCGTCTTCGGCTCCCGTCGTGAGCAGCTGGAAAGGAATTGCAGACTGACGAGCGAGACGCCGGCAAGCGGAAGGGGTGCATCGTCGAGCAGGGTTTTCACCCGCTCGGCAATCTCGCCTGCGCGCCTGCGGCCGTTGGCGTCGCTCCAGATTTCCAGCGCCAGAAAATGTTCCTCGGCCTTTTCCGTCGCCGTCGAATAGTCGCGGCTTTCAAGGTTTCCGATAATGATTGAGGGCAATAGCCCGCGCGGTAAAAGCCGGTCGGCAATACCGCCGGGGACAAGACCCACCAGCGTGGCGTCACCGGCAAGCCGTGCGAAAATCGCCTGCAGAAGCAGGTTCGCTGCACTCACGGGCTTTCCTCCTCGCAACGGCAGACGATGAAGCGGCCGGTTTCGTCCGGGTCCATCACGGTGCGGATCGCCAGAATGCGCCGACCCTTGCGAAAGCGCATGCCGGCGGCGATGTCGCTGCGATGGCTCAGCCAAACGCGATGGGTGATCGTCACGCTCTCGACCGAGGCACGTTCATGGGACGCGTCCGATACGGGTTCGATCGCGGTCCAGAGCGAGCGCAGGACATTCCAGCTTTCCACAGCACCGCCCTGCCCGTCCGGCGTTTGCACGCGCACCTCCAGCTCCAGCCGCGCCGTCAGCTTGCCGGGATCGAGAAAAACGAGGTTCATGACGAAAGACCCATACGGCAGAAAGGTGATACCAGCCGCTCGTAACCGGCGGGAACGCCTGCCGGCTGGTTTTCCAATGCGACGGCTCCCCGAAAGGCGAACATCTGGGCCACATGCAGGAGAATGGCGCGTTTCAGCGTGTCGGGCACATCCGTACCCGCCTCGCCGTAACCGGCAATGAAATCGATCTCGATGCCGTTCATCGCGCGTCCAGGGATCGGCCGATCGCGCAGCCACAGCCTTGCGGGCCGCGCCTCGCCGTCAAGCAACTTGTCATTGGCGGTGATGTCAGCGGCGCGTCCGTCACCATCAAAAACCAGAATCGTTTCGATGGCTTGCACCGGTCCCTTGCCAATCGGAATCACATTGCCCGGCGGCCATCGATCGAGATAAAGCCGCCATGTCTGACGCAGGAGGCAAAGGCCGGTCGTGCGTTCCAGATGCTCGCGGGCGGTGCGGATCAGTGCCGTGAGCAGCACGTCCTCGTCGCCGCTGTCGAGACGCAGATGCGCCTTGACCTCGGCAAGCGTCAGCGGCTCCGCCTGCGGCGGATGAATGAGGGCATAGGTCATGGGGTCTCCGGAAGGAAGATAATCGTATTAGCGAGCGGGTACCGCTTGTTTCTTCTCCCCGCCGGGGAGAAGTCCGCGGCAGCGGGATGAGGGGGCGACGGCAGAGATATGCGGAGAGCTTGCCCCCTCATCTGCCCCTTCGGGGCATCTTCTCCCCCTCGGGGAGAAGAAAAAGCCGCAAGGTCTGCGGTTAATTCACCCCGAATTTCACCAGCTTGATCGCCTCGAAATTCTGCATGCCGCCGCCCACGCGTTTGGTGGTGTAGAACAGCACATAGGGTTTGGCCGAATAGGGATCGCGCAGGATGCGCACGCCGGTGCGGTCGACGACGAGGTAGCCGGCGCGGAAATCGCCAAAAGCGATGGCGAAGCTGTTGGCGGCCACATTGGGCATGTCTTCGGCTTCCACCACCGGAAAGCCCATCAGCGAGGCAGGCTGGCCGGCGGCGGCAGGCGGATGCCACAGATAGGCGCCGGTCGTATCCTTGAAGCGGCGCAGCGCCGCCTGCGTCTTGCGGTTCATCACGAAGTTGCCGTTCTGGCGATGGCCGGCCTTCAGCCCATAGACGGTATCCAGCAGCACATCCATCGGCCCGGCGGAGGCAAAGCCGGCCGAAACGCCGGTTGCCACGTAACCAATATTGCCCCAGCTCCAGCTATCGTTGGTGACGGCCGTATAGGACAGGAAACCTTTCGGTTTGTTGACGCCGTCACCGGTGACGAAGGCGGCAGCCTCCTGTTCGGCAAAGGCAATGTCCACCTCCGAAGCGATCCAGGTCTCGATATCGACCGCCGCATCATCCAGCAGGCCCTGTGTGGCGGCCGGCATGGCGTAAAGTTCCATGGTCGGAAAGGAAAGCTCGGAGAGCTTCGGCGTCGTCGTCTCCGGGCGAGCCGCCGTTTCGGAGACCCAGCCGGTGGCAAACCCTCCAGGCGAAAAGGGTTTTTTCAATACCGCGGTGGACACCTGCCGCACGGTTGCGAGCGCCCGGATCGGCGAAATCGCCGTCATGCGCCGGCCGATCTCGCCATCCGTCTCGCTCGGCAGCAGAAAACCGCCATCGGCGCCGGTCGATCCGGCAAAGGCCTTGGCCTCCAGATCGCGCAGCGCGCCCTCCTCACCCCGGCGGATATAGGCCTCGAAAGCGGCCTTGTGTTCATCCGCGTCATGGGAGAGCGCTTCCTTGCGGCCGAGAGCGGGCCGCGCCTTCTTCAGTGCCAGATCGTCCATGATCCTGCGGTTGTCGTCCAGCGCCTTGTCGATGCGGTCGAGCTTGTCGCGGGTCACGACGTCGGCGCCCATCTTGCGTTCGATATCGGCAAGCCGCTGATCGTTGGTGTCGCGGAAAGCCTCGAAGGCTTCCATGAATTCGTCGAAGGCGGCCGTTATGGTGTCGGGCACCGCCTTTATCTGCGGCGCGACCGTCATTGCGGCCGGTTTGGTGGTCTGGTCTGTCATGTCGCCATCCTTGTGTCGGAAGTATCTGTTGGAAAATCAGCGTTTGAAGGCGGTGTCGAAAAGCGAGCGCGCGGCGCGGCGCATGCTGCGCACCAGTTCGGTCTCGCGATCGCGGAAGAAGCGGGCATGCTTGACGTCGGAGACCCGTGCCGAAGGCAGCATCGGAAAGGTGACGACCGAGATTTCCCACAGATCGGCCTCCAGAATGCGCCGGACGCCGGAGCGCGCC
Organism: Agrobacterium tumefaciens; assembly: GCA_025560025.1. Taxonomy (NCBI): domain Bacteria; kingdom Pseudomonadati; phylum Pseudomonadota; class Alphaproteobacteria; order Hyphomicrobiales; family Rhizobiaceae; genus Agrobacterium; species Agrobacterium tumefaciens. Next base: position 619,908 of record CP048485.1, on the reverse strand, counting down.
GCCTTGCCGGAACGCCCCTCCCTGCTGGAACGTACGGTGCGAAAACCGATCGACAGCCCGTCCAGCGCGCCCGTCTTCATCAGCGAATGGACCTCACGGGAACGGGCGACGCCGGGGGCGAGAACCCCCTCGACGTAAAGCCCGCGCTCATCTTCGCGGATGGTGCGCCATGCGCCGATCGGCTCGGCCGGATCATGCTGGTAAAGCATGCGGATGCCGGCTGCGCCGCGTTCCTCGATGGAGCGGTGGAAAGCGCCGCGCTCGATCACGTCGCGACCGAGATCGACCTCGCCGAAAACGCTGGCATAACCGGAAAACGTGCCGTCTCCGGATATGCCGCGCAATTCCAGACTGGCGAATTTGCGCGTGGCGGGACGTGGCCCGCGATAGGCGTGCATGGGTAACTCCTGCAATGGGGAAAAGGGGGGCCGTGTGGAGGCTAGGTGCGGGGACGGGCGTTGTAACGGTCGGCCACACGCACCAGCAGGCCAAGCCCCCACCAGGCCACCATGCTGGCGGCGGCCGAGCCCGCCACCATGATCTCATGGCCTGAAAGCGCACCGGCAATATCGAGCTGCTGCACGATCCACAGGCCAACCGGGCCGCCGAAGATCATGCCGCAGGAAACGCCGGTGATGAAACGGCTGGCGGCTTCGCGTTTGCTTTTCGGCAGGAGATAAACGAGCGACACACCCGCGCCCGCCACGGCGCCGGTGATGCGGGCGGCCCAGATGCCGGCCTCATTGGCGAATTCAGACATGGGTAATCATTCCGTTCTAGGATGTGGTTATCGGGCGGACGCGCCGCGTCGCCCGCAGGCGCTCTTTGCGCGCCCGCGATGGATGATTTTACGAATCTTCGGAATCGCTTGGACGGAAAGTCTCACGGAGAGATTCCGCTTCTTCAGAAATTGATTCATCAGGGAAGGTGCAGCTTCGCCCTCCCCGGCCGTGATCAGTAACCGACGGCTTCGCGCTTTTCTTCGTCGCTCAGGAACGAGGCCGCGCCGATGCGAGCCCAGAGCGCATCCCGCTCGCCGGAGAGGCCGGCGATCCGGTCGAGATCGGGCTCCAGGCGCAGCCCCGCGCCGAAGACCGGCGCGAGCCAGCCGCACAGCCTTGCCGCCGTGCGATAAACGAGCGGCAGTACGGTGAGACGATAAAAGGCGCGGTTCGCCTCCTGGTAATTGGCATAGGTATTGTCGCCGGGAATGCCGATCAGCATCGGCGGCACGCCGAGAGCAAGCGCTATATCGCGTGCGGCACCGTTGCGCGCCTCCAGAAAATCCATGTCGCGGGGCGAAAGCCCCATGGCCTTCCAGTCCAGCCCGCCCTCCAGAAGAAGCGGCCGGCCGGCATTCATCGCGCCCTGATAGCCCTCTTCCAGCTCCCGTTTCAGCCGTTCATATTGCTCGGTGGAAAGATTGCCGCCTTCTTTCGGCTGATAGATCAGCGCGCCGGAAGGCCGGGCGGAATTGTCGAGCAGGCGCTTGTTCCACTGGCTCGCGGCATTGTGCAGATCGAGAGCGGCGCCTGCGGAAGCAAGCGGCGCAAAACCCGCCCTGTCGTCCAGCGGGTGAAAAAGTTTCAGGTGCAGCAGGCCCAGCCCGTCACGGTCGCTGGCAATGCGCCTGATGGCGCGGCCCTCGGCACGGTAATCGTAGCCCACTGGCCAGCCATCAGGCCCTTCGACGATGCTGACCCGGTCGGGCCTCAACAGATGCAGCTCACGCAGTCGTTCGCCCACCATTAACGGCTCGATATAGGCATTTCCGGCCAGCATGAGGTGACCATAAAGCGCTTCGAAGAAATCCGGCCCGCCCATATGGGCGCTCGGTCTGGAAAGCAGCGCCAAAAGCGGGTGATCGGCCAACTCCTCGTCGCCATCATAAAGCAGCCAGCTGACCGCGGCGGATGTTTCCGCCACCATGCGGGCGGCGCGATGCGCCACGGGGTTTTTCATGAAGCCTTCGCGCGCGAGCGCCGCATAGGACCGGCCGGACCAGAAGGCCTGCCCGCCCTGCACCGCCACCGCCATGAAGCCACCAGCCATTTTCTGGCTTTCAGGCACAGCTTTGCCATCCGCCGGGCGCAGCCACGGCAGGGAGAAAGGAAATCGCATGGAGTTGTCCTTGGTTTGACGGCGTACAGCGTCCTTATGCCGTCACCCCGGACGAGATCCGGGGTCCAGCCAGCCCAAGTCCTTGGGCTGAAAAGACTCCTGTCGCCGCGCGAGAGCCGCCTCGGCTGGATGCCGGATCCAGTCCGGCATGACGGAGGAAAGGTTTGCGCACATTTTCAGCAGACTACGTGCGGATGCGTGCTCCCACTTTCGCAGGTGAAAGCAAATTACCGGATCGGCGCTTTCACCGCCGTATCGCTGTTGAAATCGGCGGCAATGCGGGTCTCGCGCAGCGGTTTCACGGTGCGGGTGGAAAGATCATAGGCGGGATCGGCCTTATAGGCCGCCAGCGCCGCCTCATTTTCGAACTCGCCATAAACGATGAAATCGACCGAATTGCCCCATTGATCCTTCTTCACGTTTTCGCCGATTTCCAGCTTCAGCGAATGCGGTATGGCGGTAAGCCCGGAAAGGCCCCGGCGCACGGCGTCGCGATTTTCCTCGGGAACGGTGAAAAAGACGATATGGCGGATCACGGTGTCACCTGTCATGCAAAACTCAATTGCGCCTTCGGCGTGCGAGTAACGGGTTATCATCTGGTCCGCCCCGGTTCAATCCGCGCCGACGCTAAGAATCGCACCTCGTCACAGACCAATCCGGCTCCTGAAAATCGGGGATGCCTTAACATCCGGTTTTTCCACATGACGGCCGTCAGGACTAAATCGATTTGAAAAAACCTTAATCGATTTTAATCCGGAGGCCGCGGTTTTGAGGTAAAAAATTCCTTGAATTCCCGAAGCTTGGCGCGCTAACTCCACTCACCGCGCAATTCAGCAGCGGCGATCATTCAAGGAGGAATGCCACAATGACAGCGACAATCCCCCAGAACGTTTATGACCGTCTCGAGAACGAGTGGCGCCAGATGCGTGAAACCGGCTCCCAGCCGAAACCGGCGCAATCCCCGAAGAAATAAGACCGGCCAGACGCCCGAAATGGGCGTTGACGGTGCCTCGGCTTTTCTTCTCCCCGCCGGGGAGAAGATGGCCCGAAGGGTCAGATGAGGGGGCAAGCTCTCCGCATCTCTCTACTCTCTCAGCACATCTTGACCGTGGCCCCTCATCCGGCGCTGCGCGCCACCTTTTCCCCACTCGGGGAGAAGAAGCCGGGGGCATCCGCTCGACCGGTAATTGGCTTTCATTCGCGGGAGCCAATAATCACCGTCCTCACATGCCCCGCACCTTCGGTTCACTCACCACCATCGTCGTCAGCGCCGTTATCGCCCAGACGAGCGCATCCAGCCGGTCCGGCGAGCGCCCGGAGGATAGGCCGTCGGGGCCGAAATCCGTCATCTGGTCTTCCAGCTTTTCAAACCGCGCGGTGTGGCGCACCCTGCCCTGCTCGTAGAGTGCGGCAACCGGCTCGGCGCGGGTAAATTTGCCGCGGCTCGCCCGCACCAGCGTCAGCGGCAGGTTGGCGTCGATGCTCTGCAGCATGGCGCGCACCATCTCTCCGCCCTGATTGACCTCCGCCACCACCCGATCCGCCTCGTGGCGGCGAAAGGCGGCGACCACGGCGCGGGCCCAGCCGGCCGGCGTTTCGCCTTCCACCGAACAATCCGCCAGCACGTTAAGACGCCCGGACATGCCGAGCCCCGCCACGACGATGCCGCAGCAAGAATGTTCACCGACGCCGGCGGGCGGATCAACCGCCACCACGATCCGCGTGAGCGGTTCATGCACGGCTTCGATGATCGCTTCCAGATCGGTGCGTTTCCACAGCGCGCCCTCGCGCTCGTCGATCAATTCACCGCCGATTTCCTGACGCCCCAGCCGGGTGCCGCCGTAACGGGCCTGCATGGCTTTGAGAAAACCGGGCGAGAGATTGCGCGCATTCATGGCCGTCGGCATCCGCGCCACCCGCGTAGAGGGATCGGCAAGAAGCGCCTTTAAAAGCGGAATGGGCCGTGGCGTGGTGGTCACCAGTTGCCGGGGCGTTTCACCCAGACGCAGGCCGAATTGCAGCATGTCCCAGGTTTCCTGCGGATATTTCCATTTGCCCAGCTCATCTGCCCAGGCCATGTGGAATTGCGGGCCGCGCAGGCTTTCCGGGTCTTCCGAAGAAAACATCTGCGCCATCGCGCCATTCGGCCAGAGGAGCCGCCGGCGCGATACCTCGAAGGCGGGGCGCTGGCGGCGGGCGATGCGGCAGATGCCGGAAATGCCGTCGATCATCACCTCGCGGGCGTCGCCCAGCGTTTCGGCCACGAGCGCGATGCGCAAATCCGACTGCTTGCCAGAGGACGCGACACGATGCACCCATTCCGCCCCGGCGCGGGTCTTGCCGGAACCGCGCCCGCCGATCAGCAGCCATGTCCGCCAGTCGCCCTCCGGCGGTTGCTGCGGCAGGTTGCCGATGAAACGCCAGTCACGCAGGAGGTTGAAGACCTGCGCCGGCAGATGGGGGCCGGTCGGCGTATCCGTCATGTGTCGGCTTCTGCCGGGGGGCTGCAGGTGGGATCGACCTCCATCTTCGCGCGGCATTTCTGTTCAGCCAGTTCATCGATGCGGTTGAGGAAATGCGCCACCGCCGCTTCGTAATCCCCGGCCTCGGTTTCGTCTTCGCCGAAAAGAGCTTCCCTCTCCTCCGCCAGCACCCGTTGCAGGGCGTCGATCCGCTCCAGCGTGCGGACGATCAGCGAAAGCTGGTCCGTCGCAGCCTTCACATCGGCGCGCGCCAGCTTGCCCGAAGCATCCTCCGCCGTCGCCAGAAAGGCCGCTTCGCTCGCCTGGCGGAGATTGCGGTACAGGCAGAACTGCTCGCGCATCTCCTCCGTCAGCTCGTTCAGCAATTGCCGCAGGCTGCCATTGCGCGCCGCATCTTCGGCAGCCAGCCTGTCGGCCCGCGACTTCGTCTCCGGCGCGGCTTCAAGCGCGTCCTCAGCCGCATAGGCGGGCGTTTCCGGCCAGACGCCGTAGAGCGCCGGATCGCAATTGCTGGAGATTGTCATGGGATTGGCCTGCGAGAGAAAGAGCAGCGATTGCGGTTATGCGACGGAACATCTTTTCCCCGCGCAGACGCGCGCCGGCTGGATGCCGGGTCAAGCCCGGCATAACGAGGAGAAAGGCTCTGGCCCAGAGAACAAAACTGGACGGCGGCTGGATGGGCAACAATATGGCACCGACTATGAGGGAAGCTTGCCATCAAACCGGAGACAACCCTTTGGACCGTGCGCCGTCTTCAGCCGCAAATCTCCGACTGTAGCCAAACACTATCAAACCACCGTCACGGTGTAAAGGATTATTTTCCTATAATCATGATTTTTATCCTGCTCACAGGATTTGCACCCTCGCCCGTCACATATTACACTCAGCACCAGGTGGTGAGCACAAGGGGCAAGTCAAGTTGTTGAAACAATGGGTTGAGCGGTTGTTTGCGGGTCTTTCGGCAACCGGCATCGTCTTCGGCACTATTCTGTTCTGCGCTTCGCTCACGCCCTCGCTCCTGCCGCGTACATGGCTGATGCAGGGGGTGCTGTGCGGCTTTTCCTTCGCCATCGGTTATCTGATCGGTGTCGCTTTGCACGCCATCTGGGCCTATCTGGAGCTGCCCGAACCCTCGCGCCACAATGCGCGCGGCATTCGTTTTCTCATCGCGCTCGCCGCCGCCATCACGGCCATCGCGTTTTTATGGCAGGCGAAGGACTGGCAGAATTCCATCCGCGTTTTGATGGAGCTCGATCCGCTACCCAGCGCCCACCCCACCAAGACCGGCGGCCTTGCGGTGCTGGTCGCCGCCATCCTCATCGGCGCTGGCCGGCTGTTTCAGCTTATCCGCCGGTTCTTTGCGGCGCGCAGCCGCCATTTCCTGCCGCGCCGCCTTGCCAATGTGCTCGGTATCGCGGTGGCAATCATCCTCTCATGGATGCTGCTCAATGGGCTGATCTTCGATATCGGCCTCAGATTTGCCGATTCCTCGCTGAAACAGGTGGATGCGCTGATCGAACCCGACGTGCCGCGCCCGTCAGACGCACTCAAGACCGGCAGCAGCGCCTCGCTGATGACATGGGAATCGCTCGGCCGACGCGGGCGCGAATTCGTCGCCGAAGGCCCGGCGGCCACCGAAATATCCGCCTTCACCCATCGCCCGGCAAAGGAGCCGCTCAGGGTCTATGCGGGCCTCAACTCGGCTTCGACGCCGGAAGAAAGAGCGGCCTTAGCGCTGGAGGAGCTGAAACGGGTCGGCGGTTTCGAGCGCAAGGTGCTTCTGGTGGTCATTCCCACCGGGACCGGCTGGATCGACCCGGAAGCGCTCGATACGGTCGAATATCTGCATGATGGCGATATCGCCAGCGTCGCCGTGCAATATTCCTATCTCTCGAGCTGGATCGCGCTGCTGACGGAGCCGGATTACGGTGTCGAGACGGCACGCGCTTTGTTCGAGGCCGTCTATGGCTACTGGACCACGCTACCGAAGGAAACGCGGCCGAAGCTTTACCTGCATGGCCTCAGCCTCGGTTCGCTCAACTCGCAGAAATCCTCGGATCTCTACGATGTGCTCTCCGACCCGTTCCAGGGCGCGCTGTGGAGCGGACCGCCCTTTTCCAGCCCGACATGGCGCATGGCCACCAATGGCCGGGTGAAGGGCACGCCGGAATGGCTGCCGCGTTTCCGCGATTCCTCCGTCATCCGCTTCGCCAACCAATATACGACCGCGCATATGCCCGATGCGGAATGGGGGCCGATGCGGATCGTCTATCTGCAATATGCCAGCGACCCGATCACCTTCTTTGAGGCCGCCTCGCTTTACCGGCGGCCGCAATGGATGGCGCATCACGGGCCTGACGTTTCGACATCCTTCCGCTGGTTCCCGGTCGTCACCCTGCTGCAGCTCGGTCTCGATGTCGCCGCCGCCACCACCGCGCCCATCGGTTATGGCCATGTCTATGCGCCGGAACATTATATCGATGCATGGACGGAGGTGACCGCGCCAAGCGGCTGGAACCCCGAGGAGATCCAGCGGCTGAAGATGTTCTTCAAGGCCCGCCGCGGCTCCACCGATCCGGCGTGAGCGCGGCGGGCTTACTTTGCGCCTCAACCCTTCAGCCGGTCCAGATTGTCGGCTATATAGGTCTCCAGTGAACGCGGCGCATGGCCGGTCAGCGTCTCGACATCGCCGGTCACCACCGCTGTCCAGCCTTCGCGCACGGGATAAAAGATCGAAGCGAGGAACGAGGCATAGTCCTGCGGCACGCCCGCACCGGTGAGGATGCCGATGAAGACCTCATCCGAAACAGCCGCGTAAGAAACCGGCTTGCCGATGGCCTGCGATATCAGCGCGGCCGCTTCACCGTAACCTAGGGCTTTCGGACCCGTTAGGTTGAAAGCCTTGCCGTTAAAGGCGTCAGAGGTCAGGGCTGCGGCAGCGCTGTCGGCGATGTCGCGCACGTCGATGAAGCTCGACTTGCCCTCGCCGGCCGGCACGGCGATCTGGCCGTGGTCGATACCGGCCTTCCAGTAGCTGTGGAAATTATCGGCAAACCAGTTGGGTCGCAGGATGACGTAAGGCGTGCCCGAAGCGATGATCTTCAGCTCGATCTGGCGATAGGGAATGGAATCATCGGCATCGACGCCAAGGACGCTCAAGAACACGATCTTCACCTTGCGGCGCGCCGCCTCCTCGACCACAGGCGTCAGCGCGTCGATGGCATCCAGACGCCCGCCCGCCAGGATGAGGAACAGACGGTCAACACCGTCGAAAGCATCCGCATAAGTCGATGCGTCGGTATAATCGAAACGCACGCCTTCCGCGCCGCCTGTGGCGTTGCCGCTGCGTGAGGCGGCCTTCACGCTTTCGCCCTTCGAAAGGAGCGCTTTCACCAGCGGCGTACCGATGGTGCCGGTGGAACCGATTACGAGTATCTTGCCTGTCATCTCAAATCTCCGTAGTATCTGATGGAAACCATGTTTCGAAAACACAGGTACTGCGTTTGCGAAATCATGAAAAGAGAGCACTTTTCGGTTAGCTGGTTTCCTTTCGGAAACCGGCATGGCCCCTGAAACGACGGAATGAACCCATGGAACGTATCTATGACGTCTATGAAGACCGCTGCCCCACCCGCATGGTGCTGGACAGGATTGCCGACAAATGGGCGCTGCTGATCCTCGACCGGCTGCGGGTGGAAGCGGTGCGCTTCAATCTGCTGCGCCGGGAAATCAAGGGCATTTCGCAAAAAGTCCTGTCGCAGACGCTGAAGAAGCTCGAGCGCGACGGGCTGATTTCGAGGCAGGTGTTCCCGACCGTGCCGGTGACGGTCGAATATTCGCTGACGCCGCTGGGGCGGACGCTGACCGACACAGTGGCGGCGCTTGCCCATTGGGCAGAGGGGAATATCGACGCGGTTATGGCGGCGCAGAGGGCTTATGATGAGCGGGCGGTGGTTTAGAGGGTCTTCGCGCCCGCGTAGCGACGGAAGCATGGGAGCGGCAAACTCCTTTGCCGCTTCGTTTTGCAGACCATCGCTTCCGTCATACCGGACTTGATCCGGTATCCAGCCAGCCCAAGTCCTTGGGCTGAAAAGACTCTATTCGCCGCGCAGGCGCGCGTCGGCTGGATGCCGGATCGAGTCCGGCATGACGGAAGCGGGTTTCGCGTATCTTCCACTCCCTCAAACGCTCCTACCGCGAAATCCGCGTCGACAGAATGATCGACGACAACGTCCGCTCCACGCCGTCAAGCGCGCCGATCCTGTCGATCAACCGGTCGAGATCAAGGATCGAAGGTGCGGCCAGAATGGCAATGAGATCGAAGGTGCCGCTCACCGAATGCAGCGTCGTCACCTCCTTGATGGCGGCAAGGGCCGCCGTCACACCGGGCAGCGCCTTCGGCCCGATGGTAATCAGCACATGGGCGCGCACCAGCCCGGAAAGATAGCTTTCCGAAAGCCTGAGGCCATAACCCGCGATCACGCCGTCCGCCTCCAGCCGCTCGATACGGGCCTGCACCGTGGTGCGCGAAAGGCCGAGTTTGCGCGCCAGTTCCGCCACCGGCATGCGGGCATTTTCGGAAAGCAGGGCGAGCAGCGCCCGGTCCTTGTCGGCAATCGTCATAGTGACCAATCCTGTCGTCTTATTGCCTAATATTAACCCGCTATCCGCACATAGTGAAGCTGCGAATCGTCAATAAAAACTGGCATTCTGTTCCTGAAGCGCATCTGCGCTGACACATTTGCATTCATTGCGGGGAACAAAAACATGAAAAACATTGTCGTCATCGGCGCGGGCAATATCGGGTCGGCCATCGCCTGGATGCTGGCCGCATCAGGCGATTATCGCATCACCGTCGCCGACCGTTCGGCCGATCAGCTGGCCAATGTGCCGGCGCATGAACGGGTCGACACCGAAATCGTCGACATCACCGACCGTCCCGCTCTGGAAGCGCTGCTGAAGGGCAAATTCGCCGTGCTCTCCGCCGCCCCCTTCCACCTGACGGCGGGCATCGCCGAAGCGGCCGTTACTGTCGGCACGCATTATCTCGATCTCACCGAAGACGTGGAATCCACCCGCAAGGTCAAGGCTCTCGCGGAAACAGCCGGGACGGCGCTCATCCCGCAATGCGGCCTTGCGCCCGGCTTCATCTCCATCGTCGCTGCCGATCTTGCCGCCAAGTTCGACAAACTGGACAGCGTGCGCATGCGCGTAGGCGCTCTACCGCAATATCCGTCCAATGCGCTCAATTACAACCTCACCTGGAGCACGGACGGGCTGATCAACGAATATATCGAGCCCTGCGAAGCAATCGTCGAAGGCCGCCTTACCGCCGTTCCGGCGCTTGAGGAGCGCGAGGAATTTTCGCTCGACGGCGTCACCTACGAGGCGTTTAACACCTCGGGCGGCCTCGGCACGCTCTGCGCGACGCTGGAAGGCAAGGTGCGGACGATGAATTACCGCACCATCCGTTATCCCGGCCATGTGGCGATCATGAAGGCGCTGTTGAACGACCTCAACCTGCGCAATCGCCGCGATGTGCTGAAGGACCTGTTCGAAAACGCCCTGCCCGGCACCATGCAGGATGTAGTCATCGTCTTCGTCACCGTCTGCGGCACCCGCAACGGCCGTTTCCTGCAGGAAACCTATGCCAACAAGGTCTATGCCGGCCCGGTTTCCGGCCGGATGATGAGCGCCATCCAGATCACCACCGCCGCCGGCATCTGCACGGTTCTCGATCTGCTCGCCGAAGGCGCCCTGCCGCAGAAGGGCTTCGTGCGACAGGAGGAAGTGGCGCTGCCGAAGTTCCTCGAAAACCGGTTCGGGCACTATTATGGTGCGCATGAGCCGCTGGCCCGGGTTGGGTGATTTAAAGGCACAGCATCGCCGCCGGTTTCTTCTCCCCGCCGGGGAGAAGGTGGCCCGAAGGGTCGGGTGAGGGGGCAACGCCAGCGATGGATCGCACCCTTGCCCCCTCATCCCGCTGCCGCGACCTTCTCCCCCTCGGGGAGAAGGCGAAACAGGCACCCGCTCGCTCCGGCGCTGCGGATCAGCGCCGCGTTCACGTCCCGCAAAAGGTCCTGAACACCCGCTCATGGCTCATCGGCGGCTGCATATAGACAAAATTATCCGGCCGCTCCTCGAAAGGCGTGGCGATTGCTCTCAGCATGGCGTGGAAGGGCTCGAAATCCCCCTCTTCCACCGCTGCCTCGATCAGTTCCTCGATACGGTGGTTGCGCGGGATGATGGCGGGATTGACGGAGAGCATCGCCGCTGATCGTTCGGAATCGGAAATCTCCTCGCGACCGGCTCTTTCCCGCCAGCGCGCCAGAAATTCGTCTGCCCCCGAAATATCGATGAACATGCCGCGAAATGGTTCGGCATCGCCATTGGCCGCATGGGAAAGACGCCGGAAGGTCAGCGTATAATCCGCCTCCGATGCCTGCATCAGCGCCAGCAGCGCCTGCACCAGATCGATGTCGCCCTCTTCCTCCACCGTCAGGCCAAGCTTTTCGCGCATGCCGGTAAGCCAGCGTTTGGGAAAGGCGGCGGCGAAATCGGCGAGAACGGCATTGGCGAGTTCGGCGGCTTTTTCCACCTGCGGATCGAGCAGCGGCAGCAGGCATTCCGCCAGCCTTGCAATGTTCCATTGCGCGATGCCCGGCTGGTTGTTGAAAGCATAACGGCCCTGCGCATCGATGGAGGAAAAGACCTTGTTCGGATGATATTCGTCAAGGAACGCGCAGGGGCCGAAATCGATGGTTTCGCCTGACACCGCCATATTGTCGGTATTCATCACGCCATGGATGAAGCCCACCATCATCCAGCGGGCGATGAGGTCGCATTGCCTCTCGGCGATGCCTTGCAGCAGGGCGAGATAGGGATTGTCTGCCTGTTTCGCCTCGGGATAATGACGGTCGATCACATAGTCCGCGAGGTTCCTGATCGCCTCGTCATCCTCGCGCGCCGCGAAGAACTGGAACGTGCCGACCCGGATATGGCTTGCCGCCACGCGGGTGAAAACACCACCCGGCAGGCCGACTTCGCGCTGCACCCTCTCGCCGGAGAGGACAGCCGCCAGCGCCCGCGTGGCGGGAATGCCAAGTGCAAACATCGCTTCCGACACGATATATTCGCGCAGCACCGGGCCAAGGGCCGCGCGACCGTCTCCCCGGCGCGAAAACGGCGTCGGGCCGGAGCCCTTCAGCTGGATATCGCGGCGTTTGCCGTTCCTGTCGATCACCTCACCCAGCAGAATGGCGCGGCCATCGCCCAGCTGCGGCACGAAACCGCCGAACTGGTGGCCGGCATAGGCCATGGCCAGCGGCTCTGCCCCCTGCGGCACGACATTGCCGGAAAAGATCGCCGCCAGCCTTTCATCGTCAAGGCCGGCCACATCGAGAAGGAGTTCATCGGCCAGCCCACGATTGAAGGCGATGAGCCGCGGCGCCTTCACCGGCGTCGGCAGCACGGCGGCGCTGAACCGTTCCGGCAGGCGGGCATAGGAATTGTCGAATTTCATCACGGATAAACTCCCTGCTTTGCCCCTATATGGGGCCGGAAGGCGGCGGATGCGAGCGATAAATGCCCAACCTCCTCCATCGCCTCATTCAATTTTGCGCAATGAACTTTCCCGCGCCATCATCGTTCCTATGCTTGACCCGCAGAATGCCGAAGGAAAGGAAAAGCAATGACCGTCGTTGAAGCCGTAGCCGAGCCGGAAAGCGCCATCCGCATCATTCACACCGACCTGCCCGTCAACGCCACCTTCCATGTCTGGCTGAAGGCGAAGAAAGATGCCGAGCCGGGTGCCGTCTCCTTTTCCAATCAGAATGGAAAATTCGCTGAGGTTTCAAGCGTCAACACGGAAGAGTTCGGTTTTCGAATCTATCAGGTTTTTGGCGGCGGCCATGTGGAGCTGAGTTACGACACGGTCACAACAGCCGTTTCCGTCATCTACTGGTTCACGGCGTCGGATGTGCTCGAAACCGGCATTACCGTCGTCCATACCAAGCCGGACAATGCCGCACCGGAGCTTCCCGGCAGCTATCACTTCCGCCCGCCTTTCGGCTGGATGAACGACCCGAACGGTTTCGGACGCTTCGAGGGGCGCCCGCACCTGTTCTATCAGCATTATTCGCACGGGCTGCGCTGGAACACCATGCATTGGGGCCATGCCGTCTCGTCGGATTATCTGCGCTGGCGGCACCTGCCGATCTTCCTTTTCCCTTCCGAAGATCTGACGACGCGGCCGGACAAGCGCGGCGGCGCCTATTCCGGTTCCACCATTCCGCTGGTGGAAGGCACGGGCATCCGCGTCTTCTTCACCGAGCAGGTGCAGGACCGCATCCCCGAACAGCAGATACAGCTCACCGCCACCTCCTCCGATCTCATCATGGCCGGACAGGCCGAGGTCATTCTCGGCCACCGCCCGGACGGACAGGGGCTGACGCCGGATTTCCGCGACCCTTATGTCTTTCGCGGCCCCGACGGCCTGTGGAAAATGGTGCTCGGTAGCCAGAGCGATGGCGGCGGTGTGATCCTGCTTTACGAGACGCTGGACCCCACCGCCGCATCGGGCTGGACCTATGTGGGCAAGCTGTGGGTGGAAACCCGTTATAAAACCACGGCCATCGAATGCCCCTGTCTGCTGCCGCTCGATGGACCCGCCAATGCCCGCTCCACCCGCTGGGTGCTGGTCTATGGGCTGATGCATTCGGAGGACCCGGAGACCGGCCGCAAGAACCTCACCATGGCCGATGTCGGCTGGTTCGACGGCAAGCTCTTCACCAAGGAATCCGGGCAGGAGCTGGATTTCGGCACCGATAATTACGCCTTCCAGGCCTTTCTGGATGGCGACAGCATCATCGGCATCGGCTGGCTGGCCAATTGGGCGGATGCCAATCCGGAGATCGATTTTCCCACCTCCATGACGCTGCCGCGCCGGATTCACTATGCAAACGGCGAGCTGCTGACCCCGCCCATCGGTGCGGCGGAAAGCCTGCGCAGCCATATTCTCGACCGCACGCGGCTGGCCGCCGGCGAACGCGTTACCTTCATCAACGGGGCGGTGGAAATATTGTTCGAGCTTGCCTCACCCGGCGCGCCCTTCGAACTGGTGCTCGATCATCCGGCGGTCAGGCTGGGCGTCGTTTCCGATGAAACGGGCCTGTGGATACGCCACGAAGACGGGCGGGAAGGTCCTTCGCCGCATTACATCGCCACGGGCGCAAGAGCCTCGCGCGTCCGCATCTTTCTGGATTACGGCTCCATCGAAGTTTTCGCCAATCGCGGCCGATATGTGGGCACCAAGCGCATTGAGGGTTTTGAACCGGTGCGCTCGGCGCTGCTGAAGGCCGGCCCCGGTGCGGTGGTGCATGCCACCAGCTGGGCGCTGAAACCCTGAGGAACCTTTTGGCGGATCGGGCGGTTGATAGATCGAAACCGCCCGATACATCCGCCGAAAGGAGAACCGGCATGACCAAAATCCGCGATACCAGCGATCCCATCCTGTTTCCGACCGAGGCCAATGAAAACAAGGCCGAGAAAAAACGTGCCGGCAAGGGCATCATCATCATTATCGGCGCAATCGCGATCATGTCTTTCGTCGTTTATCTGGCGGCGATCACCATCGCCGCCACCCAGTCGTAAACCGCCGCCACGTGGCGGAGATTTAACGCTCCGCGCTTCGCAGACCGCGCGTCGTCAGGATCGCCAGCAGCGAAACGAGAACGCCCAGCCCATAAAGATAGACCATCGGCATTGTCACATCGGCGAGATCGATCTGCGTGACCAGATCGGTTGCGGCCGCAACCGTGCCGCTTGCGCCCGCTCCGGCCGCGGCTCCGAGTGTCGCGACCGTGGGCAGAAGCGCGCCCGTCATCTTGCGCTCCTCTTCAGGTGCCGCCTCCATGGCCGCCTGGCTGATGCCTGCCCATGACATGCCGAAGGCCGAACCGATGAGGATTTGCCCGGCCAGCATTTCCGCCCAGTTCCCCGTCGAAAGCCCCAGTCCAAGCAGGGCGCATCCCGGCACCATCTGATAAGGACCGTAATGCAGGCAAATTTCCCGCAGGCGGTCGGAGCGCAGGCTGCCGATGAGCATGGCCACCAGGCTCCAGGCAAGCGGCATGGTCACGACGATGAAGCCGGCGAAAGTCGGTTCGTATTGCCAGAGATTGATGGCAACGTAGGCCAGATAGACGCTGCCCAGCGCATGGGCATAGGACATCAGGAACAGCACCCAGAAACCACTGCCGAGCACCGTCTTCAGCCGGAAGGAATCCTTCGGGAAAAGAGCGGTGGAAGGGCGGATGCCCGCCTTCAGCGCCGCCCATAACAGCGCTGCCCCGGCAAGCAGGGCGATGACGCGCAGGGTCGCATCCTCAAAGGCGGAAGGCGCCGAAAAAGCCAGGGCGCCAACAAGGCAAAGGGACAAGGGCACCAGCGGTTTGCGCGTCGCTACCACCGGCCTCTCGGCGGATACGGCAGAGTTCGTATAAGCCAGCAACAGCGCAATCAGGGGCGCCGACAAAAGGAAGGTGGCGCGCCATGACACGTGCTCGGTGGCAAAACCACCGGTCAACGGCCCGATGAAAGACGCGACCGCCCAGATGGCCGCCTCGATGGCGAAGACCTTGGGCAGCAGGGCGGAACGGAAACCGGCGGGTATGAGGCTGTAGCACACCGCCACGATCAGACCGTCGGCAAGCCCCTGCAATGCCCGGCCGATGACGACCCATAAAAAGCTGTCGGCGAGCGCCGACATGACGGAGCCGATGGAAAAAATCAGGCAGCACAGGAGGAGGACGGCGCGCGCGCCAAATCGCTCGCGAAACAGAACGGCGGTGACACCGCCCGCCACGGAACCGACGAAATAAAGGCTATAGGCCCAGCTGTAAAAGGCAGCGCCACCAATTTCACGCACGGCGACCGGCAAGGCCGTCACCACCGCAAACTGATTGAAGGCATGCAGGCCGATACCGGAGGAAATGACGGTCAGAAGCGAGAGGTTCGCCCCGCTCAACAATTCGCTCCAGCCGTTTTTCTCCGTCATTTCCACACTCGTCAAAACCGTATCCTTTCCATTTTTTCGGGTACGGCGGGCAAACTAGAACCTCAAGCACTGTTGAGGTCAAGACGCCTTTTTCACGCGATAGCGATTGAACGAAATGACCTTACTCAGGAACTCTCCGCGTCCCCGGCCGTTTGCTCAATGACCGACAGAAAGGACACCGTCATGGAACGCGAGAAAATCATGCCCCGCAACGAAGACGCCATGGGCGAGGACCTGCTCGATCTCGACATCGACGCCCTTCCGGCCAAGGGAGAAATTCCGCAATCGATCGAACAGGAAATCGAGGAGGAAGAGGCAGAGAGCGAGGACGATCCCTATCAGGAAAGCGACGAAGCCCTGCCCGACGATGCCGAGGAACGGGTAATCGACCGCAATCCCTCGCGGGAAGGCGGGGCTTTCGACGAGGTCTAACTGGCGGCGGCGGCCGGGCCTGACGAGAGGCGCTTCAACATATGGCGCTGATGGTCCTGTCCGCCGAAGAAGACGGCAAGGATGCGCACGGTCTTTTCTGCCTCATCGACATCGAAATAAAAGACAGCCTTATTTTTTGTTACCCGGCGAAGGTCGGGCAATATTTCCGGCAATAATGTCCCCTGAAAAGGTGCTTTGTGAAGCGCTTCCATATCCGCTTCAATCGATCCCACGCGTCGCGCCGCGCGCTTGAAAGCCGCTGGCAACGCGTCGCCGAGGTCGAGATAGGACTGGATAAGATGATCGAGAATGAGGCCGAGGTCCTGATCCGTCTGCGTTGAACGCAGGACCTTAAAGGCCATGGCTGGCCTTCCGGGCTGCTATCATGGCCGCCGTTCTTTCCTTGCCGTCTTCCAAGGAGACGAAGTCGCCCTGCCCTCGCTCAACCAGCAAATCACGAAGCGCGGCAAGTTCGGCGTCCTTCAGTTCCGTTTCCTGCCGAAGCAGTTCCAGCCCACGCTGCACAACGGCACTGAGGCTGGCATAACGCCCTTCCTCGACCAGCCTTCGGGCGAAACTGTCCTGTTGATCGGAGATGGAAACTGAGGCCTTGACGGACATTGTGGCACTCCCTCGACAGGAAAGATGATGCTACTCAGTAGCACATCTTTCCTGTTCATTCCAGCGACGAGATGCTTCAACCCGCCCGTTCCGGCGAATAACCGGCGTCGCGGATCGCCGCTTCCGCAGTTGCGGCGTCGCCCGTAACCGTCAGCTTGTGGGCATCGAGGTCGATGCTGACGGATGCGCCGGGCAGCACCTCCGTGAGAGCGCCGCGCAGGGTCTTTTCGCAATGGCCGCAGGTCATGTCAGGAATGAGGAAGGTGGTTGCACTCATGGTTTTCTCCTTATCGCCGGTTGCGATGTTCTCGCACCGGCTGTCATTAAAGGTCAGTGGGTTCGTGCGGGCCTGGCGTCGGCCTTATCGGTGCCCGCGAGATCGTCGAGGATGGGGCAGTCGGGCCGGTGGTCGCCGCCGCAGCAATGGGCGAGATGGGAGAGCGTCTTCACCATGCTCTTCATCTCGGCAATCTTCTGTTCGAGATCGGCGATGTGGACGAGCGCGATTTCCTTCACCGCCGAACTCTCGCGGGTCTTGTCCTGCCAGAGTTTCAGCAGCGTCTCGGTTTCTTCCAGAGAGAAGCCGAGCGTGCGCGCCCGCTTGATGAAGCGCAGATTGTGCACGTCCTGTTCGCCATAGACCCGGTAATTATTGCCGGTGCGGGCGGCCGGGGTGATGAGGCCGATCTGCTCGTAATAACGGATCATCTTGGCGGAAACGCCAGATGCTTCCGATGCCTGGCCGATATTCATGACGTCACCTCCCGATGGGCCACCTTCGCCCGTTTCAACCGCAGCGCATTGGCAAGAACGAAGACGCTGGACAGCGCCATGGCGCCCGCACCGATCATCGGCGACAGCGTGATGCCGAAGGCCGGATAAAGTACGCCCGCCGCGACCGGTATCAGCGCCGCATTATAACCAAAGGCCCAGAACAGGTTTTCCTTGATGTTGCGAATGGTCGCCCGGCTCATCTCGATGGCGTTGACTGCGCCCAGAAGATCGCCGCCGACCAGCACCACATCGGCGCTTTCAATGGCGACATCCGTGCCGGTGCCGACGGCGATGCCGATATCGGCCTCGGCGAGCGCCGGCGCGTCATTGATGCCGTCGCCAACGAAGGCCAGCACCTTGCCGCCGGCGCGCATCTCGTGGATCGCCTTCACCTTGCCCTCGGGCAATACTTCGGCCACCACGCGGGAAATGCCGACCTGCCGGGCGATTGCATTCGCCGTGCGTTCATTGTCGCCCGTCACCATGGCCACTTCGATGCCCATGGCCTGTAGCGCCCTGATGGCGGTCACACTCGAGGGTTTCAGCGGATCGGCGACGGCAATCGCGGCGGCCAGCCTGCCGTCGATGGCGGCATAAAGCGGCGTCTTGCCCTCGTCACCCAGCCTTGCGGCGGCCTCAGCGAAGATATCCACGGAATGGCCGAGTTTCGCCATGAACCGATCCGCGCCGACTTCGACCCTGCGGCCATTGACGGTGGCGGCGATGCCATAACCCGTCACGCTTTCGAAGTTTTCGACAGTCGCAGGTTCGAGTCCTGCGGGGGTCGCAAGCTTCTTTTCTTCCGCAGCCCGGACGATGGCTTCGGCAATCGGATGTTCCGAGCGGCCCTCGACGGCGGCGACGAGCGCCAGCACCTCGTTATCGGCGAAGCCTTCCGCAACCACCAGATCGGTCAGTTCCGGGCGACCCTTGGTGACAGTGCCGGTCTTGTCGACCACGACGATCTGCGCCGAACGCAGCTCCTGCAGAGCCTGTCCCTTGCGGAACAGCACGCCCAGCTCCGCCGCCCGGCCTGTGCCGACCATGATCGAGGTGGGCGTAGCGAGACCCATGGCGCAGGGGCACGCAATGATGAGCACCGCCACGGCATTGACCAGCGCGAAAGTATAGGCAGGCTCGGGACCGAAGATCGCCCAGACGATGAAGGTCAGCACCGCGATGGCGATGACAACGGGCACGAACAGCGCAGTGACGCGGTCCACCAGCAGCTGGATCGGCAGCTTCGACCCTTGCGCCTCCTCCACCATGCGGATGATCTGCGACAGCATGGTGTCGGCGCCCACCTTGGTCGCCTTGAACTTGAAAGCACCTGTCTTGTTGATGGTGCCGCCGACAACCGTTGCGCCGACCGTCTTTTCCACCGGCACGGGTTCGCCCGATATCATCGACTCATCGACATAGGACGAGCCTTCGACGACTTCGCCATCCACCGCCAGCCTTTCGCCGGGACGGATGACGACGATATCGCCGGCCATCAGGTCCTCAGGGGAAATATCGATGGTGGTACCATCGCGCTCCACCCGGGCGGTCTTTGCCTGCAGGCTCATCAGCTTGCGGATGGCATCCCCGGTGCGGCCGCTGGCACGGGCCTCCAGAAGCCGCCCGGTCAGGATCAGCGTCACGATGACGGTGGCCGCCTCGTAATAGACAAACTGCGCCTCCTCCGGCAGCAGGTCCGGCGCGAAGGTGACGACGACCGAATAGAGATAGGCCGCGGTGACGCCCAGCGCCACCAGCGAGTTCATTTCCGGCGCGCCGCGCAAAAGCGCCGGAAAACCGGTCTTGAGGAAACGCAGGCCCGGCCCGAAAATCACCGCCGTCGCCAGTGCGAAATAGATGTAATAGAGGTTCTGCGTCTCGATGATGCCCATCAGCCAGTGATGCATCGGCTCATAAAGGTGACCACCCATTTCCAGCACGAAAAGCGGCGCGGTCAGGATCGCGGCAATCGTCAGGTCGCGCTTCAGCGCGCCCTCTTCGCCCGCATGCTGCATATGGTCGTGGCCGCCGGTTGCGCCGGCTGCCTCATGAGCCTGAGCCTGATGATGTCCATGGTGCCCGTGATGGGCCGAATGATCGTGCGCCCTCGGCGTCTTCAGCGTAAAACCGGCAAGTCTTGCCGTTTCAACAAGCGCATCGCGTTCGCGCCGGCCGCCGATCATTTCCACGGCAACTTTGGCCGAGGCAGCATCGACCTTGACGGCAACGATGGTGGCGACCGCCTCCAGAATGGCTTTCAGCCGTTCCGCATTCGCCTCGCCGTGCAAACCTTCCGCTACGAATTCCTGCCGCTCCGGGGCGATGTCGTAACCGACCTTCTTGATGGCGGCGCCCAGCACCCTGGCCGAAAACCCGTCGGCGGGTTCGATGGTGAGTTTCTTCGTGGCGAAGTTCACGGAGCTGGATAGGACGCCGGGCACCTTGGCCGCCGCCGTTTCCACGCGCCGCACGCAGGAGGCGCAGGTCATGCCTTCGACTGGAATGGAAACCGGGTCTTGTGAATGGGCGTGTCTGACTGTCTCGTTCATGGGAAATCCCCTTTCGAGACCCTATGTAGAGATTCCCATGATGGGAAGGTCAAGGGAAGAGGAAGTTTTTTGCTGCACACAGAATCGTGAGCGCCGCCACAACCCATAAAAGCACGAATATCGCGGCGGCCACGCGGCTGACGGGTCGCGATTGAGCGGCTTCGGCAGCCAGCCGATGTTCGGCGAGCAGTTGCGGCGGCACGAGGCGCGCGGCCAGCATGATACCAAGCGGAACGATGAGAAGATCGTCCAGATATCCAATGACAGGTATGAAATCCGGGATGAGATCGATCGGTGAAAGCGCATAGGCGGCCACCACCACGGCCACCGCCTTGGCAAGCAATGGCGTGCGTGGGTCGCGCGCGGCAAGATAAAGGGCGTGAACGTCACGCTTAATGGATTTCGCCCATCGTTTGAGCTTTTCAAGCATCAGGCCGCCCCGGAAACAGCTGGTTTGCGAGATCGTATGCGCGATCCAACCGGGCGGCGCAAGCGATGGTCAAGCCGCGACGCGTCTGGCGAGGTAAATCGTCGCTCCGCCGCAATCGGGATCCTCAACGACGTGATCGAGAAGCCGGAACCCGTGTGCTGCAAGCAGGCTTTCATATTCTTCCCGGGCAAGGCTTGCGTGATAAAGCGGCTTGCCCTGAAAGGTCCCGATCGCTTGCCCCTCTCCCGGTCCGGCCGTAAACATCAGTGCCGCTCCGTCATTGGCGTGCTGTCCAAAAATTCCGAACATGCGGCGCTGATCTTCCGCCTTCAGATGGAAAAAACTGTGCCAGGCAATCAACCCGTCGAAGCGGCGGCCAAGCGCAAGCTTTCGCATATCCGCAACCGCCCAGAGCTTTTCCGGAAATCTGGCGCGGCAAAGTTCGATCAGCGGCAATGACGAATCGATGCCCGTCACATCATAACCATTGCCAATGAAGTAGCCGGCAATCGGCTCACCGGAACCGCAGCCAATATCGAGAATGGATGCGCCCTGTGGCAGGAGCGATGTGAACCTGTCCAGCCAGGTTTTCTCGGCAAGCGAACGGCCGCGCAGACTGTCGAAATCAGCGCCGTGCTCATTGTAGAGCCTGATGACATCATTGGAGGCGTCCGACATGCGCTTATCCTTTCGGGCAAGGGTCAGGCCGGCGGCGTCATCACCGGTGCACCGCCAGCCGGGGAATATCGCGCAGGAAGGCGTCGCGCACGGCGGGACCGAGCGGTTCGTTCGATGGCTTGTCGGAGACGCGCAGCCTGGCGAAGACGATGTGCTGGCCTTCGCGCTCGGCCCAGCCGACGAACCAGCCAAAGGGGCGGTTGCGATCAGGATTGCCCTTTTCGTCGCGCATATAGCCGGTGCCGGTCTTGCCATGTACGGCCCAGCTCTCCGGCGCATCGAAGACGGGCACGATGGCGCGGGTCTTGGCTTGCGCGTCGCGGGAAAAAGGCAGGTTGCCGGCCAGCAGGCGGCGGATGAAGCCAACCTGCTCCACGGGCGAGATCGTCAGCGATGCACCGAGCCAGGCATGGGTAAGCCCATTGTTCTTGCCCGGTTCGCCGGACACATCCGTATTGCCGTAACCGAGGCGCTTCACATAGGCGGCGAATTTTTCGGGGCCGAGGCGGCGCGTGATCTCACGCGAATACCATAACACCGAATCCTGTTCCCATATGGTGGGATCGACCGTCTTGCGGTCCTGCGCGCGGGCTTCGGTGCCGGGTTTCCAGTCCCATGCGGGCGTCTTGTCATCCTGAAGGATGCCGGCATCGTAACCGATCAGCGCAAGCGGCACCTTGAAGGTGGAAGCCGGCGCCACGCGCTGGTCGCAGGCGCCCTGCTGGTTGATGACGGCGCCGGTTTCGATCGAGGTGACCAGCGTACATTCAAAAGCCTGCGGCTGTTGCTGGGCGGAAGCGGAAAGCGGCAAAATGCCCGGAAGGGCAAGGCACGAAAGAACGATGGCGGGCAGCCGGTAGCGCATGCGTTTTGATGTCCCTCGTCCGCATTTTGCGGATCATTTGCCGGAATGGTGAAGAGCGGTTTAGGAGAACGATGGGGCAGGAATAGGACCAAAGGAAAAATTGGCTTCTCCCTCAGCTCCTCTCTTTTTCGCCCACCGTCTCACCCACGGTCAGCGGCCAGTCGACCACATAATCCTCGAAGTCGTCAACATGGACATCCAGTTCGCTGACGGTGCGACCACGCGCGGAAATGCCGGCCTGATGCACCGTGGCGGTATCGCCGGAGACGAGATAGTGCCACCAGTAGAGATCCCTGCCGTCGCGCACCAGCGCATAGGCGCAGGTGGGTGGCAGCCAGCCGATTTCGTGCACCTTCTTCAAATCCAGCTGGATACAGTCCGGCACCGTGGCGCGACGGTTTTCATAGTCGGAACATCGACAGCTTTCGCCATCGAGCAACTGACATCGCACCGAGGTGAACACCACTTCACCGGTGTCCCAGTCCTCCAGCTTGTTCAGACAGCACAGGCCGCAGCCGTCGCACAGGCTTTCCCATTCCTCACCGGTCATCTCGGTGAGCGATTTGGTTTTCCAGAACGGCGCGTCATTCATCGTTAACATTTCCGTTTCATTTTGATCTCTTGGACGGGAGTGTTTAACCGGTCCCTAATCCTTTATATCGTATCGCCAAGGACTGGTTTGTACGATATTTTAGCACATTGGCAGGCGCCAAGGGGTCATTGGCCCGCCGGCGGCCGCCACGTCAAGCAATTCCGACACAACCATGCCATGGTTTTGCGTCGGGAATTGGTTGAAGCAGAAATATCGGGCAGACATATCGATGAGCCGCGTTGCGTCGAACAGGAAAACATCGCCAGGTGCAGGAAGAAAAAGACGATAAAAAAGGCCGTAAAAAACGGCATATCCTGCTGAAGATCGATAGCTTCATCGATTCCGGCCTGTGGACGGCTGCGGCAAGGCTGGTGGATTTCTGGGAAGATGTCACCATCGCCTCGCGCAAATTGCATGTGCGCGGCTGGAAGAAGCTTCTCGTCAACCTGACCGGCGACGCGCTGACTTTCGGAACGGCGGGTTCCGTCGTGGTTCTGGCCCTTGCCATGCCCGCCTTTGAGGAAACCAAGAAGGACTGGCGTTATCGCGGCGATTTCGCCGTGACCTTCCTTGATCGCTACGGCAACACCATCGGCCATCGCGGCATCATCCACGAGGATTCCGTTCCGATCGACCAGATGCCCGACCATTTCATCAAGGCGGTTCTGGCGACAGAAGACCGGCGTTTCTTCGACCATTTCGGTATCGATTTCATCGGCCTTGCCCGCGCCATGAGCGAAAACGCCCGCGCCGGCGGCGTCGTGCAGGGCGGCTCGACGCTGACGCAGCAGCTTGCCAAGAACCTGTTCCTCACCAATGAGCGCTCGCTGGAGCGCAAGATCAAGGAAGCCTTCCTCGCGCTCTGGCTTGAGAGCAACATGTCGAAGAAGGAAATCCTCAGCCTTTATCTCGACCGCGCCTATATGGGCGGCGGCACCTTCGGGGCGGCGGCGGCGGCGCAATTTTATTTCGGCAAGAACCTGACGGATGTGACGCTTGCCGAATCCGCCATTCTGGCCGGCCTTTTCAAGGCGCCAGCCAAATATGCGCCACACGTCAACCTGCCCGCCGCGCGTGCGCGCGCCAACACCGTCCTGTCAAATCTGGTGCAGAGCGGGTTGATGACCGAAGGTCAGGTGATCGGCGCAAGGCGCAACCCGGCCACCGTCATCGACCGCGCCGACGTGAAGGCGCCGGATTATTTCCTCGACTGGGCATTCGACGAAGTGCAGCGGCTGGCCGCCGAAGGCAAGTTCAAGGACCACACCGTGGTCGTGCGCACCACCATCGACACCGGCCTGCAACAGGCCGCCGAGCAGGCGATGGAAATGGAGCTGCGCGAATATGGCGAGGGTTACCGCGTCAAGCAGGGCGCGATGGTGATGATCGAAAATGGCGGCGGCGTGCGCGCCATGGTCGGCGGGCGCGATTACGGCGAAAGCCAGTTCAACCGCGCAACCGCAGCACTTCGCCAGCCGGGCTCCTCGTTCAAGGTCTATACCTACTCGGCCGCCATGGAAAAGGGCATGAAGCCCGATACCGTGATTTCCGATGCGCCCGTGACCTGGCGCGGCTGGTCGCCACAGAATTACGGCCGCTCCTATGCCGGCAAGGTGACGCTCCAGGTGGCGCTTGCCAAATCCTACAATACCGTGCCGGTGCGGCTGGCCAAGGATGTGCTCGGCACGCAGGTGATCGTCGACACGGCGAAGGCGATGGGGGTCACCACGCCGCTGCGCAGCGACAAGACCATCCCGCTCGGCACATCGGAAGTGACGGTGCTCGATCAGGCGACGGCCTATGCGGTGTTCCCGGCCGATGGCATGCAATCACGCCGCCACGGCATCGAGCAGGTGCTGGATTATGAGGGTAACGTTCTCTACGACTTCAGCCATGACGAGCCGCCCGCCAAGCGGGTGCTTTCCGAAGACGCCAATGCGAAGATGAACCAGATGCTGGTGACCATTCCCGTCATGGGCACGGCCCGGCGCGGCGCACTGGAAAACGGCATCGTTTCCGGCGGCAAGACCGGCACGTCGCAGGCTTATCGCGATGCCTGGTACATTGGTTTCACCGGCAATTACACCACGGCGGTCTGGTTTGGAAACGACGATTTCACGCCGATGAACAACATGACCGGCGGTGCGCTTCCGGCCATGACCTACAAGCGGCTGATGGACTATGCCCATCAGGGCATGGAGCTGCGCCCCATTCCCGGCATCCAGAACCCGCTGCCGACGGGCGCGCGGCCGCAGCCTTCGGCGCAGGTGGCCGGCGCATCCGCCAACACGCCCACCATGCCGGCGCTCACCCGCCCGCGCTCGCTCTCGGCGGAAGCCACCCGCGTCATCCGCTCCATCGCCAAGAAGATGAAAGACGCTTCGGCGCTCAGCGTGACGACGCAGAAAGTAGCCGAAGCCGCCATTCGCGACGGCAGGGATGAGGCGGAAAGGCGCTGAGGGCGTGGCCGCCTCGGCTCATCCGCACTAAAGGCGTTCTCCCTCAAGACCGCAGACTGCACGCTGATTTGAAAAATCAGCATTCGGTGCTTGACCTCAATTATGGTTGAGGTTGCACAGTCCTGTTGCAAGAGAGCGAATGCCCGGAAGGGGCAGGCGCCAGGCAATTGAGGACAGGAAATGGTGAAAGTAAAAGCATTGTTCGAGACGCATTTGACCGTCTCGAATCTGGAACGATCGGTTGATTTTTATCGCAATGTCGTCGGCCTGCAGTTGGCACAACGATTCCCGGAAAGGAATGTAGCGTTCTTCTGGACCGGCGAACGTGGGCAATCGATGCTTGGCCTATGGTCAATCCATTCCGCGCCCATCAACATGAAGCTCCACATAGCCTTCAGCGTCGAGTTTGATCAGCTTCTCGCCGCGCCGGACTATCTACGCAGTAACAACGTGGCGCCCCTCGGCTTTGACGGCGAAAACGAGATCGACGAGCCCGTCGTCTTCCCATGGATGCCAGCAGCCAGCGTCTACTTCAGGGATCCCGATGGTCACTCGCTGGAATATATCGCGTTTCTTGGCGGTGAAGCAAAACCGCAGATACCGCGCGTGTTGAGTTGGAGTGAATGGCAAACTATTTGACGCGTCTCAAGAAAGAAGTGCCCTGCGCGCCGTCTCCACCACATCCGCCGTAAGCCCGCCAAGCCGCTCCGCCGCGAGCCGGTTGACCTGCCAGTAAAGCGGAATATCGAGCGGGGTGCCGGGAACGACTTCCACCAGCCTCCCCGATTTGAGGTGCTCCCCGACAAGCTGCACCGGATTGAGCCCCCAGCCCATGCCGGAAAGGCTTGCCTTCACGAAACCATCCGTAGAAGGCAACCAATGGGTGGGGTAGGCAATATCCTCTCCCAGCACCTTTTTGACCCAGCTCGCCTGCAGCCTGTCCTTCTGGTTGAAGGTCAGGCCCGGCGCGCGGGCAAGCGAGGCGGGGGTGACGCCATCGGCGAAATGACGCGCCATGAAATCCGGGCTGGCGGTGGCATGGTATCTGAGCACGCCGAGCGCAAGGACCCGGCAGCCCTGCACCGGCTTGGCATGGGCGGTGACGGCGGCAAGCACCCTGCCGCCGCGCAACCATTCCACCGTGTGGTCCTGATCGTCCACCGCGACATTGACGAGATAATCGAACCGGCCGGTGAATTTCGAGACCGCGTCCAGAAACCAGGTGCCGAGGCTGTCGGCATTGGTGGCGATGTTGAGCGTGACGCGCTCTGGCACCTCCCCCGCCTCCAGCAGCGACGGAAGCTGGCGGAACAATTCGCTTTCCAGCATGCCGACATGGTCCATGTGGCGGCAGAGCCATTCGCCCTTTTCCGTCGCCACGCAGGGGTTGCCGCGCACGATCAGCACCACGCCCAGCCGCTCCTCCAGTTGCTTGATGCGCTGGGAGACGGCCGAGGGCGTAACACACAGAACCTGCGCCGCCTTTTCGAAGCTGCCGGTCTGCGCAACGAGCGCAACCGCCCGCATGGAAGGATAGTCAAGCACGATGGTCTCCATGCTGAGGCTGATACGGGCATGGCAGGCACAAGGCCTGCGGTCTTTCGTGGCGCTCTGCTCCACCCTCATTCCTGTGCTCGTCACAGGAATCCAGTCGAAGCACGTCTGCGCGGCGGGAGAGCTCTTTCAGCCCAAGGACTTGGGCTGGCTGGATTCCTGTGACGAGCATAGAAATGAGGGAAGGACGGGAGCGACGGCGCATGAAATCAGCCTTCCACATGATTCAACCAACATTAGCTCTGCTTATCCGGATTGAGATTATTTAACTGGATTAAACCATCCAATGAAAATATCCAAGCACTCGGTCCGGAAGCAACACCTTCGGCCACTCCGCAATGGACAGAGGCAGGGGCCACGACTGGCATGGACATCCAAATATTCTTCACCGGCCTGACGATGGGTCTCAGCCTCATCGTAGCGATCGGCGCGCAGAACGCTTTCGTTCTGAAACAGGGACTGGCGCGCTCGCATGTCTTTGCCGTCTGCGCCACCTGCGCCATTTCCGATGCGCTGCTGATTACCGTCGGTGTTTTCGGCTTTCAGCGGATAAGTGCGGTCATGCCGGCGCTCGATCCCGTCATGCGTTATGCGGGCGCTGCTTTCCTTGTCTGGTATGGCGCCAAAAGCCTGCATTCGGCCCTGCGCTCGTCCGAGGCGCTTTCCGTCGCGGAAAGGCGGGAGGTCAGCCTCTGGCAGACGCTGGCCATCTGCCTGGCGCTGACCTTTCTCAATCCGCATGTCTATCTCGATACCGTGGTGCTGCTTGGCACGATCTCGACTCAGTTTCCCGGCTTTGAAAAGACCTTCGCCGCGGGTGCGGCGACCGGCTCGTTGCTGTTCTTCTTTTCACTGGGCTACGGCGCGCGCTGGCTGCGGCCGATCTTCGAAAAGCCTGCCGCATGGCGCATTCTCGAAGGCGTCATCGCCGTCACCATGTGGGCCATCGCCTTCAAGCTGGTGATGGGTGCTTAGAGCGGCGGCGTGTTCCCTTCGCCAATATCCCAATAAAGTCCGGCCATGATGGCAAGGGCCTCGCGGGCAATTTCTTTCGGCAGATGTTCGTTCGGCGCGTGCTGCGAGCAGCCGGGATAGGAATGCGGCACCCAGATGGTGCGCAGTTTTAATATATCGGCGAAAATATCGTTGGGCAGCGAGCCACCGAGATTGGGAAGAAGCGCCGGTTTCCTGCCCGTGGTGCTGGCAAGGGAACGCAGGGTGAAACCAACCCATGGATCCTGCGGATCAAGCCGGGTGGCACGGAAAATCTCATCGCCCGCAGGCGCAATCCGCACCATGCCGAAACCCTGCTGGTCGAGGTGACGCCGCACGGCTGGCAGCACCGCTTCCGGATCGATGCCGACGACAAAGCGCAGTTGCAGCCGCGCCCATGCCCGTGGCGGAATGGCGTTGACTGGCGCGCGCGGCGTGCCGGTCTCGAAGGCCAGCACCTCCAGCGCGCACCAGCCGAAAACCCGCTCGGCCGTCGAAAGGCCGGGCTCGCCCCAGTCCGGATCGATGGTTGGGCCATCCGGCCCGCCATCGATCTCGCAATCGGCAAGCGCATCGCGCACCGCCTGCGGCAGTTCCTCCGGCACCAGTTCCGGCACGCGGATTTGCCCCGAGGGGCCGACAAGGCTCGCTATGGCATGCGCCATCTGCACGCCGGGATTGGACAGCGCCCCGCCCCAATTGCCTGAATGGTGGCCGCCCTCGCGCGCCTCGATCACAAGATCGAAGGTAATGCCGCCGCGTGCGCCAAGAAACACGGTCGGCCGTTCCGCATTCAGGCGGGGGCCGTCCGAAGCGATCAGGAGATCGGCTTTCAGCCGCTCGCCATGGTTTCGGCAAATCTCCCGCAAACCTGGGGAGCCCCTCTCCTCACCCATCTCGATGAGGTATTTGGCATTGAAACCAAGTCTTCCCCGCGTCTCGAGCGCCGCCTTCAGCGCGGCCATGTTGACCGAATGCTGCCCCTTATTGTCGGCGGTGCCGCGCCCGTACCACCTGCCATTGCGCTCTGACATCACAAAGGGCGAAAGGCCCTCCGCCCAGCCGTCCTCCAGACCGCGAACCACATCGCCGTGGCCGTAACCCAGCACGGTCGGCAGATTGTCGTCCTCGAACCGTTCGGCGATCAGAAACGGCAAATCCGCCGCCGGATCGCGCAGGATGGTGCAGGAAAAACCCATGGCAGTGAAAGCGGGCATCATTTCCCGCTCGAGATACAGGATGAGTTCGGAACTCCGCTCCTCATTCTGGCTTTCGGTGCGCAACGAAACCCGTCGCGACAGGTCCTGCTCGAACGTGCCATCATCAAAAAAGCCGATAGCGCGGTCGATGGCGGATTGTCGCGACATGGTGGAATTCCCTCTTCTGGTCATTTCCACAGAGACTAAACAAGGCGCACCATTTTCCAAACAGGGAATCAGTGATAGTCCTCGACCTGTACAAAAACGGGAAAACAGCGTGTTTCGAGTTCCATTCCTTGTCGGCATCGCTCTATTGATCGCCTTTGGCGGCGGCATAGCCGCAACGCTGGCAGCGCTTGAGGCGACATCCGGCTTCGGCTCGATCCGCATCGGCTCATGGGATGCCTTTCCGGAAGCACAGACGATCGAGGCCGATCCCTACGCCAAGTCGCACCGCGCCGACGCCGGCAAGCTGCTTTACGGAACGGCCGAGGGTCTGGCTTTTACCGCCTCCGTGGACAGCGACGGCCAACGCCTGAGCGGCGAATGCCGTTACCGGCTGGCTGGGGCCGTGCCGCCTTCGCGGTTCTGGACGCTTTATACCGCCGACCAGCAGGGCAATGTGCTGGCGGAAGACGCCGGACGGCCTTTCGCGCTCAATTCCCGCACGCTTCTGCGCATTGCGGACGGCGGCATCGACATCGCCATTGCGCCCGACGCCCAGACTTACAACTGGCTGGCGGTGCCGCAGGGCCAGACCTTCAAGCTGGTGATGACGCTGCTGGACACGCCGGTCGCCGGCAGTTCCGGCCTGATCGACATCGCCATGCCGCAAATCCGCAAGCTGGGGTGTGGCAATGCTTAGGATCCTGCTTGCCATCCTTACCGGCCTTGTTGCCGCCGCCGTGCTGCATGTCATCATTCTTCTGGCGATACCGCATTTCAGCAATCGCGACGCCTATACGCGTGCGGTGGCGGAAGGAAAGCCGCATCTGTTTCATCTGCTCGAAGAAACGACGGAGAAAAAGACGCTGGGAAGCGGCGATCCCTTCATGCGGGTCGCGGTCTGCACCTTCAATATCGAGGAAAAGCCGATCAGGCTTACCGCACTCGGCGCCGTGCCCTTCTGGTCGGTCGCGGTTTACGACAAGGCGTCGAACGAGGTGTTCAGCATGAACGACCGCACGTCCGCCGGCGGGGTGATGGATATTCTGGTGGCGGATGCGGTGCAGATAGCGGCGATCCGCAAGGCGCAGCCGCCATCGCTGTCACAGGCCATTCTGGCGGAATCGGATCAGTCGGAAGGATATGTGGTATTGCGGACCATGGTGCCGCAGCCAAGTTTCGGGGAAGAAGCGGAACGGTTCTTGAACGAGGCTAAATGCCAGCCGACGCCGTGGAAATAACGCCGGTTTATCACGCGTAATCAGGACTTTGCAGCAGTTTCCGGTGCGGGCTTGCGCTTGCGCGCAACCTTGTCGGACGGCTCGGCATCGCGTTTTTCATAACGCACGCCGGTAAACAGCACGACCTTTGCAGGGCCGATGACCTTGCCAGCCATGGCCGCCGGGCGCAGGCTTCGTCGTGCGTCGCCGATTGGAATAATGTCTGCCATGCTTTTCTCCTCTTCGGGAGTCAATGTTGCCCATGGGAACCGCGCAAGCCTCGTCTTGCGTCGGGAATTTCATCACCATCACATTGCGCATAACCCAGCCCACAGACTGGTTTTCGCATGTCCCTTAAAACCGAAAGCGTCTTACCGAAGGACTATGCGGACATTCAGGCATCTCGATGCCATTTTGGCTCTTATTCCGGACTTCAGAATAACATGAATTCCTAATACTGCCCATGAAATTACAAACAGACAGAGGTTAATGATCCGTTAACCTTAATCTCCTGGCGGCAACTTATCCGCCAGAACCCTGCATCCGTTGAAAACAAAGGCGATGCGACAAGGTTCCATGCGTTTTTCTCCGCGATGAAGGTTTTAAAATTTCCTTGTTGATAGAGGCAGAATATCCCTTTCCACCGCCCATAGTTAACAGGGCGTCAACGGATTTGCTCTAATTTGAGCCGATATTGTGTTTGCGTTTGTTGGGTAGTGCGTTGACCGACCGGTTTCGAGAACTTGAGAGGCCAAGAGCCGTGAGGAAGAAAGATGTGGTGCTGATGGCCACCGTGACGAATTTCGAGAATGTGTCCCATCCGTCAAAAACGGACCTTCGGCAGTTCGCCGAACTCTTCATGCCGCTTTTCAACGCGTCCACCGAAGAGGCCAAGCGGGAGGCGATTGCCGCGCTTTCCCAGCATCCGAGCGTGCCTTCAGCCGTTGCCTTCTTCATCGCCTGCCAGCCGATTTCCCTCGCCGCCCCGTTCCTCATTGCCTCGAAGTGCCTTGATGACGAAACGCTGATAACCATTGCCCGCACCCAGGGCGCTGCCCATGCGCGCGCCATCGTGCGCCGGGACGACCTCTCCCCCACCGTCATCGATGCGCTCGTGGGTCTTCGCCATGCCGAAGATCTGAAGCGGCCGGACGAGGAAGCGAATGCCGCCGCCCCGCAGGTGACGGTCGCCGCCGAAGAAACGAAGGTGGCGGAAGAAGCGGCAGGCATTGCGGCCGCATCCGCACTCGAAGAGGAAATGCGCCAGCGCATCAAACAGATGGCGCATCATCTCAACCGTCCGGAAAACGACGTTCTTGGTCTGCGCCGCCTGAGCGACGTGCAGGAGGCCCTGCTGGTGCGGTTTGCCCGTGAGCGCAATGCCCGGCAATTTGCGGTGGCGCTGGCGGATTCGCTATCGTCCAGCCTCTGGCTGTCGGAGCGCATCATGCTCGATATATCAGGCGCGCAGCTTGCCACCACGCTGATCGGGCTCGGCATGGAGTTTTCCGAAGCCGCCTTCATCCTGCAATGTTTCTACCCGCATCTTGCCGCCACCGAAGGCGACATGAGCCGCGCCGAAGCCCTGCTCGACCGTCTCGATACCGTGGAATGCGAAGAGCGGGTGGAAAGCTGGCGCAGGGCCGACAGCTATACCCATGGCCGCGAACGGCCGGGCCGCAGCGCACCGGCTACTCAAAGAACCGGAACGCTGGGTTAAGCTGGCCTAGACCTGATCGACCAGCGTCAGGAGAGCGCCGATTTCATCGGTTTCGATTTCGACGATCCACAGATCGCTGTCGAACCGGCGCTCCTTCTCCAGAAGGGCGGCGGCCTCCTCCCCCTCAACATCCGCTAGCCGTGTTTCGAAACGGCGCTCAGTGCGAATTTCCTCGTCATCGGCGAAACTTTGCGGGGCCGGTCCATAGAGGTTTTCACGGCCATCGCGAAAGCGCTGGCGGATAAAGATCGCACCTGCATCCTCCGCCCCTTTTTTTTCGACAGCGGCAAATCCGCCGGCGGCAAAAACGCGGCGGATGAGGGCTGAGACGAAGATTTCGGATTTGAGGCGCATGGATGTGCTTTCAGATAGGCAACGGCTTTATTGAGGCGATACAGGCATCCACTTCCGTCATTCCGGCCTTGAGCCGGAATCCAGCCGACGCGCGTCTGCGCGACGGAAAGACTCCTTTCAGCCCAAGGACTTGGGCTGGCTGGATTCCGGCTCAAGGCCGGAATGACGGAAGTGGATGTGCCACAAAACACGGCATGCGTCGACCCTGCCGCAACGTCGATCCTAACCCTCTAAATCGCCCCGATCGACTTCAGCTTCTTCAACACGGCCTCGCTCGGCTCGCCGGTTTCCGGCAGGCGATAGTGTTTTTCAAAGGCGCGAATGGCGTTGCGGGTCTGCTGGCCGGCCACGCCGTCCACCTTCACGTCGGCATAGGCGATATTGATCAGCCCCTGCTGGATCTTGGCGATCAGCGCGCTGTTTACGGGTTTGGCGCCGGCAGCCGCGCTGTTGAGGGAGGCTGGTTCGGCCTTTACCTGCGGCTTTTCCGCCTTGCGGATGGCGGCGGCGACCGGGTCGATTTCCACTCCGCCGCCAGTGTTGGTGTCGGACGGCCGGTCCTTTGGAATTGCGGCAACCGTGGCGCCATCGATCCTGAGGGCTGCGAGTACCCGCGTCGTCGGCTCGCCGGTCTGCTCCATACCGAGCGTTTCTTCGAAGAACATGATGGCGGCGGCGGTCTTCGGCCCCATGCGGCCATCCGCATCGCCTTCGTAAAGTCCGCGTTTTTTCAGTTCGCCCTGAATATCGGCAACGATCTGCTGCGGCTTCTGGCTTTCGGCTGGCGGCAGCGCCGCAGTCTCGGCGGCCGGTTGCTGCGTCGCTTCCGTCTCGGCCGGCCGCTCTATGCGAAAGGTGGTGACGTTGCCGTGGGTGCCGAGCGGCTCTGCCGGGCGATAACCGGCAATGCCGTTCGGGTTTTCCGCATCCCGCGTGCGCAGGAAAGGCGACGGATGCACGCCCGGCTGATACCAGAGCGCATTGGCGGCGACAAAACCAAAGACAACGGCGAAGGCGCCCGAGCCGCCCACCAGCTTCGGATGTCGCAGGACTTCGCGCCCGATGGCCGAAACCACCAAGGAAACAAGCCCGGCTCCGATCTGGGCCGTTGTTTTCTTAGGCGATTTTCGCTTTCGCGGGGCCATCGTCACCATCCTTCTTCATAATCGCGGCCATTTCGCCGAATTGCCTGATGCGCGGCGGGAATTCCACCATGCTTTCGGTTTCAGCGTTTTCGCCACCTGCCATGCCGGAACCGTCGGCAGGCAACATGATCGTTACGACTGTCCCCTCGCCCGGCTTGCTGGCGATGGCGAAAGTGCCGCCATGCAGTGCCACAAGGCCCTTGACCAGGGACAATCCCAGACCCGTGCCCTCATAGCGACGGGTATATTCGTTCTGAACCTGCATGAAAGGCTGGCCCAGAAGGTCAATCTTGTCGGAGGCGATGCCGATGCCGGTATCGCTGACCGTCAATTTCAGCATCCGGCCTTCACGCGCCGCATCGATCGATACCACACCACCCGCATCGGTGAATTTTATGGCATTGCCGGCCAGATTGATGAGAACCTGGCGGATGGCGCGCTGATCAGCTGAAATTTCACCGATGCCGCGCTGGATGCGGCTCGTCAAAGTCAGGCCTTTTTCCTTCGCCTGCAGGCCGAGCATGGCTTCGCAGGACGAGATGGTCTCGGCAATTGGGAAGCTTTCCATCAGCAATTCGTAACGGCCGGCCTCCAGCTTGCTCATATCCAGCATGGTGTTGACCACCGACAGGAGATGCGCGCCGGACTGGCGGATCAAGCCGACATATTCCCGCTGGCGGTCGTTTTCCAGCCTGCCAAAATATTCGCCGGCGAGAATATCGGAAAAGCCGAGGACGGCATTGAGCGGCGTGCGCAGCTCATGGCTGACGGCGGCGAGAAAACGCGACTTGGCGTCATTGGCCGATTCCGCCTCGGCCGCCTTGCGGGCGACATCGCGGCGCAGCAGCTCCATCTCAGTGACATCGGAGAGCTGGGCGACGACCCGACGCAGCCGGCCGGCCGCGCTGCGGATCGCCGTCATCTCGATGCGTGCATGCATGAACTGCGCCTGGCGCGATTTCGCGCCGGTTTCGAACCGGAGTTCAGCGCTGGCCCTGTCCTCGCCCTGCCGCAGAAGGTCGAAAGCCTGCATCAGTTCCAGACGGTCCGAAACATAGACATGTTCGGCAAAGACATGGCCCTTGCAGGCCTGGAGATCAGCCGGAAACCTGTCGAGGTCGCGCCCGGAAACACGTTCGACGAGGCCGTTTTCATTGATGGTGAGCACGAGGCCCGGCACTTGCGAGGCCGCGATGAGGTCATCGCTACCGGCAGGAGCGGAAAAGGACGCCACGCCACGCACGGGGCGGGAAAAGGCGATCGACAGGGCGGCGGCCGACAGGAACAGCGCCAGCACCAGTGCGGCACCGATGGGCAGAGCAATGGCGGGGCTGAAGACAAGGCTGAAGAGGGCGGGCACAACAACAAGGCCGACAGCACCGAAGGCAATCAGCCGGCGCAGGCGCGCAACGGTTCCGGCACGCCTTTCGGCGTCCTCTTCCATGCGCGCGAGCCATCTGCCCGCTGCATGGTCGACCAGTGCGACCGCTTTTTCTCTCATATTACGCAATACCAATACCGAATCCCTGAGGCGGATCTAACGGCTCCGACAATAGAAGGCGGCGGCTTAAGGAATGGATAAAAAGAATGACGCCAAAGGCCTGCGAAATGCGCCGCAGTCCCATTACGGGGCATTTATTCGAAGCTTTGCCAATCATGGTTAATGACGGGTAAGCGACGGATTTCGCTTCATTTTTGCCATCGTGTTAACCTTTGTGGCAAAGCGGGCGGCCGCTTTGCCCCGGAACAGGCGGTCTCTGTCGCAATTATGCTTAACATGGACTGTTAAAATGCGAATGAATTGGCGGCCCGCGTGCCGATACGAGGAGAATAGATACAATTTGAATTAAATTGCGCGGCTTTTTGCAATCGGCTGTTCGCCGGTCACCTGTAGCTTCTCCTCAAGCCCGGGAAACGGGACAAAGGCCGATGACCCAAAACGGGCGGGGCTTCAAAACAAGATCATCTGGCAGGGTAGTCTGACAATGTGGTTTCTGATCAAAGGAACATTCTGGTTTTCGCTGGTGCTGGTGGCGCTGTCCTATTTCGGCAGCTACAACGATCCCGCCAAGGAACCTTCGGCATTCGATCTTCCCAGCGCCGTTTCGGCAGCCGGTGAAGCCTATCGTTATGTCAGCGCCATCTGCATCGAAAAGCCCGATGTCTGCGTCAAGGGCGCAGAAACCTTCCACGCACTTGGCGAACGCGCAAAGGAAGGCGCCAAGGTTGCCTATGAATTGCTCGACGCGCAGCTTGCCAGCGGTGACAAGACCGCTCCCGCAGCCGAGCTTGCCAGCGAGAGCGAAAAACTGGCCGAAGCGCCCGCAATCAGCGTCGAATTCCCTGGGAATGCCGACACGCTTAAGACCGGCACCATCATTCCCCTGCCGCAGAAGCGCCCCGTTCCCTGATATTTTTGCGCGGCCGCGTATCGCCGCGCCGCCCTGATCTTGCAGCCGGATATGTCCGTCTGCGTGACTGCCTGCCTGACTTGCCCACGGAAACCCGTTTTCCGTGGGCTTTTTCTTTATCCATGGTTCAAAACCGTCCGCACTTCCCCTATATCGTAGCAAAGACATGCAATAACGGACGATACGGCGCGCAAATGGCCTCTCTCGACACGATCCTTGACGATTTCGCCTTCCTTGACGACTGGGAGGATCGCTATCGTTATGTCATCGAACTCGGCAAGGCGCTGCCCGATCTGCCGGAAGACAAGCGTACCGCCGAAAACAAGGTGCAGGGCTGCGCAAGTCAGGTCTGGCTCGTCAGTCACAGCGATGGCGCGGAAGACCCGCTGATGAGTTTCGAAGGCGATTCCGACGCGCATATCGTGCGCGGCCTCGTCGCGATTGTTCTTGCCGTCTATTCCGGCAAGAAGGCCTCCGAGATCGCCGGCCTCGACGCCATCGAGGTATTCGACAAAATCGGGCTGGTGGAGCATCTCTCCGCGCAGCGGGCAAACGGTCTACGCTCCATGGTCAAGCGTATACGCGAGGAAGCCCGGCTGCTCGCCGCCTGACCCCTCACCCCGTCACCACCATTGCCGTCATCGAAGGGCGATAATCCTCATCGCCCCAATGGTGGCTTGTCCTTCTGGTGCCCTGCGGCCGGGGCGCATAATGCCGGGCAAGCGACAGCAGGGCTGCACGCAACATGAGTTTTGCCGAACGCGCCGGCCATTGCCGCTCCCGCTCCACCGTTTCCAGCCCCTTTTCGAAACAGCAAATATCGATGGCGACGCCGGACAATTCAGGCCCCATCGCGTCGGCGGCGTGGGAAAACCGTGTTCGTGCCGCCATCGCCGCCTCGGTAAGATCGAGCGCGCCACCCGCCTCCCCCTTGGTGCGGCTCGCAATTCTCGGCTCCCATGTCGCCGTGACCCTGGGGTTGAGATGCGCCCGGTGAAAATCGGCGGCGAGACGTTCGCCGGCCTGCAAGGCATCGCCGGTAAAAAAGGCCGAGCCGTCGCGCTCCTTGAGGCGCGAAAGGCCGGTCAGTGGAGACGTATTGAGGTTGCGCCGAGCCGACTGCCTGCCTTCACCGACATCCACCACCACAGCCTGCACGTCCCGGTGCTGCTCATGAAAAATCTCGTCGCGATCCTTTGCGATCGCACGTTTCAGATAGGCGGCAAGCGGCGGTGCGGCGGAAAGCGTATTTCCCTGCCTGTCGACCAGCCCGGAGGAGACGGCAAACCGGACGATTCCAATCGGAAACCGCGATGCCCGCTCCTTTCCAGCCGCGGGTCGCCGCAAGACCATATCGCCGCCATCCTGCGAAATCTCAGCCGTGCCCGCCGCGATAAAACGCAATAATCGCAGGAGGACAGGATTGCGGCCGGCGGCGGGCGCGGTTTTCGCCTCACTCATCGCGGCCACCCCTCATCACGCTGAAAATGCTGCCGGCGAGCCGCTCGAGCGTGGCGACAAATTCGTCGAAAGCCGGTTCGTCGCGCCGGTCCTCCACCACCTGGCAGGCATGGCCCACCGTCGTTCTGTCCCTGCCGAAACAGACGCCGATATCCGACATGGGAATGCCAAGCTGCACATGGCACACATACATGGCTATCTGGCGAATATGGCATTCGCTGCGCCGCCTGTCGCGGCGAGCAGCCAGGCGATCGCCGATCAGCTGGACCATTTCGCCTGTCAGCTGGCGAACCAGCCGGCAGATGCGCGAAATCTCATCACGCCCGGCCGCAGGCGACCAGTTGCGAAGATGGCGATCAGCTGCCTTTGGGTGGGGCAGCGCTGGGGGAGGCAAAGACGAGATATCCGACGGCATATGCAACTCCTTTACGAATAGGAATTAATTCATACACCCGGAAATGATTATGGGGAAGTGCAAATTTGACGGGGAAAAATACGAGATTGATTTCGCTTTATTTTTGAGAAAGAGCCGGCTCCGATCAAGGATTTTTTTCCTCTATCGACAAAAAGCGCGGCAATAAAAAAGCCGGTCAAAGGACCGGCTGGGACATTTTCATGAAGGGAGCAGCTACTTCCCGCGCGTCAGGGCCTTTGAGGCCACGCCTGGTTTCAAGGCTGCATATGGAACGACCGCGTTTCGTTTGCCGCCGTTTCCCCGCCGGGGAGAAGGTCGCGGCAGCGGGATAAGGAGGGCAAGCGTGCGATTTATCGCTGGCATTGCCCCCCTCATCCGACCCTTCGGGCCACCGTCTCCCCGGCGGGGAGAAGAGGTGGCCGGTCCGCCTTAGAAAAATCAGCGGCTGGCCTTGCGGCGCTGGCCGAGACCCATTTCCTTGGCAAGCCGCGAACGGGCTTCGGCATAGGCGGGCGCAACCATGGGATAGTCGACCGGCAGGTCCCATTTTTCGCGGTATTCTTCCGGCGTCATGCTGTGATGCGTCGTCAGGTGGCGCTTGAGCGACTTGAACGAGCCGCCGCATTCCAAACAGACGATGTGATCGTCCTGTACAGATTTGCGAACGGAGACGGCAGGTTTCTGCTTCTCAACATTGACCGCCACCGATGCCGGTGCCGATGTTCCGCTGAGTGCCGTGTGAACATCCGAAATAAGGCCGGGAAGCTCTGTTACCGGAACGACGTGGTTGCTAACATAGGCAGCCACAATATCCGCCGTCAGTTCGACCAGCAGATCCTGGGCGTTACCGTATGCAGTTTCCGTCATTTAAGTATCTCCTGTTTATTGATCCCCAGACGCGGGCGAACGCCGCATCGAGCGATGTGAAGTTACCCGGTGCCCCACCTTCGCCCTGTTGAAACCAACATGAAAT
This sequence comes from Agrobacterium tumefaciens, assembly GCA_025560025.1. Classification (NCBI taxonomy): domain Bacteria; kingdom Pseudomonadati; phylum Pseudomonadota; class Alphaproteobacteria; order Hyphomicrobiales; family Rhizobiaceae; genus Agrobacterium; species Agrobacterium tumefaciens. The sequence goes on along the minus strand of CP048485.1, from coordinate 581,238 downwards.
CTACCCCTAGATTTCAAGCGAAAACCGGAAACGAATTGATCCGAGATTCAACTTACGGCCCGCGACATGGGCAGCAATGGCCCGATGGGCCATAGATTAGACATTAATAAAATGCCTATGCCGACTATGAAGAGGCTAGATGCAAATCGCGATTAGCAACTTTACACTTAATTGGGATAACAGCAAAACAGCAAAAGTCAAATTCCTATTGTGAATTTTTCAGTTCAAAACAGTCTAATTCCAATACAAAAAATCACGGGTGATAAAATACTATGCCAAGTAGTAATGAAAAATGGATACCCCCGTTATTTTGGGGGTAATTCAACTTCAAATTTTCTTCAAGTCATCAACTACCGATTTAACATCCAGTAGATAACCTGCCTTGTGCGCGGCCATTGCAAGAAGATGTGCCGAGACCGGCGCGGTCAGGACAAAAAAGAAGAAACCGGCCAGCGCCCGGGCGAGGGTCGATATTTCCATGGAGTGAATGCCGACAGCGAGAAGAAGCAGGCCCGACCCGACCGTGCCCGCCTTTGAAGCCGCATGCATACGGGTATAAACATCCGGCAGACGATTGATCCCTATCGCCGCGATCAGCGAGAACGCCGCTCCCGAGACAGTCAGCGCCGCAACAAGAATAGCCACGATCCAGCCCATCATCGCCCACCCCTTCCCTTTTCGGAATTCCGTCCTGATTTCACTGGCTTTTCAACAACTTCCGATGCCTTCTCCCCATCCAGCACCGCCTTCGACCGTCGCGTGCCATCCGGCCCGCGCGACAGCACGAAACGGGCAAAGGCGACCGTGGCCAGGAAGCCGACGAGGCCGAGTGCAATGGCAATATCGACATAGAGGTTGAAGCCGGTGCGGATGGCGATGACCGCGATGAAGCCGATGGCGATACCGACCAGCATGTCGAGCGCAACGATCCGGTCCGGCAAGGTCGGACCTGCGACAACCCGATATACTGTCAGCAAAAAGGCGACCGACAGTACAACCGACGCAAGTATAGTTGCAAATGAAACTATTAGTTCCGGCGTCATCCCTGAAACGCCTCCATGATCTTTTTTTCGAAGCCATTTCTGATGTCGTTCTTTGTGGCTTCGATATCGCTGCAATCGATTGCGTGGACGTAGAGCGTTTTCCTGTCGGCCGAGACATCGACCGACAGCGTGCCGGGGGTCAGCGTGATGAGGTTGGCAAGCAATGTGATCTGGAAATCCGTGGTCACCGTCAGCGGATAGGCGAAGATGCCGGGCTTGACGTCAAGTTTCGGCCGCGTCACCAGCACCGCAACCTTCCAGGCGGATAGCGCCAGCTCCTTGAAGAACAGGAGTACGAGCGACAGCACCCGGGTGAGACGCAGCCAGTGATTATCACCGCCGGGAAGCTGGTGGCGGATAAGGCCGAGCGCCAGTGTCGAAACGATGAGTGCGAAGACAATATTCGCCACCGAGACGCTGCCGCTCACGGCAAGCCAGACGGCGACAAAAAGCAGCTGCACGATATAGAGGCTCATGGTCTGCCCCCCCTGGAAAAGACCGACTGGATATAGGCCTGCGGATCACCAAGCCCGGCCGCCGCCTGCTGGCTGAGATTGAGCAGGCTTTCCGGAAACAGGCCAAAGACCACCACCAGCGCGGTGAGGCCCACCAGCGGCACGAGCGACGGTGCCGCCGGAGGCGACACGGGTGCTGCGGGAGACTGGCCGGGCGAGACCGTTACCGGACGCCAGAAGCACAGAAGGAAGACCCGCCCGAAGGCGATGGTGGCAATGAAGCCGGAGGCAAGAATGGCAGCGGCGAGCCACCATGCGCCGATATCGATCGCCGATTTGACGAGCACCGCCTTCGGCCAGAAACCGGAAAAGGGCGGCAGGCCGGAGCCGGCGAAAAACAGCGCCAGCGCCAGCGCCGAAAACCATGGAGCCTGCCGGTAAAGGCCACTGAGCGCACGCATGCTGAAGCTGCCGCCAAGGCGGGCGGCATGGCCTGCGGCGAGATAAAGCGCCGTCATCAGCACCATGGAGTGCAAGGCGTAGAAGATCGCGCCTGACACGCCGGAGGGCGTGCCGATGGCGATGCCGGCCATCATGTAACCGATACCTGATATGACGACATAACCGAGCATGCGGCGGATATCGTTCTGCGCGAGCGCTCCCATGGCGCCCAGCACCATCGTGAGCGCCGCAGAGATGGCGATGACGATGCTGAGTTCCTCACGCTCCACCGGAAACAGCATGACCATGACGCGCAGCAGCGAATAGATGCCGACCTTGGTGAGCAAGCCACCGAACAGGGCGGAAACGACGATGCGTGGCGTGTGATAGGAGGCGGGCAGCCAGAAATTCACCGGAAAGGCCGCGGCTTTCATGGCGAAGGCAAGCGTAAAGAGGCTGGCAAGCGTCATCAGCGGCGCGGTACCGCGCAGGTCGGTCGTCTTCAGCGCGATGTCGGCCATGTTGAGCGTGCCGAAGATGGCATAGAGATAACCGACCGTGATCAGGAACAGCGTCGTGCCGATGAGGTTCAGAATGGCATATTTCAGCGCGCCGTCGATCTGCTCGCGCGTCGAGCCGAGCACGATCAGCCCGAAGGAGGAGATCAGCAGAACCTCGAACCAGACATAGAGGTTGAAGAGGTCGCCGGTGAGAAACGCGCCGGTGACGCCCGCCATCAGCAGCATCAGGAAGGGATAAAACCCATATCGCCTGCCGCTGGCGTCAATATCGGCGCTGGCGTGGATGGCGCCCGCAAGCGCCACAATGGCCGCCGCAAGCGACAGCAGAGCGCCGGTGAGGTCCGCGGTGAAAGCGATGCCGAAGGGCGGCAGCCAGCGGCCCATGACCATCGTGAACGGTCCCTGCGTCACCACCTTCCACAACAGGGCGGCATCGAGAATCACCAGCAGGGCGAGCGCCGTGATGGCAATTGCCGCATGCCGGCGGATGGCGTGGCGCATCATCATCAGGATTGCGCCTGCGCCGATGCACAGCGCGACCGGGAGGATGATCAGCCAGTCGGACAGCGGTACGGGAGCGACAACGAGCGCTGCGGAAAGATCGGAAACTGCTGATGTGGTGGATGAAGCCATGTGTGTCTACGCCTCGCCCCGCTCAATAACCGAGCGGCGGCAAAGGCTCGCCTGCGGGTTCTGCGGTACGCATTTCGTCGGTGTCGTCGGTCTGCAATTCCTGGAACGCGCGCCAGGTCAGCACCAGAAGAAAACAGAAGAAGGAAAAGGAAATGACGATTGCCGTCAGGATCAGCGCCTGCGGCAGTGGATTGGCGGCGCCCGCCGGCAGCGTGTCCATGCCGGCCGGAATGATCGGCGGCACTTCACGCGTCAACCGGCCCGCCGTAAACAGCAAAAGATTGACCGCATTGCCGAGAATGGCGATGCCCAGCAGCATACGGATGCTGTGGCGCGACAGCATGAGATAGATCGCCACCGAAAAGAAGATGCCGACGAGAATGGAGAAAACCGCTTCCATCAGTCGCTTTCCCTTTCTTCCAGTGCCAAGGCAATGGAGGTGATGGCGCCGACCACGACGAGGTAGACGCCGATATCGAAGGACATGACGGTGGAGAGCGGCAACTCGACGCCGAACAGGCTTGGATAGACCCAGAGCCCGGTCATGAAGGGCACGCCTGCGGCAATCGACACGATGCCGGACAGCATCGCCATCAGCAGCCCTGCCCCGGCAATGGAGAGCGGATGAAACACGATGGCGCGGCGGACTGCCGCCACACCATAAGCGATGCCATAGATTGCCAGCGCCGAGACCGCAATCAGCCCGCCGATGAACCCGCCGCCCGGTTCGTTATGGCCGCGCAGCAGCACGAAAATGGAAAACAGCACCATGAGGCTGGTGACGACGGGGGCGACGGTGCGCAGGATAAGCGTGTTCATGCCCGCGCTCCCTTCTTCTTAGCGGTCTTGGCAGGTCCCTTGACGGCGGCGGCCGGGCGAATGCGGATGAGCGCGAGAATGGCGAGACCCGTGATCATCACGACAGCGATTTCGCCGAGCGTATCCGTGCCGCGGAAATCGACGATGATGACGTTCACGACATTGGCGCCGTGGGCGATGACCTTGGAATAGGTGTTGTAGAAATCGGTCAGACGATTGTCGAAACTCGCCTCCGTCGCCCGCATCAGGAACAAAGCGAAGCCGGTTCCGCAGGCAATGGCGATGGTGCTGTCCAGCAGCTTCTGGCCAAGGCCGCGATGATCCGACGGCGACAGTCGAAGCCGCGTCATCACCAGCGTCAGGATGACCACCGACAGCGTCTCGACCATGAACTGCGTGAAGGAAAGATCCGGCGCGCCGAACAGCAGGAAGATGACCGCCACGGCAAAACCCTGAATGCCGAGCGCAATGATGGCGGTGAGCCGGCTGGAGGCGGTCAGCACCGCCATGAGGCCTGCCACGGCGATGGCGATGAAGGTCAGCTCATGGATCTGAACATCGTGCGGCCATGCCGGTACTGACGGAAGCTCGCCATAAAGAAATAGTGGCGCCAGCAGCACGGCGGCGATGACGGCGAAAGTGGCGGTGACATAAAATTCCAGCCTGCCGGGCTGGATGAGCCTCGCCACATGGAACGAGATTTTCACCAGCGCTTCGATGAAGACATCGAACCCCCTGTCCGGCCCCGCCCCCAGCGCCCTGAACGTGCGGTCCATCAGACTGCGAAGGGCGACAAGCCGCGTATAGAGGACGATGCCGAGCGCGATCGTCAGCAGCGACAGGCCGAGCGGCACGCCGATATGGGGAATGAGCGAGATTTCCACCGGGCGGGCCTCACCCGCGACCGCGCTTGCCATGGGCGTCGAAATATAGAAATGCGCGATACCGGAGAAGAGAGCGATGGTCAGCCCCTTCACCGCCAGCAGCGCCGGGCCGAGCCAGAGCAGAAGCGGCCCCTCATGGGCATGTTTCGAGGTTTTCAACGGCTTGCCGAGGAACGGTTTCAGCGCCACGGCGAAGGCCACGGCAAACATCAGCGCATTGCCGAGAATGGCGATGCCGGTGAACAGCACGGCGCGCGGATTGCCATGCGCCAGCGCATAATAAATCTCTTCCTTGGCGAGAAAACCGAAGAAGGGTGGCAGGCCGGCCATGGAAATCGCAGCCGCCAGCGCTGCCGCAAAGGTGATCGGCATGGCTTTTCGCAGGCCGCCGAGCTTCGTCACGTCGCGGGTGCCGGTCTCATGGTCGATGATGCCGGCGACCATGAACAGCGCGCCCTTGAACAGCGAATGCGCCACCAGATAAAGCACCGCCGCCTCAATGGCATGATCCGAGCCGAAGCCGGTGAGCATGACCAGCAGGCCGAGCGATGAGACCGTGGTATAAGCCAGCATCAGCTTCAGGTCGGTCTGGCGCACGGCAAGCAGCGCGCCCGTCAGCATGGTCAGGCCACCGAAGAAGGGCAGCAATATCTGCCAGGCGGCGGTATCGCCGAGAACCGGATTGAGACGCATCAAAAGATAGACGCCGGCCTTCACCATGGTTGCCGAATGCAGATAGGCGGAAACAGGTGTCGGCGCTTCCATGGCGTTGGGCAGCCAGAAATGGAAGGGAAACTGCGCCGATTTGGTAAAGGCGCCGCCAAGAACCAGAAGCAGCGCGGCGAGATAAAACGGGCTGTCGCGCAATATGTCGCCGCCGCGCACCAGCATGGACAATTGCGTCATGCCGCTGATGTCCCAGATGAAAATCAGCCCGGCGAGCAGCAGCAGACCGCCGCCGCCCGTCACCACCAGCGCCTGCAGCGCAGCGCGGCGCGAGGCCGCGCGCTCATGGTCAAAACCGATCAGCAGGAAGGAGGTGATGGAGGTCAGTTCCCAGAAAACGAACAGCATCAGCAGGCTGTCGGAGACGACGACGCCAAGCATCGCCCCCATGAACAGGAGCAGGAAAGACAGGAAACGGCCCTGCTGTGGATGTCCCTTCATGTAACCGCCGGCGTAAAGCACGATCAGCAGGCCGATGCCGGTGATGAGAAGGGCAAATGTCAGCGACAGGCCGTCGATGAACCAGGAAAAGCTGAGGTTGAAGCTCGGAACCCAGGCATAACCGCCGGTGATAACGCCACCCGCCGCGATTTCAGGCAGCATCAGGGCGAAATGGACAAATGCCAGCCCCGGCGCAAGCGCCAGGATCCACGCGGCATTGTGACCGAACCTTTTCACAAGCGCCGGCGCGGCGAGCGCTGCCAGAAACGGCAGAAACAGCGACAGGAATGTCAGCGGCGTGACATCTGATGTCATTCACATCTCCCGGGGTGTCCCCCACCCCTGCGCGCCAATGAATGGCGTTCTTCTTTCAAATCGATTTTTTCAGTTAAGGCATAGGAACCGCCTTCTCAACCCAAATCGACTCCCGATCCCTGCCATAACGGACTTGTTATGGGACGTACCCTCTTTCAATCGGCAACGACGATGACTATTTCTGGCAGGAATAGAAAGGATCATTCCATGAGCGATCTGACACCCCCCAAAGTGAACAAGAGCGATGCCGACTGGCGCGAACAGCTGACGCCGGAGCAATATCACATCCTGCGTGAACATGGCACCGAGCGCGCCTTTACCGGCCCCTACTGGGACACGTTCCAGAAAGGCCTCTACCGCTGCGCCGCCTGTGACGAACCGCTGTTCCTCTCCGATACGAAGTTCGACGCGGGCTGCGGTTGGCCGAGCTATTTCGAGCCGGTGAAGCCGGGCGCCGTGACGGAACACCGCGACGCCAGTTACGGCATGGTGCGCACGGAAATCCGCTGCGCCAATTGCGGCGGCCATCTTGGCCATGTCTTCCCCGACGGCCCGAAGCCGACAGGCCTGCGTTACTGTATCAACGGCCATTCGATGGTGTTCGAGCCGATCTGATAAAAGACACGTAGAAGGCGGGCTGCCCTCACCCGCCTTCTTTGCTGATGCGGCCGTCTCGACAGCCGGAGCGGAGAGTGAGATTATCGCAACCTCACTCCTTCCGGATCACCACCATGGCACTCGAAACCATCCTCATTTTCATTCCCGCCTGTTTTGCCCTGAACATGGCGTTCGGGCCCAATAACCTCCTGTCGATGACGGTCGGTGCGCGATACGGCATGGCCACGGCGGTGGTGGCGGCAAGCGGCAGGCTGGTTGCTTTCGCAGGCATGATCGCGATTGCCGCGCTGGGGCTAGGCGCGCTTTTGATGGCGTCCGAGATGATGTTTTCGCTGATTAAATGGATCGGCGTTGCTTACCTGCTGTGGATCGGCTTCAAGCTCATCCGCTCCAGGGCGGATATCGCGGCTCCGGATGTGTCCTCGGGCGGCGGCACCATTCTCAGGACCTATCTGCGGCAGGAGTTCTTCGTCGCCTCCGGCAATCCGAAGGCTATCCTGATCTTCACGGCCTTTTTCCCGCAATTCATCGAGAAGGACGCCTATTGGCAGAGTTTCGCCACGCTCGGCGTGATTTTCCTTCTGCTCGAGGTGGTGGCCATCACCGTTTATGCCTTTATCGGCTCGCGGCTGTCCGGTCTCATGCGCAATGCGCGCACCCTGAAGCGCGTGAACCGGATCAGCGGCTCCATGATGATGGCCTTCGGCGTCATGCTCGCCTTTGCCCGGCGTCCGGCCTGAGAGAAATCCCGGCCAGGCTGCTAATTCAGCTTCAGCTCCATGCAGGTCAGGTCCAGCCAGCGGCCGAATTTGGTGCCCACTTCCGAAAACCGGCCGACGACCCTGAAACCCAGGCTTTCGTGCAGGCGGATGGAGGCGTGATTTTCCGATTCGATTGCGGCGATCAGCACATGCACGTCATTGCCGGATGCATGGTCGATCAGCGCCTGCATCAGCTTTTTACCGATGCCGTGGCCGCGGGCGTCCTTGTGGACATAGACCGAATGCTCGCGGGTGTGGCGATAGCCGTCGAAGGCGCGCCAGTCGCCATAGGAAGCGTAGCCGGCAACCTTGCCGTCGAGGATCGCGACGATGACCGGAAAGCCGCGTGACTTTCGGGCGGAAAACCATTCCTTGCGATTATCCAGATCGACCAGCACCTCGTTCCAGATCGCCGTCGTATTCAGAACCGCGTCGTTGTAAATCTCCATGATGCCGGAGAGATCATCCACGGTCGCATCGCGCAGTTCCACGCTCATTATCCTTCGCCCTCATTTGCCGTCACCGCGCCCTCCCGGGCACGATCTTCGGGCGAGCATTAGGCGATGACGCGTATAGCTGTCCAGTGCCCACGATTTCGGGAAATCACGTCACGACGTCACTTTTCAGGAGGCCAGGGGAACAAGGCTGAAAGAGGAGACCACGGCAAAATAATGCACCACGGCAGCAGCGACGACGAAACCGTGCCAGATGGCGTTCTGGAACCGCAGCTTTTCCCAGACATGGAAAATCACGCCCAGCGAATAGATGACGCCGCCGGCAACGATCAGCCAGAGCGTGACAGGGGCGAGATGCGACGAGAGCGGCTCAACCACCATGATGCCGCTCCAGCCCATGGCAAGATAAAGGCCGATGGCGACGCGATCATAACGGCCGGGAAAAAGGCATTTCAGCAATATGCCGCAGATGGCGGCAAGCCAGATCAGCCCCAGCATGGTGGCGATCAGCGGATCGTGGATGCCGCGCATCAGGAAAGGCGTGTAGGTGGCGGCGATCAATATGAAGATCGCCGAATGATCGAGCCGGCGCAGGAACCACTTCACTCTGGAGTGCGGCCAGATATTGTAGGTGAAGGAGACGGAAAGACAGGCAACAAGGCCGAGGCCGTAAATCCACGCGGCCGCGATGGCGCTGAGGCTGCCCCAGACGGTCGCATAAAAAATCAGCGCCGTGGCGCCGATCAGCGCGAACACAATGCCGACGCCGTGGACGATGCCATCGGCGACGATCTCATGAAAATCATACTGGCGCCCGAACCGCCATAACTCACTCATGGTCCATTCCCGTCTGCGTGCTTCCGACCAAGCATGAAGACAATATTAGACAGGAACAAGACAGCAGCCGGTTAACGGCGATCAAATTGCGTTCGGGGTTGTTGCGAAAGGAGAGGTTGCGGGTCGCCTCGAGCCAGAGCCATCACCGTGGAGCGAGTGAGTGCCGCTTGTTCTTCTCCCCGCCGGGGAGAAGGAACGAGGGGGCAACGCCGCGCCTCACAGCGCCGCAGCGCATTCCTGGCAGAACGGCGTATAGGGAACGGCCTTCAGGCGGTCTTCCGAAATCGGTTTGCCGCATTTGACGCAGATGCCGAAAGTGCCGTTTGCGATGCGGTCGAGTGCTGCGTCGATGGCGCGCAGTTCGTCCTGCCCCACCTGCCCCAGTTCGTCCAGCACCTCGTCATTGCTGCGCTCGATGGCGCGGTCATCGTCGTCGGGATTGCGCGGCTGCTCGAAATCCGCCTCGATTTTGTGCAGGCGGCGATAAAGCTCGCGCTGGCGGTCTCGCAGGATTTTCTCATAACTTTCGACATTCATAGTCTTTTCCTCCAGCCGGTGCGGGCGAAAATCGCCCGCAACCCCAAGATTTCAACTCACTTTAGCGGTCGATCAGCACCGAGCACTTGGCGTGGCGCACCACGCGGTCGGCCGTGGCGCCGATGAAATAATTGGTAAAGTCCGGCGTATGCGACGCGATGATGATGAGGTCCGCTTTGTGCTCTTCGGCAGCGGCGATGATTTCACGCGCGGGCGCGCCGCTGCGGATTTCCTGGCTGCCGTTGAAACCGACCTTGGCCTTCAAGTCAGAAAGCTTCGACTTGGCGTCCTTGATGGCATTTTCAATGAGGTCGACGGGCAGGTCGATCGCCATGTAGCCGGGCAGTTCCTCAACCACGTTGATGAGGACGATCTCGCCATCGGCATCCAGCAGCGCCTTGGCTTTGGCGAGGATTTTTTCACCCTTGTCGGTGACGCTGAGGTCTACCGGTACGATGATCTTTTTGTACATGGCTGTCTCCTTTGGCGTAATCTGCCGTTTCTTGTGGCTCAAGCTCATATTCCCCGCCGGCACGCCCTCCGCCTTGATCGAAGTCAAAGCCGGGAGACCATGCTTGGGCGGGCATTGTCAACGAATTGTGGACGGTCAATCGCCGGATGGCGACCTTTGCTGAACGATGAAATCCGCCCATATTCGCTTTCGACAAACGCCGCAAAGCGGCGTCGGACGATGCCGGCGGCCGCCCATCGGCCCTTGGCGCGTCAGATTCAATATGGAGATTATGATGAGTGAAATCAAACAATTCGCCCTGACGCGTCCGGCTTATGTCGGTCAGGCTCATCTCGTCGTTCACGATCTGCCGCGCGTTTCGGATTTTTACCGGAAGATCATCGGTCTTTCGGTCATCGAAAAGAGCCCAAGCGGCGAGGTTCTCGGCGTCAACGGCCAGCCGTTGCTGACGCTTTCCACCTCGACTGCCGCGGAGCGCGCGCCGCGCAATGCCGCGGGCCTGTTCCACACCGCCTTCCTGATGCCGAGCCGGCAGGATCTGGCGCACTGGCTGGCGCATGCCGCCCATAACAACATCCAGCTTCAGGGCGCGTCCGACCATCTGGTCAGCGAGGCCATCTATCTTGCCGACCCGGAAGGCAACGGCATCGAGGTCTATCGCGACCGTTCGCCCGACGAATGGACCTATCAGCAGGACGGCACGGTGGAGATGGCGACGCTCGGCCTCAATCTTCAGGCGCTTTACGACAGTGCGCCGAAGACAGCGTTCGAAGGCGCCGCAGAGGGAACCGCCATCGGCCATATCCATCTGCAGGTCGGCAATATTCCGCAGGCGGATGAGTTTTATCAGGACGTGCTGGGATTGAAGATCATGGCGCGGTATCCGGGTGCGAGCTTCTTCGGCTCCGGGGCCTATCACCACCATGTGGCGGCCAATATCTGGAACAGCCGTGGCGCCACGGCCCGCAAGGACAGCATGACCGGCCTTTCCGGCTACTCCCTGAAATTCAACGAGCGTGATGCCCTGGACCGCGCAACGGCTGCTCTCGACCGGCTGGAAATCGCCACGGAACGGCAGAGCGACGGCATCGTTCTGAAGGATCCCTGGGGCATCGGGCTGAAGCTTTCCGCCTGAAGGAAGACGGGGCGGCAGAAATTTTCACCGCCCCGGAACCGCCTCATTTTTCGAACGTTTGTCGTCTTATTGGGGGACAGTTCGATGAATGAGAATGCCAGACCGGAAAAAGCCGGCAATTTGGGCAATATTGGTGGCCGCACGGGTGCGAGCACCGGCGTTGCCGGCGCCACGAGGGCCGACCCGCTTGAGGGGCTTGCGTCCGGATCGCACCGCGACGATGCCCGCAGCCAGCAGCCGCTTGGCCGCGAAGCGCTGGATGTCGTCGTGGCATGGTCGATAATCGGCATTTTTCTGGTCGTGATGATGGCCGTCATCCACGAATTGTCGCTCATTCTCATTCCCGTGGTCATGGCGATCGTGGTGGGAATGATACTCGGCATCGCCGCTGAAAAACTCGGCTCCTATGGCATTCCCGGCTTTGGCGTCGCGCTCATTCTCTCCACCCTGGTGGCGGCGGTGATGTTCTTCGTGGTCAATTCGCTGATCGATCCGGTGTCGCAACTCGCCTCCGAAGGACCGGCATTGGTGGAGCGCAGCATCGACCGATTCCTGCCCTATCTGCAAAACCTGCGATGGTTGAATATCTCGGCGGCAACTTTCAGCATGGGCTCGATGTCGATGGAATCGCTGATTTCGCGCAGTGGTGAGATCATTTCCGTGCTCGGTTCAAATGTTACTCCGGCCGTTATTCAGGGCATGATCTTCCTCGCCGCGCTGCTGATGTTCCTTTACAGCCGCCTGCGGCTGCGCAAGGCGATCATCATGGCCTTTCCGGCCCGCCATCAACGGCTGCGGACCATCCGCATCATCGCCTCGGTGGAGGAGGTGCTCGGCACCTATTTCGCCACGGCGGCGCTGATCTATGCGGGGCTCGGGGTGACGATGGTGGTCATCGCTTATCTGGGTGGGCTGGCCATGCCGCTGCTCTGGGGCCTGTTCGCTTTCCTCTCCAGCTTCGTGCCGTTTCTCGGCATCACCGCCATGACCATCGCGCTGACGGTGGCCGGCATCATCACCCATGACAACATCATCCTGGCGCTTCTGCCGGCGGCGATCTTCTTCACCATTCACCTGTTGATGGAAAACCTCGCCTTTCCGGCGGTGGTGGGCCGCAACATGGAGATAAACCCCTTCCTCGTCTTCGTGATGATCATCTTCTGGACGTGGATGTGGGGAGCGGCCGGCGCCATGCTGGCGCTGCCGCTGTCGCTGATCGCCATGACGGTGACGCGGGAGCTGTTTCCCTCACGCCGGGTGGTGCCCAAACTGCCGGATTAAGCCCGGCTTCAACGGCAGGCGCGGGCGCGTGGGGCTTACCCCCCCTCTGCCCTGCCGGGCATCTCCCCCTCAAGGGGGGAGATCGAATCGAGGCGAGGTTTCGGCAGTCTCGACATTTGAGAATGAAGTGATGGGAGAGCTTCTTGCCGATCTCCCCCCTTGAGGGGGAGATGCCCGGCAGGGCAGAGGGGGTAAACCCCACGCGTCTGCTCCACTATCGATGAACAACCTCCTGAAAACCAGCAGCCAAGGCCGCTCAGGAAGCGAGCGGCATTCCCTGCGCCTCCCCCTGCGCGCTCGCCATGCGGCGCTCGTGCTCGATCAGCCATTTCTTGCGCCACAGCCCGCCGCCATAACCGGTCAGGCTGCCATCCGCGCCCAGCACACGGTGGCACGGCACGACGATGGCGATCTGGTTGGCGCCATTGGCACGCGCGACCGCACGCACGGCGGACGACCTGTCCATGGCGGTTGCGAGCGAGGAATAGCTGACGATCTCGCCCGCCGGGATTCCCCGCAGATTGCGCCAGACATCGCGCTCGAAGGGCGTGCCGTGGCCGGCAAGCCGGGTTTCGAAGGTAGCCGAATGCCCGGCGAAATAGGCCTTGAGCTCCGCTTCGATGTGGCCGGTCACGGCCGTCCGGCCGAGCACCATATCCGCACCGGTGCGCGCTTTCAGCCGTTTCAGCTCCGCCGGAAGCGCCGGCCGGTCGGCGAATTCGAGGAGATGCAGGGCGTGATCGTCGGCGACGGCGAGCATCGGGCCGATCGGCGTATCGATCCAGTCACCCTTCAAAAACCCCTTGCCTTTCATGGCGGCGGGCGAAGAGCCGAAGAACTGGTTGATGGCGGAGCGGAAACCGCTGCCGGATTCGTAACCGGCATCGATCTGCGCACCGATAACCGCTTCGCCGGAAGCGATGCTTTCCGCAGCATCGCCTACCCGCCGCAATCTGGCGATTTCCAGAAAGCTCATGCCGAAACGGCGCTTGAAGGTGCGGCGCACGGTGGACGGATCATGGCCCATCGCCACCACATCCTCCTCGCGCCAGCGCCGCGCCGGTTCGTTTTCCAGTGCCGTCAGCAGCGACGTCACGGTCTCATCGGCCGAGCCATAGGCGAGCATCGGCTTGCAGCGCTTGCACGGGCGGAAACCGGCTTCCAGACATTCGGCGATGGTCTCGCGGAACCGGCAGTTTTCGATTTTCGGCTTGCGCGCCGTGCAGGTAAAGCGGCAGAAAATCTTGGTCGACGTCACACACACATAGGCCACGCCCTCATAGGCGGGGTCCTTGTTCACAAGGGCGGAATAGAGTGTTTCGGTGTCGGGGCGTTTGAACAGCATCATGGGGAGGATGCTAGCGCAATTTTTTGGCCCGCGCCGCCGAAAAACGGGCGTTGATGTAGGGGATGTTGTCGGCTCGTGTCCGCGCCGTTTCGCGGCCAAGCCGGTGCGGCATATTTCTTCTCCCCGCCGGGGAGAAGGTGGCGCGCAGCGCCGGATGAGGGGGCGACGGTGGAAAGATGCGGGGAGCTTGCCCCCTCATCTGCCCTTCGGGCATCTTCTCCCCGGCGGGGAGAAGAAAGGGCGGCGACCTTGCAGATCAATTCCCCGGCGGTGCGAAGGACGGGTCATCCAGCCTTGTGAAAATCACGCCGCGCGCCTTCAGCGCCAGAAGGCCCTTCACCACGCCCTCGCCCGCTTCATGGGTGGGCTGGTTGATGTGGGAGATAATGACATCGCCATCCCTGGCGGAAGCGATGTGTTTCGCCGTCATGGCCGCCCCCAGCAGCGAGCCGCCATCGCCATTGACGGAATAACCGGCGACCCGCATGCCGAGCCGGTTGATGGTGGTCATGGAGGACCTGGTATATTTGGCCGTGGCACCCCGGAACCATTGCGGCTGGAGGCCGGTGGCGGCGACGATGGCCTGACGGCCGCCCTCCACCTCCTGCTCGACCGCCGCTTCAGAACCGGCCGCGGCGATGCCGTAGATGGAAACCGGCTTATCCACCGCCGGCACATGGTTTTCGCCATGGTTTTCGATCTCGAACAGGTCCGGATGCGCCATGAGCGTGGCCAGCGCTTCGCCATTATGTTTCAGCCAGCGGGCGGTGACGAAGATCGTCGCCGGAATGCGCTCCTTCACCAGCGTATCGAGAATGCGGTGGTCGGTCTTGCCCATGCAGGCATCGAGCGTCATCGCCACCCGCACCTTGCCGTCATGCTGCGGCGACATTTTCAGCGTCGGTTCGACAAGGCCGGTCCCCGCTAAGGCGGCGGACGCGGCTGAAGCGAACAGGGCAGCAAGGAGGAAGCGACGTATCATTTTCATTTTCCGCAGTGAATGCAGTATCATTCCGTGGCAATCCGCCCGCAAAGCGCCCGAATTAAGGCGCGGTTTCCAGCCCGGACAGGGCTTCCAGCGCCTCTTCCACCCGCTGGCGTTCGGCGCTGGTGAGCGGCAGGATCGGCCGGGGCGGTTCGCTGACCGTCAGCGACAGGATGTTGGCGGCGGCATAAACCACGCGGATGCTGCCGAACTCCTTGAACAGCGCCCAGAGCGGCTGGAAGGCCGCATCGATCCTCTTCGCCTCTTCCGCATTGCCGGCCTGAGCCCCCCGCATCAGCCGCAGGGCCGGAACCGGCAGCAGACCCGCGACCACGCTGTACCAGGTGTCGCCGCCGGCAAGCGTGGCGTCGGCGCAGCCCCAGTCGCCGCTATAACCAATGGCGAAATCTTGCCCCAGCTTCGGCCTCAGCCGCGCAAGCTCACCGGCATAATCGGAATCGGCCGGCAGCGGCATCTTGATGGCGCGGATATTCGGGATATAGGCAAGCCGCACCAGAAGCTCGTCGCTGAAGGCAAAGCGGGTCGTGGTGGGATTGTTGTAGATGGCGAGCGGCAGGCCCGTTGCGCCGGCCACGGCGGCGAAATGGTGATAGGCCTCTTCCTGCGTCAGCGGCGTGTAGGACACGGGTGCGAGCAGCAATGCATCCGCACCGGCAGCTTCGGCGTCCTTTGCCAAGGCCACGGCGTCATCGGTGCGCAGGGCGCCGACGCCGGCCATGAGTGTGCGCTTGCCCTTGAGGACCGACGCGGCAGCTTCGATGGCCCGGCGCCTCTCCGCGCGCGACAGATACATATAGATGCCGGTGCTGCCGAGAATGCCGACGGAATCCACCTCGGCCGCATCAAGCCGCTCGATGAGGGCGGAAAAGGCCTGTGTGTCGACCTGCCCGGCCTCGTCGGCCGGCGTGATCGGAAAAGCCGAAAGTCCCTTGAATCGTGTCGCCATGCCCGTCTCCCTCGCTTTGATCGGCAAGCAGGGTTACAGAGCCGGTGGCGGAGCGGCAAGAAAACCGGAGGCTAAACGCCTGCCGGCAACCGAAAAAATCCTTGGTTAGTCATAAAGATACAACTTCTTCCACTGCTCTTCGGGAATTTTATCGCCGACGCGGTAATCGAAGGACTGGATGCTGAGGCTGTCGCTCTTCAGCTGGCACTTGTATTTCAGCTTGTACCATTCGCCCGAACTTCTGAAGACCGCACCCGGCGCCTTGATCGAGTTCTTGCCAACTTCCGGATCACCGAAAGTATAGGCGATGACCTTGTCCGGCCGCATGCCCTTCTGCTCGGTCGCTATCCTTTCCATCGCCTCGATATCACAGCGTTGTTCCAGCCGCTCCTCGGGGGCAAGCGCGTTCAACTGCCGCATGACGCTGGCATCGATCGCGAAAGCAGGCGTGAAGGTCTGCAAGCCAAGGAAAAAGGCAGAAAGGGCAGCGGGAAAAAGCTTTCGCATGGGATCCTGTCAGTTTTTTCGTTTGTTCTTGTGGTGGGCGGCAGGCCGGGCGGCCTGCATCCATCATCGCTGATTTGCCGGATATTGCCAAAATGTGATCGAAAGCTGACGAAATTGTGCCCAAGCCGTATTCCGCCTGTGGAGATTTGAAACTTGATCGGCCGCAAGGCCCGCTCTACATCTTGGTGCCGCCCAAGAATTCTTCATACGAAAGCGAGTTTCCCTTGCCGATTTTCAAGAACCTGCCCGCCGCCCCGACCGCCGAAAAACGGCCCGTTCAGGATACGCATCACGGCATTACCCGCACCGACGATTACGCATGGTTCCGGGCCGATAACTGGCAGGCCATGTTCAAGGACCCTACCCTGCTCGACCCGTCGATCCGCGCCCATCTGGAAGCGGAGAACGCCTATATGGAAGCGGCCATGGGGGACACCAAGGCGCTTCAGGAAAAGCTGTTCGAGGAAATGAAAGGCCGCATCAAGCAGGATGATTCCTCCGTGCCGGTCAATGACGGGCCTTATGCTTACGGGACATTGTTCGTGACCGGCGGCGAGCAGCCGCATTATTTCCGCACCCCGCGCGGCGGCGGCGAAAAACACGTGCTGCTGAACGGCGACAAAGAGGCCGAGGGCAAGGATTATTTCCGTCTTGCCGGTCTCGACCAGTCCTCCGATCACAGTCACGGCATCTGGGGTTATGACGACAAGGGCTCTGAATATTTCACCCTGCGCATCCGCAACCTCGAAACCGGCGAAGACCTTGCCGACGTCGTGGAAAATACCGGCGGCGGCGGCGCATGGGCGCCCGATGGCAAGAGCTTCTTCTATACGCTGCAGGACGAGAACCACCGCCCCTCCAAGGTCTTCCACCATATCATCGGCGAGCCGCAATCGGCCGACCGGCTGGTTTATGAGGAAAAGGATCCCGGTTTCTTCATGGGCGTCGGCGCGTCGGTTCTCGACGATTTCATCTTCATCGACATTCACGACCATGAGACCAGCGAATATCGCATTCTCTCCACCAAAGACCTGACGGCTGAACCTGCTATCGTGGCAGAGCGCGAAGAGGGTATCGAATATTCGATGTGCGAAGGCGGCGATGTCTTCTTCATCCTCACCAATGACGGCGACGCCAAGGATTTCCGCATCGTGGAAGCGCCGGTGACAGCGCCTGGCAAGGAAAACTGGAAAGAAGTCGTCCCGCATGAGCCGGGCCGCCTCATTCTCTCGGTCGATGCCTATGCCCGCCACCTGATCTGGCTGGAACGCCGCGACGGCCTGCCGCGCATCGTCATCCGCGACCGCCGCACCGGCGAGGAACATTCCATCGCCTTTGCCGAAGAGGCCTATTCGCTTGGCCTGCATGGCGCGGCGGAATATGACACCGATGTCATCCGCTTCTCCTATTCCTCGATGACGACGCCGAGCCAGCTGTTCGACTACGACATGGTGACGCGCGAGCGCACGCTGCTGAAGACGCAGGAAGTGCCCTCCGGCCACAATCCGGATGACTACATCACCCGTCGCATCATGGCGCCTGCGCATGATGGCGAGCTGGTGCCGGTCTCCCTGCTCTATCGCAAGGATGTGCCGCTTGACGGTTCCGCACCCTGCCTGCTTTATGGATACGGCGCTTACGGCATCACCATTCCTGCCTCCTTCTCCACCACAACGCTGTCGCTCGCCGACCGTGGTTTCATCTATGCCATCGCCCATATTCGCGGCGGCAAGGATAAGGGTTTCGAATGGTACGAAACCGGCAAGATGGAAGCCAAGCAGAACACCTTCAAGGACTTCATCGCCGCTGCCGATCATCTGGTTCAGGAAGGTTTCACCTCCTATAAGGGCATTATCGCCGAAGGCGGCTCGGCCGGCGGCATGTTGATGGGGGCTGTAGCCAATATGGCGCCGGAAAAATTCGCCGGCATCATCGCCGCCGTTCCCTTCGTGGATGTGCTGACCACCATGCTTGACGACACGCTGCCGCTGACCCCGCCGGAATGGCCTGAATGGGGCAATCCGCTGGAATCGGCAGAGGAATATGGCTGGATTGCTGCCTACAGCCCCTATGACAATGTGGGTGCGAAGCCTTACCCGCCTATCCTGGCGCTTTCCGGGCTCACCGATCCGCGCGTGACCTATTGGGAGCCGACCAAATGGGTGGCGAAGCTGCGTGAGAAGACCACGGGAGAAGCCCCCATCCTGCTGAAAACCAACATGGCGGCCGGCCATGGCGGCAAATCGGGCCGTTTCCAGCGGCTGGAAGAAATCGCCTTCGAATATGCCTTCGCGCTGAAGGTGGCCGGCAAGGACGCCGCATGACCCGCTGATGGCGGAACGGGCGGCGGAGAGCCGTCGCCCGCTCCGAAAACAGTATAAAAATACCCTTCAAAAACCCGTTTCTGAATATTTTTTCCACAAAATCGCGCCGGTATTTTTTCTTTAAATACCACTTTACAGCATAACGGATTTTTATTTCAAACTACTGAAATTCAAAATATACCTCAGTAAATTACAAATATATTTTCAGTATTACGCCAGACGGAAAAATGTTCCGGGAATCGAACGCATGGCTGCGATGCGCCATTTCGCGTTGCAATATCACTTTTTGGCCGTATTATGCCGGTCGTTGACATATTCATGCGCTTTTTCGCCGCGTCTCCTGCGGCAATGCCGCAGCGTGTTCTGCGGATATTCTTCTTGCCGTCATTTTTCGGCTTTTCCACGCGCCATGTCAGTTCGCCCTTGGCAATCCGGGCTTTGCAGTGCTCCCGCTTTGCCAATTGAAAACACTGCATCAGACTTGGGGGTCTTACACATGAAGAAACTCCTCGCCTCGACCATTCTCGTAACGGGCTTTATCATCGCTGCCGGTGCAGCAAATTCCGCCAATGCCGCCGAAGAGTGCGGCAGCATCTCCATCGCCGAAATGAACTGGGCATCCGCCGGTGTCGCGGCTTACGTCGACAAGTTCATCATGGAAAACGGCTATGACTGCACGGTCAATGTCGTCAGCGGCGATACCATGCCGACCTTCGCCTCCATGAACGAAAAGGGCCAGCCGGACATGGCGCCCGAATTGTGGGTGAACGCCGTGCGCGAGCCGCTCGATGCCGCCGTCAAGGAAGGCCGCATGATCGAGGCGTCTAAAATCCTTACCGATGGCGGCGTCGAAGGCTGGTGGATCCCGAAATTCATCGCCGACGCCCACCCCGACATCAAGACCGTCGAGGATGCGCTGAAACATCCCGAACTTTTCCCCGCCCCGGAAGACGCCAGCAAGGGCGCCGTGCACAATTGCCCGTCCGGCTGGAACTGCCAGGTGACCACCGCCAATCTCTACAAGGCGCGCGAGGGCGACAAAAAGGGCTTCACGCTGGTCGATACCGGCTCTGCCGCCGGCCTCGACGGCTCCATCGCCAATGCGTTTGAAAAGAAGCAGGGCTGGCTCGGCTATTACTGGTCGCCCACCGCCATTCTCGGCAAATACGAGATGGTGAAGCTTGATGACGGCGTCGAACTCGACCGCGCCCATTATGACGAATGCACGGCCAAGGTCGATTGCGCCGATGCCAAGGTCAATGCCTATCCGGTGGCCGATGTCTTTACCGTCATCACCAAGGACTTCGAAAGCAAGGCCGGGGTGACGCTTGACTACATCAAGGCCCGCAACTGGGACAACAAGACGGTCGCCGAAATCCTCGCCTGGATGGATGAGAACCAGGGCACCAACGAGGACGGCGCGGAATATTTCCTCGAGAACCACGAGGACATCTGGACGAAGTGGGTTCCGGCCGAGGTGGCGGAGAAGATCAAGGCTTCGATGTGATTGGTTGATGGGGGCCCGGCGCAAGCCGCTTACCCCCCTCTGCCCTGCCGGGCATCTCCCCCTCAAGGGGGGAGATCGACCTGCGGCAGGGTATCGCCCATCACAAACGTTGAGAATTGGAAAAGGGTGCGCCCTGCTGATCTCCCCCCTTGAGGGGGAGATGTCCGGCAGGACAGAGGGGGGTGCCCGCGCACTCCAACCTCCAACCACCCATCCCTCAATAACCCAAAGGGAAAACAACAATAATGGCCCTCTGCAATTACCTGCCGGACATGCTCTGCAAGTTCCCGGCCATCGACAATTCCACGATGCGTGTGGCACGCAAGACCATCGATGATGGTTTTCGCGACATCGTGCGCAACTACGGCGATGCGATCGATGTGATCGTGCATCCGCTCCAGCTCTTCCTCAATTCCTCGGAGCGGCTGTTCATCCAGACACCGTGGATCATCACGCTCCTCATCATTCTCGCCATCGTGCATCTGGCCGGTCGCAGCTTCAGGATTACCGGCGGCACGGCGCTAGCCCTGCTGATGATCGGCGCGGTCGGCCTCTGGCGCGACGCCATGACGACGCTGTCCATCGTCGCCATCGCCACCCTGATCGCCATCGTCATCGGCCTGCCGCTCGGCATCCTGATGGGACGTTCGGAACGCCTGCAACGCCTCATCAATCCCGTGCTCGACGTGATGCAGACCCTGCCGAGCTTCGTTTATCTCATCCCCGTGGTGGTGATTTTCGGCATCGGCAAGGTTCCGGGCCTGATCGCAGTGGTGATCTACGCCATTCCGCCCGTCATTCGCCTGACCAGCCTCGGCATTCGCCTGGTGGACCGGGAAGTGCTGGAGGCGGCAGACGCCTTCGGTTCCTCCAACGGCCAGAAGCTGTTCAACGTGCAGCTGCCGCTGGCGCTGCCCACCATCATGACCGGCATCAACCAGACCATCATGATGGCGCTCGCCATGGTCGTCGTCGCCTCCATGGTCGGTGTCGGCGGGCTCGGCAAGAACGTGCTGCAGGCCATCAACAACCAGTTCTTCACGGTGGGCTTCCTGAACGGTTTCGCTCTGGTCGCCATCGCCATCATGTTCGACCGGGCGAGCCAGGCTTTCGGCAAGCGCCTGCAGAAATACCGCGAGGTCTCCCATGGCTAAAAGCATCGAAATCCGCCACCTTTACAAGATCTTCGGCAAGCATCCCGAGAAGTACCTCGAAGCGGTGCGATCCGGCATGGACAAGGTGGAGCTGAACGACAAACACAACCATGTGCTCGGCCTCAACAACATCAACATCACCATGCCCGGCGGCAAGATCACCGTCGTCATGGGCCTTTCCGGCTCCGGCAAGTCGACGCTGATCCGCCATATCAACCGGCTGATCGACCCGACCGCCGGCGAGGTGCTTTACGATGGCGAGGACATCTGCGGCATGAGCGCTTCGGCGCTCAGGCAATTCCGCCGCCACAAGACGGCGATGGTGTTCCAGAAATTCGGCCTTCTGCCGCACCGCACCGTGCTGGAAAACAGCGTCTACGGGCTCGATATCCAGGGCGTACCGCGCAGCAAGAGCGAGGAAAAGGGCCGCTACTGGCTGGAGCGCGTCGGTCTTGCCGGTTACGAGGATTATTATCCGAACCAGCTTTCCGGCGGCATGCAGCAACGTGTCGGCCTTGCCCGGGCGCTTGCCAATGACGCCGATATCCTCCTCATGGACGAGGCCTATTCGGCGCTCGATCCGCTGATCCGCGTCGACATGCAGACCATGCTGCTCGATCTGCAGCAGGAGCTGAAGAAGACCGTGGTGTTCATCACCCACGATCTGGACGAGGCGCTCAGGCTCGGCGACCATATCGCCATTCTCAAAGACGGCGAAGTGGTGCAGCAGGGCGACGGCCAGAGCATCATTCTCTCCCCGGCCGATGGTTACGTCACCGACTTCGTGCGCGACGTCAATCGCGGCCGCGTGCTGCAGGCCACCACGGTGATGGAGCCGCTTGAAAGCCGCCCCGAGGGCATGTCCGTGCCGGAAAACGCGACGCTGGAAACAATCGCCCGCGACATGTCGGAAGCCAACGAGACGACCGCGCATGTGGTGGACGAGGACGGCAAGCCGGTCGGCAGCATCGGGCTGGACACGCTGGTGGCTGCAATGGTGACGCCCGCGCCGCAGGAGGTTGAGGTTGAGGTGAAGGCGGAAGCGGCAGAGGAGCCGGAGAAGCTCCAGGAAACGATTGTGCCGGTGGAGAAGGAAACGGCGTAATCCGGCACCGGACGGATTGGCCGCGTCCGCGAGATTTCCTCTTTCCGTCATACCGGCCTTGAGCCGGTATCCAGCCAGCCCAAGTCCTTGGGCTGAAAGGGCTCTCTCGCCGCGCAGACGCGCGTCGGCTGGATTCCGGCTCAAGGCCGGAATGACGGGAGTGAGGTGTTCACAGCGCCAGAAATTAAACCGGACTGCAATGCCGCGAGGGATAAAGCTGCCCCGTCTTCATTAGGCAAAAACGAAGCACCCCTTTGCCGGCTGTCAAGCCGGGAACGTCGTTGCAATGCAGCAAGCGCAAGTTTCGGACAAGTCGCCGCCGTTAACCATTCGTTAACTTTTGAACGCGGAATCACCGACATGCAGATCGAAAGCAATATCGGCGGATACAATTATCAGGGACGTATTCGCGACATCGAAAAAGCCGGCAGCGCGCAGAGCGCGCCCGAAGAGCAGGCCGTGAAGCGCGGCCCCGGCAACCCGACGGTTTCCAGCACCATTCTTTCCCATTCGCTGGCCAATGTGCTGTGGGCCGTGGGCAATGGCAGTGCGCCTGCTGCGGCCTCCGCCGAGGTCGAAGTGGAAGCGCAGGCCGAGTGGGTGCGCAGCGCCTATTCGGAATATACCGAATAGGCTTTTAGAACAAAGCCTCTACCGCTATCTCCATCATCCTCGGGCTTGACCCGAGGATGACGCGGAGAGATTCAAGCGCCTTGATCAACAAACTGAAATAGTCGATTCCCATCAGGCCCTTGCCGGGCTGACCTCGACCGTCACATGCGAGAGTTCATGTATGGCTGCAAGCTTCTGCTTGTAGAAAGCCGGCGCTTTCGGCGCCTGCGACTGGATCGCCACGATGGCGGCGTGATGCCCCGGCCCCACCTGCCAGACATGCAGGTCGGTGATGCGATCCTCTTCCGTTTCCACGCTTTCGCGTATTTCCTGCGGCAGATCTTCCGTCTGGGGTACGGCGTCGAGCAGCGTCGTCGCCGTGGAGCGGACCAGCCCCCATGACCAGCGGGCGATGACCAGACCGCCGACGATGCCCATTGCCGGATCGAGGAAGGACCAGCCGTTCCATTTGCCGAGCAGCAGCGCGACGATGGCAAGAACCGAGGTCAGCGCATCGGCCAGCACATGCAGATAGGCCGCGCGCAGATTATTGTCCCTGCCGCCCTTTGCATCATGCTCACCGTGATGCGCGTGCGAACCGTGATCGTGATGGGCGTGCGAGCCATGGGCGTGACCATGACCGTGGCCGTGATCATGATGATGGTCGTCTTTCAAGAGCACGGCGCTGACAAGGTTGACGGCAAGGCCGATGACGGCAACGAGAATCGCCTGGTTGAAGTCGATTTCGACCGGATTGACGAGGCGCATCGCGCTTTCAACGGCGATGAGCAACGCCACCACCGCCAGCACGATGGCGCTGGCGAACCCCGCCAGATCGCCGAACTTGCCGGTGCCGAAGGTGAAACGCGGGTTGCGCGCCTCACGGCGGGCATAGAGATAGGCGAGCGCCGAAATCAGCATTGCACCCGCATGAGTGGACATGTGCCAGCCATCCGCCGTCAGGGCCATGGAGCCGAACCAGTGGCCGGCAACGATCTCGGCCACCATCATGACGGTGGTGAGCGCAATCACCATCCACACGCGCCTCTCGTTACGCTCATGATTCTGGCCGAGGAAAACATGCTCATGGCCGGCCGCATGGGAGAATTCGGATGTCGTCGTCATGTCGCTAATCCTGTTCGATTTTCAGAGCGTCTTGTTTAAGCATCTCGTCTTCCCGCCGATGCTCTAGCGAATGTAGGTCTTCAGCACCTGGGCCAGCTCTTCCGCCGCCCGCGCCCGCTCGTCTTCATTTTCGGCGTGCACCACATGTTCGTGCAGATGTTCCTGCATCACCTCTCCGGTGAGGCCGGAAAGCGCGCCGCGTACCGAAGCCAGCAATTGCAGCACCTCGCCGCAGGGCTTGGCGTCGTCCAGCGCGCGCTCCACCGCCTCCATCTGCCCCTTCAGGCGACGGATGCGGGCGAGAAGCTTCTCCTTGTTACGGATCGTATGGGACATAGGCACCTCATATACTATAGGGGGGTATACTATATTGAGATGTTTTTTCGTTCAAGTCTCGCATGACGCAATCCTCGCGAATGTTTCGGCCCCTAAAAATACACCATCAGAACTTGGGGACTCAGTCATGACGACTATCGCAGCAACCACCAGCAGCTATTACGCAATGCCGGTCCGGACCCTTGAACCGGCGAAAAACAAGGAAACCCATTCCACTACCGAGGCCCTGCTGGAGCTGACCCGTGCCGCGCATCGCGCCATCTCCAGCGCGGAAAGCGTCGCCACGGCAGTTTCACCGGCCGCCGCCAGCGTTTCCGCCGGTCTTGCCGCCGCTTTGTGGAACCTCGACAGCGGAGCCTCCGCGACAGGCACATCCACGCCGGAAATGGCCACCGCCGCGCAGCCTGAAGCCGCCTCCAGCCTTGAGGCGGAAGTCCTGAAGGCCCTGGCACAGGCGCTTGGCGTGGACGAGGCCGCCTGACACCCATTGAACAGCGGGCTGAAACATAATATCTCTAGAGACTAGAGCATCGGGCCATGAGCGGCGAAACAACTCGCTCTCTTCCCGCTGCGCCGGAGATATGGAGAAAGCGATGCTGTCCATCGGTGAATTGTCCAAACGTACCGGCGTCAAGGTGCCGACGATCCGTTATTACGAGCAGATGGGTCTCATCCGTGAGGCGGACCGTTCGGAAGGCAACCAGCGCCGCTACGAAAAAACCGATCTTGAAAGGCTGGCCTTCATCCGCCATGCCCGCGATATCGGTCTGAATATCGACGCCATTCGCGAATTGATTGCGCTTAGCCAGCACCGGCAGATGCCGTGCGAAGGGGCGGACCGTATCGCTGCCGAACACCTCGCTCATGTCCGTGAAAAAATCGCCAGCCTGAAGAAGCTGGAACATGAACTGGAGCGCATCGTCTCCCATTGCCACGGCCATTCGATCGAGGATTGTTATGTCATCCGCGCGCTTTCCGACCACGGAATGTGCGAAGGCGAACACTGAGACGCGGAGAAGACGGCGGCACTGACATTCCGCTGTCATCCGGGCGATATATGCGCCTGCCATCGCTTCAAAAGAGATGCCGGATGCCAGAGACCTTTTCCGAAATCGCCCCCTTCGACACTATTTTCATCGATGTTTCCGACGGCCACAGGCTGCATGTGACGATTGCGGGCAATCCGGCGGGACAGCCGGCGATCCTGCTTCACGGCGGCCCCGGCTCCGGGATATCGTCAAAGGCGCGGCGCTATTTCGATCCTCAGCGTTACCGCATCATTCAGTTCGACCAGCGCGGATGCGGGCAGAGCACGCCGAATGCGGCCGTCAGCCTTGAGCACAACACCACGCAGCACCTGATCGGCGACATGGAGGCCATTCGTGTGGCGCTTGGCGTCGATGACTGGCTGGTGTTCGGCACCTCATGGGGCTCGACGCTCGCCCTCGCCTATGCCCAGCGCCATCCCCGCCATGTCCGCGCCATGGTTCTGGCGGGTGTCACGACGACGCGGCAGAAGGAAATCGACTGGCTTTATCAGGGGCTGGCGATGTTTTTGCCCGGGCAATGGCGGCGCTTTATCGCCGCGATCCCGGATCATATGCCGAAGGACGATCCTGTCGCGGCCTATTACCGGCTTTTGAACGATGCGGATCCCGCCATCCGCGCCGGGGCGGCCTATGAATGGCATCTATGGGAAGCGGGTTCGATTACCGCAGAGACCATCTCGGCTTTTCCCGAAAAATGGCAGGATGAAAACTACAGGCTCACGCGGGCGCGCCTGTGTGCGCATTATTTCCACCATGCGGCGTGGCTGGAAGACGGCGTGCTTCTCCGCAACGCCGGCATGCTGGCAGGCATTCCCGGTGTCCTCATTCAGGGCATGCGGGATCTGCAGGGACCACCGGTCACGGCTTACGAGCTTGCCGCGGCGTGGCCGGGAAGCGAACTGATCATGATCGACGGCGCCGGACATTCCACGGCGGATGCGGGGATGGAAGAAGCCATTGTTTCGGCAATCGCGCGATTTGCGAATTGGCCCGCTTGACAGATTACGGATTCGGGCGCATTGCATGTCCCATGATCAACGAACGCGCACCCATCTCCTGCTCGTACTTTTGGGCCTACCTTTAAGGGCGGCTCGACAGATCATATTGTCAACAAGCCGCCGTCAGGCGGCTTTGTTGTTTCTCAAGCGTCCTGACGGCACCGATAAGACCAAAGGACCAAAGAAATGACCGAAGATAGCACCCTTACACTGGAAAGACCGCCCGTCGTCATCATTCGTGGCGCACGCAAGACGGATCTGCCCGAACTCAACGAAATGATCACGCTGCTTGCCTCCTACCATGGCGATGCGGCGGCGATCACGCCGGCGAAACTGGAACGGGACCTGTTTGGCCCCCTGCCCTGGGTGCACGGCCTGGTGGCGGAAGCCGATGGCGCGCTGATCGGTTACGCCCTGCTTCTGCCGCTCTACAGGGCGCAGGAAGGCCAGCGCGGGCTTGAGCTGCACCATCTCTTCGTGCGTGACGGCCATCGCGGCCATGGCACCGGCCAGCACCTCGTTTCCCGCGCCCGCGATATCGCCAAGCGTCTGGGCTGCGACTATCTTTCCGTCAGCGCCACGACCGGCAATGTGGCGGCACATCGTTTCTACGAAAACATGGATTTCGCGCCCCGCCCGGTCACCGGCATGCGCTACATGCAGGCCATCGCCTGATTAAAAACCACGGAGACGGCCATGACACGGATCGCCATTGCGCTCGCGCAGGATTTTGCGGACTGGGAACCGGCGCTGCTTGCTGCCGCAGCACGCAGCTATCTCGGCGTCGAGATCATTTACGCCACGCCCGATGGCCGGCCGGTAACCTCCATGGGCGGGCTGAATGTGACGCCTGACACGTCCTATGATGCGCTCGATCCTGAGAATATCGATGCTCTCATCGTTCCCGGTGGTCTCAGCTGGGAAAAGGGCACGGCTGTCGATCTTGGCGGGCTGGTGCACCGGTTTCGCGACAGGGACCGGCTGGTGGCCGGCATCTGCGCGGCGGCGAGCGCGCTCGGCGGCACGGGCGTTCTGAACGACGTCGCCCATACCGGCAATTCGCTGGCATCCCACAAGGCCTATCCGGCCTATAGCGGTGAAAACCTCTATCGCGACCAGCCGAAAGCGGTCAGCGATGGCGGCATCATCACCGCCGCCGGCAGCGCGCCGGTGAGTTTCGCTGTGGAAATCCTGAAACACTTCGGCCTCTTTGGTCCGGAAGCCGAGGCGGAACTTCAGGTTTTTGCGGCGGAGCATCGGTGAGGCATAGCCGTCTCGGTTGTTTGCGCTCCCTCTACGGAGGTGAGAATAGCGAGGATTATCGCCGATCCAGCACCCGGCACGCGCGCGCCGCCGGCTCCTCACCCTCCCCGGCAATCGCCCGGCGAATATCGCGGCTGTTCAGATGCAGGCTGCGGCCGGCGGGTAAATTTGCACGTTTTATCTTGGAAAGGGCTGCCCCGACGAAGGCGGCCTCGTGGTCATGGAAAAAGGTGAGAGCCGCCTCTCCTGCCGGGCTTGGCCCCAGCACTGCCTTGAAGGCAAGACGGTGCACGGCGCAGAAAGCGCCGTGACCGGGAACGGCAAAACGCAGCGCATTGAGTTCCTCACTCCATTCCGCTGCGTCCTGCATGGATTTACGCCTGCTGGAAGCGCTTCAGGAAAAACGCGCTCAATGTTCCAAGCAAAGCCCAGAAAACGAAGCTGGTCACGGTGGCGGCGACGATGAACTGACGCTCCAGCGGCAGCGGCGCCAGCGCAAGTTCACCTTCCGGCGGCAAGGGTGCGCCGACAACATGCGGTGCGACGATCAGCACCAGCGCCAATATGATGGCCCAGGGTTCGCGGCGGAAGGCGATCAGCGCAATGCCGCCCGCGGTTGCGGCAACCGTCGCAAGCCACCAGATCTGCCGTGCCTCGAGCGCGGCAGCCGGGCTGCCCGGCAGTTCCGGCGGCAGGCCGATCATCGGGGCCAGCATGACGGCGGCAAAACCGGCCACGCCCCAGAGAAGACCCTCGCGCCAGCCGCCATTCGTGCCACGCAGCGAAATCAGGCCGGTCAGCACCAGCGCATAACCGATGGCGGTGAGAACATTGGCGGCGATGGTATAGGCAGTGCGCTCGAAGCCGTCGGCCGGAGCCCAGGCTTCATCGTTATGCTCATGGGCAGGAACGGCAGCACCCGGGGCCGTCGCATCATGGCTGTGGGGCGCTTCGCCGGCGCTTTCATAGGTTTCCGCCTGAAGGATGAGCGGCGTGGTACTGACAGCCTGCATGGCCGAGACGGCGAAACCGCCGACAATGCCGACGAGAACGGCGGTAAAGACGATATTGCGAAAAGAAGACATGCGGTTTCCCCTCAATGGCAGGGGAAGGCATTGGCATGGCGCGTGTCATGCGCGGCATTGTGAACGGCTTCCACATGGGAAAAGCCGACAAAGCCGACAACGAACAGGCCAAGCATGATCGCCGTCAGCGATTGCGCAAAGCTGGTTGTTTTTGCGGAAACGGCTGAATTGGCCGTATTCTGGTTGATGGACATGGTGACCCCTCTTGCGGCGCGACCCCGCGCCTCTGGACGCGGCCGAACGGAAAAAGGCCGTCGAGCCGCATACGATACACTTCACCACGGGGATACGAGACTGACACAGGGAGGCGTTGATCCCACCACCCTGACATTCCGCTCTTCCGGACACCCCGCCGGCATGGATATTTCCGTGATGGCAGGTCTCCTGGCTTACGGGTCAAAACCTGAAACGCCTTCCCGGCATCACCCTCTCTGGAAACCCTGGGTTCCCGGCGAGATGGCTTGCCAGTGGCATTTCGTTTCAGGCTCTCCGCTCACAGTTGCGGGGGCAGCCACGAATGAGGATTTCTCCCTATCGTGTTCCCTTTTCACCTTCCGGAATGCCCGGAAGGAACCATCACAGGATTGTTATCCGATGGGCGGGGTCGGGAGTCAATGGCGCTTACCTACCTCTCCTCCGTCATCCTCCGGTCAGGCCCGGGGATGACGGAGGAGAGGTATCAGGCTCTAACGCGACGGGATCGCCTTCAGATAGGCGGCGATGGCATCGCGGTCATCGGCCGTCAGATGCGCCATATTCTGCTGCACCTTGACCATGGAACCGCCGACGCTGTCGAATTCCGGGGTGAAGCCGGTTTCCAGATAGCTGGCAATATCGGCCGCCGCCCAGGCGCCCATGCTTTGCGAACCGGGGGTGATGTCGGGAATACGGCCCTCGCCTTCCGGATTGGGACCGCCGGCCAGCCATTTATCCGTCTGGAATCCGCCGAGCGCATTGCGCGGTGTGTGGCACTCGCCGCAATGGCCAGGCCCTTCCACCAGATATTGGCCGCGCAGCAATTCGGCATTGGCGTTGGCAAGCTCGACGCGGGGCCGCGCCGAGGGGTCGAAATAAAGGAATTTCCAGCCGCCCAGCGCCATGCGCATATTGAAGGGGAACGGCAGGTCGTGATCCGGCGCGTCGTTCTGGCTGGCGGGCAGGACTTTCAGATAACCGTAGAGGTCGTTGATGTCCTTCTGCGTCATGCGGGCATAGGAGGCATAGGGAAAGGACGGGTAGAGATGTTCCCCGTTCCTGCCGACACCGCGCGTCATGGCATCGCCGAATTCGGCCAGCGTCCAGCTGCCGATACCATGTTGCGGATCGGAGGAAATATTGGGCACATGGAAGGTGCCGAAGGGGCTTTTCAGCGCCTGCCCGCCCGAAAGCATCAAAAGCGCATCGCCCTTGGCATCGGGTGCGGCATGGCAACTGGCGCAGCCGCCCGCCCAGAACAGTGTTTCGCCATTGGCCAGATCCGGCTCGCCAAGGCTCACCCAATGGCTGGGTGCCTGCCGCTCAGGCGCCGTCACCCAGGCGAAAATACCATAACCCGCAACGGCCGCAATCGCGATCCCGCCCGCAAGCTTCGTCCAAATGGAAGACATGCCCCTCTCCCCACTCTCACCTGACTGGCTCAGGTGTCTTTCCAGGCCTAAAAAACGCCGCCGGGAAGCGGCGTTTTGAAAGGATTATTTCTTCAGACGATAGGTCTGATGGCAGGTGCCGCAATCGGCGCCGAGCGTCTTCATGGCGGTGGTGACGCCTGCCTCATCGGTGGGGAGATTGGCAAGAACCGTGTCCGCATCCGCGCCCAGCTTGGCGGCCTTTGCCTTGAAGTCCTCGAAATTTTCCCAGATGGCGGGTGCGGCCGCACTGCCGGCCTCGCTGCCGGGCGGGAACTGGTCGGGGAAAGCCTTGGCATTGGCGCTGATGGCCGTCACGGCGGCTTTCACGACGTCAGCGTCGTAAGGCTTCTGACCCTTGGAGATGGCGGCAAGCGCGCCCATGGAGCCGCCGATCTGCTTCATCATGCCTTCACGTTTTTCGACTTCGCCGGCAGCATAGACCGCTCCGGCGCAAAGACAGCCGAAAAGCATGGCCGCCGCGATGGTTTTCAATTTCATAGACTCTCTCCTTGATTCCGGCCGGGACACCGGACGCTAGATGGAACGGCGCGAGGATGCCCTTTCCGGATGGCGAAAAGAAGTCACATTGCGGTGAATTCTATCGTGAAAACAGAAGTCTAGGACAAGGCCTCCCAAAGCGTCAGCAGGGCTGCGGCAATCAGCATGAAACCGGCGGCGCGGCCGATGAAGATTGTCGCACCCGGTGAAGAAACCAGCCATGCCCGGCTTTTATCCGCCGTCAGCGCCAGCGCGCCGTAGACCGTGAACTGCGTGACCGCCACCATCGCGCCCATCACCAGCCCCTGCATCCAGATCGGGCCATAGGCCGGTTTGAGGAATTGCGGATAGATCGCCATCATGAACAGATAGGCCTTCGGATTGGAAAGGCAGGTCAGCACCGCCCGCCAGAAGGCTTTTCTGACCGAAGCGCTCGCCTGCGCCTCATCGCCGTTCACGACGATCGCGCTGCGCATCAGGCCGATGCCGATCCAGATCATATAGGCCGCACCGAAGACCAGCAACGGCAGGAACAGCGAGGGCATCCAGGCGGCCAGCATGCCGACGCCCAGGGCGCCGTAAAGCGAATGCACGATGCCGCCGGCGCTCATGCCGCTTGCAGCGGAAAGGCCGGTTCTTTTGCCTCCCGTCAAAGCGCTTGCCAGCACGAACAGCATGTCCATGCCCGGCAGGATGATGATGCCGAACAGGACCAGAAAGAAAAGCCAGAGATTTTCAGCGTAACTCATGTCAGTATCTCCCAAAACAGTTTGCGGCACATTCGGGAAAGCATATGTTTCTCAATGTGTTTTTCTATTTATAGGAAAAGCCAACTGACAGCGTTGTGTCAGTTGCGTGGTGAAGCAACCGGAAAAACGGCAATGCGCAAGGCGTCGAGACTGTTCGAGATCATCCAGATCCTGCGGGTGGCGCGCAGGCCTGTCACCGCGCAGACGATTGCCGAGGCGCTGGAAGTGACGGTGCGCTCGGTCTATCGCGACATAGCCGCCCTTCAGACCATGCGTGTGCCGATCGAAGGGGAACGCGGCGTCGGTTATATCCTGCGTCCCGGCTTCAATCTGCCGCCGCTGATGTTTTCCATCGAAGAGACCGAGGCAATCGTGCTTGCGCTCGCCATGGTCGCCCGCACGGGGGATGCCGAATTGCGGCAGGCGGCGAAGAAGGTCAGCGAAAAGATCGCCGCATCCCTGCCCGAGCCCCTGTCAAAGATGCTCTCCGCCAATGCCCTGCACGCCTGGGGCAGCATCGCCCCCGTACCCGCCGGCATCGACCTTTCAACAGTCAGGCGGGCAGTGCGCGACGAGGAAAGGCTTAATCTCACCTATTGCGATGAAACCGGCGCAGAGACGCGGCGGCAGATCCGCCCCATCGCCGTGATCTATTATTCGGAAACGACCAATATCGTCGCCTGGTGCGAATTGCGGCAGGCGATCCGCAACTTCCGCTCGGACCGGGTACTCGCCTGCGAAACCACGGGCAGCTTTTTCAAGATGGAAGGCGAAAAGCTGCGGCAATTGTGGATGAGCGGCTGGCAGAGCAACCAGCCGGGCAACATAACTTCAGAACGCACGACGAATGAAGCCGGCGCGTAAAAGCAACTGATTTAGTACGTCTTGCAACCTTTGTTCCGTACCGGCGAACCCCTCTCCGCCTTCATTCCTGTGCTCGTCACAGGAATGAGGGTCGAGAGAGGTGTGCTGGCTTCAAATTACGGCAGCGTTCTGCCGCAGATGTTCCAGCACCCGATCCTCTTCGCGCCCGAAGCCGCGAATGACGATGCGATCGGCAAAGACATCGGCAATGGCGAAGGTGTTCTGGTCGGGTGTATCCACCATGCCCTTGAAGTTGACGAAGTGGGTGTTGCCCAGAACGCCGTAATTGCCATTGTGATTGTGGCCGCTGAACCATGCGATGACCGAAGGGTGCGCGCCCAGAAGATCGAGGATGCGCGGTGCGTCCCACATATTGTGGGCGTTTTCCGGATAGAGCGGATAATGGCAGAGAACGACGACTTTTTCGCCCGCCGCATCGGCCTTTTGCAGAACGGTCCGCAACCATTCGAATTGTTCGTCGCTGAGCGACGCATTCCAGTCCTGGGCATTGATCGCACCCGCTTCCTGCAGGTGCTTCAGCCGCTCTTCGGCAAGCGCGCGGCGCGGATCGCCGGGAGGCGGGGCGAAGAGGCTTACCTCATTGCCGTCAAGCACCACGAAGCGTATCGCGCCGATGGCGAAATCATGCCAGGGGGCAGACATGCCGAGGCGGGCATGGATGGCCGTCAAGTGCTCGGCGGCAACGGCATAATCGTGATTGCCCGGAAGCATGACCGAAGGGTGACGAAGCCCATCGTAGACGCTGAGAATCGCGTCGAAATTTTCAAATCCGCGGTCGATGATGTCGCCCAGCGTCACCACGAAGGCCAGATCCTCGCGGTTGAAGGTATTGATGGCCTGCGCGAGCTTCTTCGGGCTCTCGGCATAATACCGGCCCATTTCCGGGCGGGGATCGGCATCGGCATATTGGGGGTCGGCGACGATGCCGAAAGAAAAGAGAAGTGTGGTTTTTTCAGTCATGATGCGCCGCGATAAACCCGGCTGATGACAGGCTTGTGACAAGCCGGACAAGATACCGGATGCGACCGGTCAGAGGTATCAGGCCCTGAAAACAAAACACCCGGCGTGAAAGCCGGGTGTTCCAAAAAATTCCGTTCCGCAAGCCTTACTTGGCAGCGGCTTCGTAACGCTCCAGGACGTAGTCCCAGTTGATGAGGCTGTCGACGAAGGCTTCGAGGTACTTCGGACGCAGGTTGCGGTAATCGATGTAGTAGGAGTGTTCCCACACGTCGACGCCGAGGATCGGCTCTGCACCGTGAACCAGCGGGTTTTCGCCGTTTGCGGTCTTGGAGATTTCAAGCTTGCCGTTCTTGACGGAAACCCATGCCCAGCCGGAGCCGAACTGCGTGGTGCCGGCAGCGATGAAATCAGCCTTGAACTTGTCGTAACCGCCGAGATCGGAGGCAAACGCCTGCTCCAGCTTGCCCGGCAGCTTGTTGCCGCCGCCGCCCTTCTTCATCCACTTCCAGAAATGAACGTGGTTGTAGTGCTGGGCAGCGTTGTTGAAGAGGCCGGCATTGGTGCCAAAGGACTTCTTCACGACTTCTTCGAGCGACAGGTCGGAAAGACCGGCTTCGGCAGCCAGCTTGTTGCCGTTGTCGACATATGCCTTGTGGTGCTTGTCGTGATGGAACTCGAGCGTCTCGCGCGACATGTAGGGTGCAAGCGCGTCGTAGTCGTAGGGGAGTTCGGGAAGTTCGAAGGCCATGGTTTTTACTCCTTTTTGCAGCGGGTTACCGCTCCTAGAAACCGTGTGAGCGGACCATAGGAGCGAAGCTCCGTTTGGGCAACCTGCGAAATATCAAAATGTTCCGACAAAAGAGAAAATTCCTCTCCGTGAAGCCGCCACCACATTTGTTTCACAACCCTGGCGTACCGTTTTCCACCCTATCGGTTCGCTTTTGCCGAAATTGCAGGAAGGAAATTCCATGACCCGCCCATTGATCCGCTCCATCACCCCAAAGCTTCTCCTTGTTGCCGCCTTCTCATCGCTGGCGCTGCCCGCCGCCGCATCTTCGGATGATGCGTGGAAGGAATTCGTGGCGGATGTGCAGACGGCGTGCCTTGGCGCGGGCAAAGACATGATTGAAGACGCCAAGGCCGTGGTCGATCCAATCGGCAGCGAGAATTACGGCCTCGCCATCATCACCGGCAAGGCCAAGTCAACCGGTCAGAACGGGGGAGCAGAGGCGACTGTCAGCCATATCTGCGTCTACGACAAGAAGACCAAGGCCGTGGAACTGGGCAGTGAGCTTGCCGGCGATACGCTGAAGGTTGAAATTCCCGGTTCCACCAAGCCCTGAATTCTCAGAAACGGGGCGTGGTATCGCCCTCGCCCAGTGCACGCTGCATCAGCACCGTGTCCAGCCATTGGCCATGTTTCCAGCCGATGGATTTGAAGGTGCCGACGTGCTCGAAACCGGCGGCGCGGTGCACGCCGATGGAGGCGGCATTGGCCGAATCGCCGATGACGGCAATCATCTGCCGGAAGCCACGGGCGCTCGCCTCCTCGATCAACGCATCGAGGAGCTTGCGGCCGATGCCTAAGCCTTTCATCGCCGGATCGATATAAACGGAATCCTCGACCGCCGCGCCATAGGCAGGGCGTGCGCGATAGGCGCCGGCATAGGCATATCCGGCTATCTTTCCATCGAACTCACCGACGAGATAGGGGTAATTGCCCGCGACCAGAAGACGGCGGCGCTCGACCATCGCCTCTGCGGTCGGCGGATCGATCTCGAAACTGGCGCGGCCGTGCAACACGGCATCCCGGTAGATTTCGGTAATGGCTGGGATATCCGCCTCTTCGCAGGGGCGGATGGTAAGGCTGGAAACGGTGGGAAGGGTCATTCTCTTGTCCTGAGGATCATTCACGGCCTCATTGTGCATTGCGGCGCAGCCAAAATAAAGATTATCTGTCTTATACAAACGATAAGGTTTTCTTTGATGATGGATCTCGATCTGCGGCAGGTGCGCAGCTTCATGGATGTGGCCGATCTCGGCAGCTTTTCCGCCGCCGCCGACAAGGCGGGGCTGACGCAGCCGGCCATCAGCCTGCACATAAGGCTGCTTGAAAAGCAGCTTGGCGTGCGGCTGATCGAAAGGGTCGGCAGGCGCGCGCAGCCAACGGCGGCGGGCCGGGATTTTCTCATCCATGCGAGGCGGATTGCGGAAGAAGTGGCGCATGCCATCGATACCGTAGCACCTCATCGCAGCGGTGTTACGGGACGCCTGCGCATCGGCACCGGCGCCACCGCCTGCATCTATCTTCTGCCGCCGGTGCTGGGCAGGATCCGCCAGGCCATGCCCGGCATCGACATCGTCGTGCAGACCGGCAATACCCACGATATATTGCGGCTTCTGGAGGCCAACACGATCGATGCGGCGGTGGTGGCCCTGCCCGCCAGCGGCCGCAGCCTCGATATCAGCGATATCCATCTCGACGAACTGGTGGCGGTTTTCCCGCACGGCTCCGTTCCTGAAGAAACGGTGCTGAATGCGGAGGCGCTTTCGACGCGACCGCTGCTGCTTTACGAAGGCGGCAATACCCGCAGGCTGGTGGATCAATGGTTTTCGATGAGCGGCCGCACCGTGCAGCCCGCCATGGAACTGGGCAGCGTCGAGGCCATCAAGAAGCTGGCGGGCGCGGGTCTAGGTCTTGCCGTCGTGCCGCGCATGGCCGTGGAACATGAGGGCGCGGCGTCCGGGCTTGAATGGCGCTCGCTCGAACCGCCGCTGGAACGCAGGATCGCGCTGGCGCTGAGGCGCGACAAGCATATGACTGCGCCGCTCAGGGCGCTTGCCGCTGCCTTGCCCGACCTGCGGAAACGATGAGGCCCGCGCCGGTTTTGGGCGCGAGCCTCGGCCTGTTGATGGGACACTTCTCTTCCGTCATGCCGGACTAGATCCGGCATCCAGCCACGGCGCGTCTGCGCCGTGAGACGACTCTTTCGCGATCAAGGACTTGATCGCACTGGACCCCGGATCAAGTCCGGGGTGACGGAGTGCGGATACTGGTTCCTTGCCATATCCAACGCTGGATCGCCTTCAGAACTCCGTCCACTCATCGCCCTTCACGGCCAGGGCCGCATTGCCACGTGCGGCAACCGGGCGGGCCCTCGGGGCCGGAGCGGCAGGCGCGCGAGCCGGGCTTGCGGCGCGCTGCATCCGCCTTGCCGTCTCATGCAGGGCGGAGGCCTGCTGGCCGAGCTGGAACTGCGCCAGCAGCGCCTGGAGATTGGCGCATTCCTGCGCCAGCCCTGCGCCGGCCGCGTTCATTTCCTCGACCATGGCGGCATTCTGCTGCGTGGCCTGATCCATATGGTTGACGGCGGTATTCACCTCGGCGAGACCGGCGGACTGTTCCTGCGCCGCCGTGGCGATGGCGTCCATATGGGCATTAACGGACAGCACCAGCTGCTCGATTTCGGAGAGGCCGACGCCGGTATCGGCGACCAGCTTCACGCCCTCGCTGACGGCGATGGCGGAGGCGTTGATGAGCTGCTTGATCTCCTTTGCCGCGTTGGCGGAGCGCTGCGCCAGTTCGCGCACTTCCTGCGCCACGACCGCGAAGCCCTTGCCGGCATCACCTGCCCGCGCCGCCTCGACGCCGGCATTCAGCGCCAGAAGGTTGGTCTGGAAGGCAATCTCATCGATGACGCCGATGATCTGGCCGATCTGGCGCGAGGAATGCTCGATACGCTCCATGGCCGAGACGGCATCACGCACCACCTTGCCGGAGAGATCGGCCTTCGCCCTTGCTTCCCTTACCGTGTCGCGCGCGTCGCCGGTCCGCTTCGAGGTGGCCGAGACATTGGCGGTGATTTCTTCGAGAGCGGCGGCTGTTTCTTCAAGAGAGGCGGCCTGCTGCTCGGTGCGGCGGGAAAGATCGTCAGACGCAGAGGAAACCTCGTGCGCACCGCCATTCACCGTGTGGACGGAGTTGCCGACGCTTGCCAGCGCCTCGCGCAGCTGAACGACGGAACTGTTGAAATCATGCCGCAGCGCCTCGAATTGCGGGGCGAAAGGCGTGGCGATCTCACAGACCATGTCGCCGGAGGCGAGACGGCGAAGGCCGCCGGCCAGCGAACCGGTGGCCTGGCTCAACCGCTCCTCGGCTTCGGCTTCGGCGCGCTGCTGCAATTCGACACGGTCGCGCTCGGCCTTCTCGCGATTGGTGTCGGCCTGCGTCTCCAGCTCGCGGTTGCGAATGGCCGCCTCGCGGAAAATCTCCACCGCGCGGGCCATCTCGCCAATTTCGTCACCGCGTTTGGCGCCGGGCACGTCGATGGACAGGTTGCCGTTGGCAAGTTCCATCATCGCATTGGTCAGGCGGCTGATCGGGCGGGTGACGCGGCCGACGATGACGCCGAGGCAGAGAATGCAGATGCCCAGCGTGAAGATGAAGGCGGCGAGGTAAACCATGGAGCCGATAAAGGCGTCCTGTTTTGCCTTTTCAGCGTTGGCGTTGAGAACATCCATCGCTTCGGAGGCGATTCTCGCGACCGTATCGAGGCTTGCCGTTACCGTGTCGCGCCATGTGTCGATGGTGAAGGCCGGGGTGCGGCCATTGTTCAGATCGTCAATCAGCTTTGCACGCTGCGTGATGAAATCGCCCTTGAAATAGGTCCTGTCGGCAACCGCATAGGTGTCTCGCAGCGATTGCGGCGTCGATTGATGCGCGACGAGTTCGCCGGTGGCTTTCCAGGCAAAGGCTGCGCCGGCATCGAAATTGTTGAGCTGCTGGGTTTCCTGCGCCGTCAGCGGACGCTGCTGGGCCACGACCGCATTGATGATGACGGTGGCGCTGCCACCGAGCGCGCGTGCCGACCAGCCGTAGGACCGCAACTGAATGAGCCCGGTCAGGCTCTGGTCCAGCGAGCGGACTTCGCCCTCCATCGCCGTCGATCCCGCCTCAAGCGCAGCCAGGAAATCCGCCCCGAGCGCCAGCACGGTCTTGTCCAGACCGCTTTCGCGGCGGTCGAGCGGCAGGGTGACGTTGGCGTCGACTTTTTTGCGCAGCTCCAGAAACTGCTTGTAGATATCCTTCACGCGGCTGAGCGGCGCCTGCAGCCCGGCCTGATCAAGCGCTGCGGACTGTTCGAGAAAGGCGCTCATGGCCGCGTCCACCTTCTGGCGCGAAGCCTGAACGCTGGCGATGGTATTGGCGGTTTTCGCCGGATCGACGGTCAGGGCCGAGGCGCTGTTGCCCCGTTCGCTGCGGAAATTCAGCAATGCGTTGAAAAGAAGCTTGTCGAGCGAGACGAGCTGCGCGACTTCGGAAAAAGTGCGGGCGCGGTTCACCGACTGCCACATGCCGTTGCCCACGAAACCCGCGAGCGCCACGCCGACGAGCAGAAAAAAACTCACAAGTATATTGCGTATGCTGAAAGACATTGGCGGCCCCCATAGCCCAAAACGGTAATGCCGCAAGCTACAGGGTGCTTCTATAAAATTAGATTAAATTTACCCCTGAATTTTCAAGGGATAATACCGCCAGCCCAAAATAAAAACCGCGGCGGTTAAGAACCCGCCGCGGCTTTTGAAATAGCGGTCTTTGACCTCAGACGTCGGCGCCGAGACGTGCCCAGTCCATATAAAGATCGAGCGCCTTGCGCGCGACCGGACCTGCCTGCAACTCCCGGTCATCCAGCTTCACGACGGGCGAAACCTTGGAATAATTGCCCGAGCAGAAGATTTCATCCGCCTCGCGGAAATCCTCGACCGAAAGCGTCGCCTCACGCACATCGAAACCTGCCTGGCGCAGAAGGCCGATGACGCGCGAGCGGGTAATGCCGGCAAGGAAGGTGCGGTTCGGAACGGGGGTAAGGACAACGCCATCCTTGACCATGAAGATGTTGGACGAGGCGGATTCGGCGACGTTGCCGTTCATGTCGCGCATCAGCGCATTGTCGAAACCGCGCGAGCGGGCTTCCAGAATGGCGCGGCCGCTATTGGGATAAAGGCTGCCGGCCTTGGCATCCGTCATCGCGGTTTCCGGCGAAGGACGGCGCAGCGGCGAAACGGTAAGCGTCAGCGGCTTGCCGGCATCCATCGGCGCTTCGAAAAGGCAGAGCGCAAAACGGGTAGAATTGGCGTCAGGCGCAACGACGCTGCCGACCGAACCGTGCTCGGCCCAATACATCGGCTTGATGTAGATCGCGATCTTGCCATCGAATTTCTTAACGCCTTCCAGCGCCAGGGCCTCGATCTCTTCCGCCGTCATGGTCGGCTTCATGCCCATATTGGTGGCCGAGCGGTTGACGCGCTGGCAATGCAGATCGAGATCGGGAGCCACGCCATCAAACCAGCGCGCGCCGTCGAACACCGTGGAGGCCAGCCACATGGCATGCGAGGTCGGGCCGATGAGCGGCGGATTGCCGGGCAGCCATTGACCGTCAACATAGGTCCAGGTGGTTGATCGGGGTGCGGTATCGACGCTCATAATGGCTCCTGTCTCGGGCATCGCCGCTTTTCTTTCGAAAAGCGACAAGGCTCTGTCTCTCTGTCTTGGTGCATTTCCGAATGCAGAGCGCTTCGCGCTTTTTCCGGGAATGCTCTGGAAATCGGCGGGAGTGAATGCCTCTGGCCGAGAGAGGTCAAGTTTTAATTGCCACGACCTTTGATTTTGATGGAAAATAACAACGAGATGCCCTGTCAAAGATGTTTTGTGAGGTGAAACAAAAGGTTGATGAATAGATTCATCACAATAATTCATGCATCGGATGATGGCGGGGCGATTTTACCCGTGCGATGTTGGTGATCTCACGGCGCCTGCGGCGCCCTTTGCGCATCCTCGTTCGCCGTCCGGATGCGACGTTTCAGCAGGAGAAAATCATGGCATGGTCCGCCCAGCAATATCTGAAATTTGAAGACGAGCGGACACGTCCCGCAAGGGATCTTCTGGCGCAGGTGCCGCTGGAGCGGGTCCTGAACGGCTTTGATCTCGGCTGTGGTCCCGGCAATTCCACCGAGCTTCTGACCGATCGCTACGGCGTCAACGTCATTACCGGCATCGACAGCGATGACGACATGCTGGAGAAAGCGGCGGACCGGCTGCCGACCACGCGCTTCGGCAAGGCCGATCTCGCCCAGTGGAAGCCGGCCCAGAAGGCCGACCTGCTTTATGCCAATGCGGTTTTCCAATGGGTGCCGGATCATCTTGCCGTCTTTTCGCGGCTGATGGACGAGCTGGAAAGCGGCGGCGTTCTGGCCGTGCAGATGCCGGACAATCTGCAGGAGCCGACACATCGCGCCATGGAGGAAACGGGCGCGAACGGCCCCTGGAAGGAGACGTTTGCGGATGGCAAGTTGCGCCGCAAGCCGCTGCCTTCGCCCGCCGCCTATTTCGATGCGCTGGCGCCCAAATCCGCGCGGGTGGATGTATGGCACACCATCTACAACCACCCCATGAAGGATGCGGAAAGCATCGTGGAATGGGTCAAGGGCACGGGGCTGCGACCCTATCTCGCCGCCGCCGGCGAGGAAAACCGCGAGGCCTTCCTCGCCGACTATACGCAGCGCATCAAGGCTGCCTATCCACCGATGGCGGATGGCCGGTTGCTTCTGCGCTTTCCCCGGCTTTTCATGGTGGCGGTGAAGAAGTAGCGCAGGGGGCGCGACGCAGCGTTTTCCCATGCTGGCGCATCATAATCCTTTCAGCCCAAGGACTTGGGCTGGCTGGATCCCTATGACAGGCACAGGGATGAGGAGAGCGTGGGCAAACCTTTTAGCCAAAAGGCCTCAAAGCATTATCTTTAGCCAGAGAAAGCATAGACCCGGAGACGATGGCCATCGGGATCGGCGGCGGTGAATGTGTGGCCGAATTCCATTCTGGCGGGCTGCTGCAAGATGGCGATGCCCTTCGCCCTCCATTCGGCAAAGGTTCCATCCACCTGCGCATCACTTTCGACGCGGAAGGCAAGTTCGCCGCCACCGCCGGTGACCGACGCCTTCGGCTCCACCGTGTGGCGCGACCAGAGGCCAAGCTTCATGCCGTTCTGGAGGACGAACAGGGAGAATGTCGGCGAGGCTTCGACGGGCTCCGCGCCCAGCAGCGCCCTGTAAAATTCCGTGCTGGCCGGCGGGCTGTCGACGTAGAGAATGGTAAAGTCAGGCTGGGTCGTCATGGCTGTTCTCCTTGGTTGCGGATGAACAGGTTCTAGACCCGCCTGCTGTCAGTTTTTGTCAGCATGGTATTGCCGACGCCGTTGTTTTTCCCGCTCGCGCCATTCCTTCAGCAGGGCCTGGCGGCGGCGGGGGTAACGCTTGTCCGTCACGTGGAAACTCTCGATGCGGTCGGCCCGGAAACTGCGGAAATCCTGCCGCGTCTCGCACCAGGCCAGCATGACCCGGACAAGATCGAAAAAAGCGAGCGCGAAGGGCCAGACGACCCGCTCCGTCGCCTCTCCCTTTTCATCGCGATAGGTCAATACAACCTTGCTTTCCTTGCGGATCGTATCGCGAATGGCGGCGAGATCGACGCGGATGGCGGCCAATGCCTGCCCGGGACCGACAAGCAGCGTGGAATTGTCCAGTTCCTCGCGCAGGGTATCGGGCAGAACGGCACCGATCTTCACGAGCGCAGCGCGGGCGGCATCCGCCAACCCCGCATCGGCGCGTCCCGCCACCCAGCGCGATCCGAGCACCAGTGCCTCGATCTCCTGCTGCGAGAACATCAGCGGCGGCAACAGGAAACCGGGACGCAGAACATAACCCACGCCCGCCTCGCCCTCGATATCCGCACCCTGTCCCTGAAGCGTTGCTATGTCGCGGTAGAGCGTGCGCAGGCTGACGCCGGTTTGCGCGGCAAGGGCAGCACCGCTGACCGGCATGCGGTGGGACCGCAGGATCTGCAACAGATCAAGAAGCCGTTGTGAGCGCGACACGCAATCTTCCTCCCCATTCCGATCTGCCGTTTCCGATCTTGCCTGCCCGATCTTGCCTATCCGACAGGTAACGCCGCCTGCCGCCAGGTGCAATCATGTAAAAAAGGGTGGACAATAACGGTCTGCCATTATGTAGATATGCTCCGTGGTTTTCGCCTCCCTCACCACCCAGCTCACAGGCATTTTCGAGTCTCCGCCATGATCGTTCGTCCAAAACCGAACCTGCTGCAACTTTTCATCATCGTGCGCGGCTCCATCATCGTCCGCATCTTTCCGCAGGTGCTTGCCGTTTTCCTGTTGTCGACGCTGGTCGTCTGGGCGCACAAGGACCGGCCCGATCTGGTGCAGGCGCTGAATGGCGCGCCGTTTTCGCTGCTGGGTATCGCCCTTTCGGTCTTCCTCGGCTTTCGCGCCAATGCCTGTTACGACCGCTGGTGGGAAGCCCGCAAACAATGGGGCATGCTGATAACCGTGGCGCGCACGCTGGCGCGGCAGAGCGCCATGCTGGAAAGCCGGCAGGATGTGGCCGATCCCGTCTCGCGCCGCCGGATCATCGATCTCGCCATCGTCTTCTGCCACGAGCTGGTTTCGCATCTGCGCCCGGGCGGGGAGAAATCCAATATTGCCGGTCTCATTCCGGATGATCTGACGGAGCATTATGCCCGCAGCCGAAACAGGCCGGAAATGCTCCTGCGCGGGATTTCAAACGATCTTGTCACCGCAAACGCAAAGGGACAGATCAGCGATATCCAGTTGCAGATGCTGGATGCCACCGTGCAGCAGATGGGCGCGGCACTTGCCTCCTGCGAGCGCATCCGCCACACGCCGGTTCCCTTCGGTTATTCGCTGCTGCTGCACCGCACCGCGCATCTGTTCTGTCTTCTGCTGCCGTTCGGCTTCACCGATCTGCTCGGCTGGGCCACGCCGTTCACCAGCACGCTGATCGCCTACACATTTTTCGGCCTCGATGCCCTGTCCGACGAGCTGGAAGAACCCTTCGGCACCGGCTTCAACGCCGTGCCGATCAATTCGCTTGCCACCACCATCGAGATCAATCTGCGCGAGGCGATGGGCGAGACCGACCTTCCGGCCAATCCGCGCCCTGTGGATTATGTGCTGATGTGACATCGCCCCCGCCCGGTTGAAACCGATCAGGCGGACACCAGTTAATAAAAGACGGCTTCCCCGTCCGGCATCCTCAGCCGGTCATGTTTTCAGGAAACAGGAGAGACACCCATGTATCACGTCAACGCCAATGGCGCGAATATTCCCGCCCTCGGTTTCGGCACCTTCCGCATTCCGGAAGACGATGTGCGGCGCATTCTGCCGGAGGCGCTGAAACTCGGTTTCCGCCATGTCGACACCGCGCAGATCTACAAGAACGAAGGTGCGGTCGGCGAGGTCATCGCGCAATCAGGCATTTCACGACACGATATTTTCCTGACCACCAAGGTCTGGGTGGACCGTTACCGGCACGATGATTTTCTAGCCTCCGTCGATGAAAGCCTGCAGAAGCTGAAGACGGATTATGTCGATCTCCTGCTCCTGCACTGGCCGAAAAGCGATGTGCCGCTGGCGGAACGGATCGGCGCGCTGAACGAGGTGCGCAAAGCCGGAAAGGTCCGCAATATCGGCATTTCCAACTTCAACGTGGCGCTGACCGAAGAGGCGGTTAAACTGTCCGACACGCCGCTTGCCACAAACCAGATCGAATACCATCCCTATCTCAACCAGACGAAGGTGATCTCGGCAGCACGCAAAAACGGGCTTTCTGTCACCGCCTATTATCTGATGGCCGATGGCAGGGTGCCGAACGATCCGGTGCTGCAGGATATTGGCGCAAGGCACGGCAAGACGGCGGCACAGGTGACCCTGCGCTGGGCCGTGCAGCAGCCGGATGTCGTTGCGCTTTCCAAGACCGCGACGGAAAGCCGCCTGAAGGAGAATTTCGACATTTTCGATTTTGCGCTCACGGAAGAGGAAATGCAGGCGATCCACGCGCTTGCCAAACCGAACGGCCGCATCGTCAGCCCCGGCCACCTCGCGCCTGATTGGGACGATTGAGACAACCGGTAGCGTGAGCCCGGCTCGGTCTCACCGCTGCGTCAAAGCCAGTTTCGCCCCGAGCGCCACGAAAGCGGCGGCGAAACTGCGTCTCAGCCAGGTCAGCACGGCCGGGCGCGCCACCACCTGCCGCCTGACCGAGGCGGCAAAACAGCCGTAAAGCGCAAATACCAGAAATGTCATGGCCATGAAGATCAGCCCCAGATCGACCATGCGCCATGTCGGAGAGGCCTCCTCCGGCGCGATGAATTGCGGCAGGAAGGCGAAAAAGAAGATCGACAGTTTCGGGTTCAGGAGA
The DNA here is from genome assembly GCA_025560025.1 of Agrobacterium tumefaciens. Lineage (NCBI taxonomy): Bacteria > Pseudomonadati > Pseudomonadota > Alphaproteobacteria > Hyphomicrobiales > Rhizobiaceae > Agrobacterium > Agrobacterium tumefaciens. Next base: position 536,490 of record CP048485.1, on the reverse strand, counting down.
TTGATCAGGATCGCCTCGCCGATGACCCGTGCCACTCCGCGATGTTCCTGACCATCGTCAATTTTCAGCGCGCCATCTTCGCGAAGCGTGTTCCATGCCATGTAGATGAGATAGGCGACACCCAGATATTTGACCACGCCAAAGGCCAGCGCGCTGGCGTGCAGGATCGCGGCAAGGCCGGTAATGGCCGCCAGCAGATGCGGCACGATGCCGAGCGTGCAGCCGAAGGCCGCGACAATGCTCGCTTTCGCCCCCTGGGAAAGACCGGCGGCGAGCGTGTAAACCACACCGGTTCCGGGAGAGGCCGCGACGACGAGGGATGTGATGAGGAATTCAAGGGTCATGAAAGCTGCAAGTCCTGTGGGGTGAAGGGCTTGAGCATGGCGGGGGATGAGTGCCGACGTCTTGGATGAAATTGCAGCTGTTGCATCCACATTCCGTCATCCCGGACTTGATCCGGGATCCAGCGCGATCAAGTCCTTGATCGCAATAGACTCGTCTCACGGCAGACTCGTCTCACGGCGCAGGCGCGCCGTGGCTGGATGCCGGATCAAGTCCGGCATGACGGAAGAGAGGTTTCAGCGATCTGTTAACGACCTGACGCCGCCCTATAGGCCGCCGGCGTGACCCCGAACTGCCGCACGAAAAGCCGGTTCAAATGGCTCTGGTCGGAAAAACCCGCGGAAAAGGCCACATCGGCGGGCGGCGCGCCCTTGGCAAGTGCACGCCGGGCCAGATGCAGGCGCCGCTGGAGAAGGTAGCTATGCGGCGTCAGCCCCGTGGCCCTGGCGAAGGATCGCAGGAAACGGAACTGGCTCATGCCGGCCTCCCGTGCCAGATCGGTTAGGCGAAACGGCCGGGCGGGATCGTCATCGATGCTGCTTTTCGCCCGTCTTATGCTGCCCGGCGCGGCCGTCTCGTGTGGCGCTGCCACCGTTTCCATCGCACCTGCCAGAAGCATCAGCAACGTCTCATCGCAATGCAGGGTCTCGCCCGGCCGATCCGTTGCCGTCACGGCTGAAAAAAGCGCCCGGAACCGATCTGCCAGAGGCCTGATGTCAACGGGATGGGAAAATTCGAAACTGCCGCGATCCTTTTCGCAGACATCGGCAATCGTATTCCGCACGATATCGATGTCGAGATAGAGCATCCGCCAGGCGCGGCCGCCCTCTCCCAGCGGAATACCGTCATGGACCTCACCCGGGTTGACGGTGATGACATGGCCCGCTTTCGCCTCCACCATGCCGCGCCCGGAGAGCGACTTCTGCGCGCCGCGCTCCACAAGGCCAATGCCGAACTGATCGTGCATGTGGCGCGGGAAAGCGCGGTCGCTATCCGCCACGACGGCGGCGATGCCGGGCATGGCGGTTTTCGGCATGAGGAATTGGCTGTTGCCCATAAAAGCGTGGCGCTCCCTTTAAAGAGCGCCACATTATCACAGGCCATGCATCACAGGCCATGTGCCCCTGACAGGAACACTTACGGATGCAGATGGTTGATCATGGCGAAGACCTGATCGAAATTGCCGTTCTGGGCGGCAAAACGCAGCGGCTTGCAACGCTCCACCACCACTTCCCTGTCCTCCGGGCGGTTGGTCAGAATATCCATCACTTCGGAAATGAAGGCCTCGAGCGGCATGGCTCTTTCGTCCTTTGCCTGCCCCTCGCCCATCAGCGTCGTCTGCACATAGGGCGGCACGATTTCGATGACATCCACCGGGGTCTCTTTCAGCTGCTCACGCAGCGCAACCGAATAGGCATGGATGGCCGATTTGGTGGCGCTGTATGTGGGGGTCAGCACCATGGGTACGAAGGCGAGGCCGGAGGATACCGTGAGCACCGTGGCCTCAGGCTGTTTGAGGAAATGCGGCAGGAGCGCCGCCGTCAGCCGGATGGGCGCAAGAAGGTTGGTGGCGATGGTTTCCTCTGCCGTCTCCAGATAATCCGGGGCCGCGCCGATATCCTCCGGTCGCATGATGCCGGCATTGTTGATGACGGCATTGAGGGTGGGATGCGCCTTCACGAGATCATCCGCAAAAGCGCGGATGCCATCGGCATCGGTCGCGTCCATGACCACCGAGGCCATGCCGGGATTGGCCGCCGTCACCTCATCCAGCACGGTCTGGCGGCGGCCGGAAATGACGACCTTGTTGCCGCGCTGGTGAAACGCTTCCGCCAGCGCCCGCCCGATGCCGGAGCCGCCACCGGTGATGAGAATGGTGTTGCCTGTCGTTTTCATCGGAAAATCCTTACCTGTTGTCGTTCTTGTGGGATGACAGGAAATTAGCTACTCTACTCTCCATTCGTAAGTAGGCACCCAAAAGAATTATACTTACCCAAAGGAGAGTGTAAAAATGAAGCGGCACGCCGCCGATCCCGCGATCGAAAACAGGCGCAGGATTCCACCGCCCACGGAGACCGATCCGGTCATCGAGGCGCTGGTTCAGGACATCATCGCCAAAGTGGCGGACAAATGGACAATGCTGATCCTGGAGGTGCTGGAAGAGCACGGCACCCTGCGCTTCACGCAGATCGGCAGGCTGGTCGGCACCATCAGCCAGAAGATGCTGACGAAAACGCTGAGGCAGATGGAATGTGACGGGCTGGTGCGCCGCACCGTGCACCCCGTCATTCCGCCGCATGTGGATTATGATCTCACGCCACTCGGCAGAACGCTTGGCAGCGCTTTTTGCGGCGTGTGGATCTGGGCGGAAACGCACCATGCGGAAATAGAAGAGGCGCGGCGCCTGTTCAGTGAACAGCCGCCGCGCCCCGCATTGGAATAACGTCGCATCAAGCGAACTGGCTGAGGCCCGGAACCGAAGCGATCACCTGATCGACAACCTCATCGCCGGCATGCTGACGGGCAACGGCGATGGTTTCCTTGGCGAGCGTGGAAATCTCGCTCATGCCGAGGCCCTGGCTCATCAGCTGCTGGCCGAGACCCATGATGCCGCCGCCGCCAATCGCGCTCATCAGGCCGCCGAGCAGGCCGCCGCCATTACCGGCGCCTTCGCCATTATATTGCGCCACGAGATCGCTTGCGCCGGGAATGGCTTCGATCATGCGGGCGATCGGACCGTCTGCCGCCTCACGCTGCAGAAAACCCAGGATCATGCCGACGGCCTTTTCGGCCAGTGCAGGGTCTATGCCCGCCTTTGCGGCGATCTGGTCCACGACTTCGTTCATTCTTGCCTCCTGTTGAAAAACGACGCCAACATCGAATAACTGACGTTAACGTCAACGTAAAACAATCCCATGCCGCATTCAAGCGGGAGACGGGCGGATGCCCCAACTTTCAGGAAGCGGTTTTTCTTCATCGCCATCAAGCAGTTGTTGCGCCTTGAAACTGTCCTTATAAGATCATCACAACCAAACTATGAAAAGGCCGCTTTTACCGGTAGCGGTCAAAGCATGCTTGTAACGCTTTAATTCGCGTCAGCCGCAGGAGAAAATGGTCGATGTTGCAGGACGGACAGCTCTATATCGGGACCAGCCGCAATCCGGATGACAGCCTGAACAAGGGCGAATATCTGGAGCTGAAATTCGGCAACCGCCACGGCCTCATCACGGGTGCGACGGGAACGGGCAAGACCGTTTCGCTGCAGGTTCTCGCCGAAGGTTTCTCCAAGGCCGGCGTTCCCGTTTTCTGCGCCGATATCAAGGGCGACCTTTCCGGCATCGCCGCTGAGGGCGAGGCCAAGGACTGGGTGCAGAAACGCGCTGAACAGATCGGCTTTACGGATTTTTCCTATGGCAAGTCGCCGGTGATCTTCTGGGATCTCTACGGTGAAAAAGGCCATCGCGTGCGCGCCACCATCGCCGAAATGGGGCCGCTGCTGCTCGCCCGGCTGATGGACGCATCGGAAGCGCAGGAAGGCGTGCTCAACATCGCCTTCAAGATCGCCGATCAGGGCGGGCTGCCGCTGCTCGATCTCAAGGACCTGCAATCGCTGCTGAACTACATGGGCGAAAACGCAACCGAACTTTCCAACCAGTTCGGCCTGATTTCCAAGGCCTCGGTCGGCTCGCTGCAACGCGGGCTGCTCGTCCTCGAACAGCAGGGTGCTGCGAATTTCTTCGGCGAACCGGCGCTGAAGATCGCCGACATCATGCGCGTCGGCATCGATGGGCGCGGTACGGTTTCGGTTCTCGCCGCAGACAAGCTGATGATGAACCCGCGCCTTTACGCCACCTTCCTTCTGTGGATGCTCTCGGAACTCTTCGAGGAACTGCCGGAAGTGGGCGACCCGGAAAAGCCACGCCTGGTGTTCTTTTTCGACGAGGCGCATCTGCTGTTCAACGATGCTCCAAGGGTGCTTGTGGAACGCGTGGAACAGGTGGTGCGGTTGATCCGCTCCAAGGGCGTCGGCGTTTATTTCGTCACGCAGAACCCGCTTGACGTGCCGGAAACCGTCCTCGCCCAGCTGGGCAACCGCGTGCAGCACGCGCTTCGCGCCTATACGCCGCGTGAACAGAAGGCGGTGAGAACGGCGGCCGATACTTTCCGCCAGAACCCGGCCTTTAACACCGCCGACACCATCACGACGCTTGGCACCGGCGAAGCGCTGATTTCCACCCTGCATGACAAGGGCGCGCCTTCCATCGTGGAACGCACCCTCGTGCGCCCGCCGTCGGGCCGCGTCGGACCGCTCACCGATGCCGAGCGCAAATCGCTGATGGACGTCAGCCCCGTCGCCGGTCAATACGACAAGGATCTAGATCGGGAATCGGCCTTCGAAATCCTCAATGCCCGCGCTCAGAAGGCGGCGGAAGCCGAAGCCGCCAAGCGTGCGGAAGAGGAAAACGCCGCAAACCAGTCCGACAACGCCTCGGGACGCTGGCGCCTGCCGGGCTTCGGCGATGACGAACCCACGCAGGCCTCCACCACCGGCGCCCGCAATGGCGGCGCGCGTAAGACGAGCGGCTACCAGCGCGAGACGGTGATCGAAGCGGCGATGAAAAGCGCGGCCCGCTCGGTTGCAACCTCTGTCGGTCGGGCGATCGTGCGGGGGATTTTGGGGAGCTTGAAGCGGTAAAGCGATACGTTTCAGCCGGTCTACCGCAAAGGTCGCACCTGATGCGGCAGCCGCCATGCTTACAGCGTTTCCGTAAGCTCCTTCCGTCATACCGGCCTTGAGCCGGTATCCAGCCGACACGCGTCTGCGTGGCGGAGAGAGTCTTTTCAGCCCAATGACTTGGGCTGGCTGGATTCCGGCTCAAGGCCGGAATGACGGAAGTGGAGGCGTCTGGCGATCAATCGTCGCTGCGCGCCTATACCGCATTCCCTAACCTCCCCCTGTTACAAAACCCATTGCCTCCCAACGCCGCCGCTGTTAAGCATCGATCAGTTCAACCCGTTTCAAGAAAGGAGGCTTCGCATGGATATTTCCTGCTTCTGGCGCAACCGCCAGCTCTGCCACCTTTTTGCCCTGCAGATGCGTTTGCAGGGCTGACCGGAACACCAACACTCTGGTTTGCCCAAAAGGCCGCGCAGAAAGCAGCATGTCTGCGGTTGCGCATTTTTCATAACTGACCAACTCGAGCTGAACGCAGTCCTGCCCATGGCGGCGGACCACGGCTCGTTGCTGGTCCGTTTGCCAGAGACGACTTCATGACCCTTATCACGCTTCGCAATCTCGGAATCATTCTGGGAAAACCGCTTTTCTCCAATCTCAGCCTCACCGTGAATGCGGGAGACCGCATCGGCATCGTGGCGGCGAATGGCTGCGGCAAGTCCACCCTGCTCAATTGCCTTGCCGGTGAACTGGACGCCACCAGCGGCGATATTACCCGGCTGCGCGGGCTGACGCAGTCCATCGTCCATCAGCACCTGCCTTCGGCGCTTCTGGAACAGACGATGCGGGACGCCGTGCTTTCCGCCCTGCCGGCGGATGCGATCGACAATGAGAGCTGGCGCGCCGATATTATCTTCGACGCCATGATGGTGCCGGAGCCCTATCGTCAGCGCCTTTTGAAAGAGCTGAGCGGTGGCTGGCAGAGGCTTGCCATGCTGGCGCGGGCCTGGATCACCGAGCCGGATGTTCTCCTGCTCGACGAGCCGACCAACCATCTCGATCTTGAAAAAATCAACGTGCTGGAAAACTGGATGGGGCAGCTGCCGCGCGATACGGCGGTCGTCATTGTCAGCCATGACCGCGCCTTCCTCGACAATGTCACGAGAACCACGCTGTTTCTGCGGCCGGAAAATTCGGCGCTCTTCCGCCTGCCCTATAGCCACGCGCGTGCGGCACTCGCCGAGGAGGATGCCGCCGACGAACGGCGTTTCCAGCGGGACATGAAGACCGCGCAGCAATTGCGCCGGCAGGCCGCGAAGCTTAACAATATCGGCATCAATTCCGGCAGCGATCTTTTGACCATCAAGACCAAGCAGTTGCGCCAGCGCGCCGAAAAGCTGGAGGAAAAAGCCCGGCCTGCACATCAGGAACGATCAGCCGGCAAAATCCAGCTCGCCAATCGCGGCACCCATGCCAAGGTCCTGATTACACTGGAAGATATCCCGGTCTCGATACCAGACGGGACATTGCTGTTCCGCACCGGACGGCAATTTATCCGCCAGGGCGACCGCGTCGTCATTCTCGGCCGCAACGGCGTCGGCAAGACGCGGCTGATCTCGCTTCTGAAGCAGGCGATAACGGACGCTGGCCAGATGCAGGACGGCATAAAGGCCACGCCTTCGCTGGTAGCAGGCTATGTCGATCAGTCGCTTGCCGAAATCGATGACGACAGCACAGCCTTCGCGCTCCTGATGCGCCGTTTCGACATTGGCGACCAGCGTGTGCACGGCCTGCTTGCAAGTGCGGGGATCGACATGGAAATGCAGAAGCGCCGCATCGCAACGCTTTCCGGTGGGCAGAAGGCGCGGCTGGCCATGCTGGCGCTGCGGCTGGCGGAGCCGAATTTCTACCTGCTCGACGAGCCCACCAACCATCTGGACATTGAAGGGCAGGAAGCGCTGGAGGCGGAGATTACCGGCCGTGAGGCCAGCTGCATCCTCATTTCACATGACAGAAGTTTCGTGCGGGCGGTCGGAACCCGTTTCTGGCTGATAGAGAAACGCAAACTGGTAGAGGTCGAGGACCCGGAAGCGTTTTTCGCCTCGGCATAACCGCCTCTGGCAAATCACCCCTCCCGCCAGCTCGATGGCGGGAGGGGTGTGAATTGTTATTTCTTCTGCGAAACCAGCGAGAAGAAAGCGCCTTGCGGGTCCTGGCAATTGACGATCCAGCTCTCACCGGGCACTTCCATCGGGCCGTTGACGACCTTGCCGCCGCCGGTACTGATGCGGGTGATGGCGTCATCGATACCGTCGACATTGAAGTAATAACCCCAATAACAGACGGGTACCTGCGGCATGCGTTTCATCATGCCGCCGATGGCTTTGCCGTTATGGGCAAAGATGCGGTACGGCCCCATTTCGCCCATGTCGAAATCATGGTCCTTGGTCCAGCCGAAAACTTCGCCGTAAAAGGCGGTCGCTCCATCCACATCGCCCGTCATCAGTTCGTACCAGCCGACATGCCCCTGCTTGCTCTGCATGTCCTCGGGGAAACCGCCGCTGTCCATCGGCAGCGGGGTCATGATGCACAGAACCGCGCCATAGGGATCGGCCACCACCGCAAAGCGGCCGATTTCGGGAATGTCCTGCGGCTGGCGCATGACGGAGCCGCCCTTTGCCTCGAATTGTTTTGCCGAGGCATCGACGTCGTCGACGGAGACATAACCGGTCCAGTTCGGCGGAATGCCCTGGCCCTTGTGTTCCTCGGTCAGTTCCATGATGCCGCCCATGCCTTTGCCGTCGGCTTCCAGCACGAGATAGGGCATTTCCGGCGAACCGAAATCCTTGGTCTGCCAGCCGATGGCATGGCCATAAAAGCGGGCTGCCGCCTCCATGTCAGGCGTCATCAGCTCGACCCATATGAATTTTCCGTGTGTATCGGACATGTCGTCTCCTCCGGAGATCTTGGTGCGAGGTTTCAGCGATTATCCGCTGCGGGATGCGGCGGCGCTTCTGGTACAGATGAATTCCGGCGCGGCTTTACGCCTTGCGCCGGAACTCCGATGTCATGAAGGTCTTGAAGCTGCCATCCGGCTGCTTGACGCTGCCGGAAAAGCTGCGGTGGTTGTCGTCATGCAGCACCAGCACATCGTGATAGGTATCGATGCGGCCGGAACCGTCAAAGGCCGGGCCTTCCGCTTCCAGCGTCAGGGTTTTGCCGTCATTTTCCAGCCAGCCCCTGTAGACCCAGAGATGGGTCATCATCGACCCCACCCAGGTGCCGACGAAATTGCCCTTGGCCGGGTCGAAGCCCACCGTGATCACGGCCGTCATCTGGTCGCCATCGGGCATCCTGCCCGTGCCTTCGCCGATGATCCACAACCCGCCGATGGAGCGGACGGTCTCTGTGAAACGCTGGTTCGGATCATCGGGATTGTATCCATCATGGCCGGCAGTCATGACCCAGTCGCCCACGAGCCTCGACAGGAATTCGTGTTCCTTCTGCGGCGTGACGCTTTCCATTTCCATTGTCGTCTCCTCCTCGTCTGTCTGTTTTCAGTGGCAGCAGGATGCGGCCTTCGGCTCGTCCTCATACTGGTCGTGCCGCCGCACCCAATCCATTACCTCGTCTTCATTACGGCCTTTTGGCACCAGATCGAGCAGCATCAGCGTGCCGAGCGTCTGTTCCGCACCACGGGCATAGGTGGAATAGGTGTGGTAGATCTTGCCGTCCTCGCCCTTGGCGAAAACGCTGATACCGTGCAGGTCCTTCAGGTCGCCCATCGGCTCGATTTCACGGTAATTATAGGTGATAGCCCCGCTCTCTATATCCTCATCGCGGAAGGAGGCCTGATAGTCGTAGTTGAAGTCGCTGCCATCAGCCGAAACCCATGGAAACTTCCAGCCCATGCGGCGTCTGTAGCCCTCGATCTTGTCGAGCGGCGCGCGGGAGACCGCAACGAAGGCCGCATCGCCATGTTTGAGGTGAACCAGCGCACCATCGACATGGTCGGCGAAAAAGGAACAGCCCGTGCAGCCCTCTTCCCAGTCAGGGGCCAGCATGAAGTGATAAACGATGAGCTGACTGCAGGTGCCAAAGAGTTCCTTCAGCGATTTCGGGCCGGAAGGCGCATCGAAAATATAGTCCTTCGTCACCTCTTCCCAGGGCAATGCACGCCGCGCTTCGTTCAGCCTGTCACGCGCACGGGTCAGTTCCTTTTCCTTCACCAGCAGGTCGCGGCGCGCCGCAATCCACTCTTCATTCGAAACAACGGGATGAGACATGATCTTTCCTCCTTGGATCCGTCTTTCACCACGGCACCACTCCGCTCCCACGCAGCGCGCCGCCTATTTCTGCATTGAAAGTCAATAAAACCATCAGCGGGGCATCAAGTTCCGCTTGACTAATTAGGTTGATATCAACATATTTATCCCATGTCAAACGCCAGCGTGATTCCTTTTTCAGCAACTCTTTTCGTGCGGGACGCGTGTCTCTGCCTGCATGCGCAGCGTGCGGCGCGGGCGCTTGCGCGGCTGTTCGACAATGCGCTGAAGCCTGTTGGCATCAACAATGGCCAGTTTTCGCTGCTGATGTCGCTCAACCGGCCGGAACCGCCGCCCATGGGGCCGGTCGCCAATCTTCTGGCCATGGACCGCACGACGCTGACCGCGGCGCTGAAGCCGCTGGAGCGGCGCGGGCTGGTCAGCATCGAGCAGGACCCCAGGGACAAGCGCGGCAAGCGCCTGCGGCTGACGGCCGATGGCATGGCCGTGCTCGCCGCCGCCTTCCCCATCTGGGAACAGACCCATGCCGAAATAGAAGCCCGCATCGGCAGCGGCGACCCTGACCGGCTGCGCCGCGATCTCATCGATCTCGGCTGACAGGGAAGCGGCATATCGCCACTTTTGTCCGTGAGAATGTCATCGGGCCGTCGCGCCGAACGGCGAAACTATCGGGAAGACGCAACCAAGGAGGAAAGACAATGCGTGTCATCGTTTTTGTGAAGGCCACCAAAAGCAGCGAAGATGGCGTCATGCCGACGACCGAGCTGATGGAGGCGATGGGGAAATTCAACGAGGAACTGGTCAATGCCGGCATCATGCTTTCCGGTGACGGCCTGCACCCCTCCTCGAAGGGCAAGCGGATCGTTTTTGACGGCGACAGCCGCAGCGTGATCGACGGCCCCTTCCCGCATACCAACGAACTGGTTGCCGGCTTCTGGCTCTGGCAGGTGAAGGACATGGATGAGGCGGTGGAATGGGTAAAACGCTGCCCCAACCCGATGCTGGAAAAAAGCGAGATCGAAATTCGCCCGATGTTTGAAATGGAAGATTTCGGCGATGCGGTGACCCCGGAAATCGCCGCGCATGTGGAGGAGTTGCGTGCGCGTGTGGCGAAGCAGTAAGGGCTGTCCGAACTTACGGCTAGGCCCGATTAGACTGTAGGGATGCCGCTTGTTTCTTCTCCCCCAGGGGGAGAAGTCCGCGGCAGCGGGATGAGGGGGCAGGGGTGCGGTCCATCGCTGCCGTTGCCCCCTCATCCGACCCTTCGGGCCACCTTCTCCCCCTCGGGGAGAAGAAACAGCCGGCGATGTCCTGCCTAACAGACGAGAATCAACCCAACAGACCCGCCAGACGCGAATCACCGGCAAAATCCGAAACCGAAAAACCGGTTCTGCGCATCGGAAATTCGCAAAGCGCCTGCACCCCGGTTTTGGACAGGTGAATGCGCCAGCTCATCCGTTCCACCGGCGCTTTTGCGGCAAAGGCTTTTGGCGACAGGATGGCAATGTTGAGGCCGCCTGCGGGATCGCGCACCGAGCGATAAAGAATGGCCTCGATCTTTGCCAGCCGTGCCTGCTCGGCGAGCGCCTGGCATGGCTCGTAATTCTGCAGGTCGCTCCAGTGCGCCTCGTCCCGGCTCAGTTTCGGCTTCGTCAGATCAAGCGCCGCATCAGTCGCGACACGGGCGGCAAAGGCGGAATAGTCGGCGGGATTGGCGGGTAACGGCGTGCCGGGGGATTCCGCGTAAAACAGCAGCCGGTAGAAGGCCATTTCCGCCAGCGCCGTTTCCACCCTGGCGGCGGCGTAATAAACGCCTTCGGTGAACCCTGCCCGGCGGAAACGCGAGCCATGCGGATAGGCGGCGCCATAACGGAAGGGCGTGGCGAGAAGATAGTCGAAACCGGCGCATTCCGGCGGAAACGGCCGCTTGCTCGCCTCCAGAATATCTTCCAGCAGCGACTGCTCCTCCACCGTATCCACCAGCTTCATGGTGGAAACCTGATGTTGCGCCTCCACCAGCCGCCAGTATTTTCCCGATGCGGCGCGTTTTTCAGACAGGAGCGCGTCGGGCGTCCAGATAGGAGAGGACATCGATCAATCCGGTAATGGTGGTGAGTCTGTCGGCAGGCACGGCATCAAGCGCCGTATTGTGATTGCGCAGCCAGTTTTTCGCGACCGCCTCATCGCCGCCGGCGATGGCGTCCAGCGAACGAAACACCCGGATCAGCAACACCGCAAGCTCGAAGGACTTTGCGCCCGGTTCCAGCAGGAAATCGAGCCGTTTCATGCGCGACACCGTGGGCGCGGAAACACCGAGAATATCCGCCGTGCGGGCAGCGTTCAGGCCCAGCCGCTCGGCAGCGGCGATGACGGCCTTGGTAACGACCCTGCCCTGCGATGCAGGATCACTGGCGGTCTTGGCGTGAATATTCATGGCGCATATCCTTTCCTTGGAAAGAATATAGCATTTTTCTTTCTGAAAACAAGAAGGCCGGGATGAACCCGGCCTCGCTTTTCAATCTCGCAAAATCAGGCCACCGAGACCGGCACTTCCGTGGAGGTACGCATGGCGTGGCTATAGGGGCAGACGATATGGGCAGCGGCAACCAGCTTTTCGGCAACCTCGCGATCAACGCCCGGAATATTCGCCTTCAACGATACTTCGATGCCGAAACCGCCGCCGTCTTCGCGCGGACCGATACCGACGGTCGCCGTCACAGTCGTGTCTTCAGGAATCTTTACCTTTTCCTTGCCGGCGACAAACTTCAGCGCGCCGAGGAAGCAGGCCGAATAACCGGCAGCGAAAAGCTGCTCCGGATTGGTGCCGGTGGCGCCATCGCCGCCCAGTTCCTTCGGAACGGTCAGGGTGACGTCGAGAACGCCGTCTTCAGACTTGGCGTTGCCGGCGCGGCCACCGGTGGCGGATGCTTTGGTCGTATAGAGAATAGGCATGGCATTTACTCCCTTCGGGTTGATGTTGAATCTCTTATAGCGAACAATTAAATTGTGCGCAATATAATTTTGCACATTGAATGGAAATTCGTTTTTTGCGATAGTTTTCACGAAATTTCGCCGCGCATCCATGCGGCAGGAACCGAAAGCGGGGGCTGATTGTTCCCTCCCCGGTTTATTTTGGAGCAGAACAATGGGTGCAGAGGGCAACGACACGAAGATGGAAAGCCTGTTGAGGCTGGACCAGCAGATATGCTTCGCCCTTTATGGTGCGGCGCACGCCTTCACGCGGGCCTATAAGCCGCTGCTCGATCCGATCGGACTGACCTATCCGCAATATCTGGTCATGATGGCGCTGTGGGAAAAACAGACCTCCACCGTCAAGGCGCTCGGCGAAATGCTGGGCCTTGATTCCGGCACCCTTTCACCGCTGCTGAAAAGGTTAGAACAGGCGGGCCTTATCACCCGCAAGCGTGGCACCGTGGACGAGCGGCAGGTGCTGGTGGCCATGACACCGAAGGGCGCCGAGCTCAAAAAAGAGGGTGTGAAGATCATGGCCGCAATCGGCGGCGCCACCGGCTGCGGACTGGAGGAACTGGCGCAGCTCAGGGACCGGGTGAATGCACTGAAGGACAATCTGGCGCGCCCTTAGCCCCCCCAAAATAGAGGCGGCACAAGGCCGCCTTTTTATGCGATTGAGTCTCGGCTTACTGCCAAACCACCACACGCGCCTTCTGCGGCACGCGGTCGTAGAGGTCGATGACGTCCTGGTTCATCAGGCGCACGCAGCCCGAGGAGACGGCCTTGCCGATGGAGTTCCATTCCGGCGAGCCGTGCAGGCGGTAAAGCGTGTCCTTGCCGTTCTGGAAGATATAGAGTGCGCGGGCACCGAGCGGGTTCTTGAGGCCCGGCGGCATGCCGCCATTCTTGGAAGAATATTTGACCAGTTCCGGCTGGCGGGCGACCATTTCATCCGGCGGGGTCCATTTCGGCCATTTCTGACGCCACTGGATGACGCCTTCACCCGACCATGCGAAACCATCGCGGCCGATGCCGACGCCGTAACGCATGGCGCTGCCGCCCTGCTCCACGACATAAAGGAAACGCGAACGCGTATCCACGACGACGGTGCCGGGGCGCTCGCCGGTCGGGTCGACAACCCGCTGGCGATAATAACGCCGGTCGATTTTCTGATAGGGCACGGCGGGAATGACGTAACCGCCATCCTCGACGGAGCCGTACATGACGGCCAGTTCCGCATCGCTGACGCCCGGCGAGAACATCTGGCGGAAATCGCTGCCGATGGCGCTTGCCTGCTGGCGAATGGCGTCTCCGGTGCCCGACGAGGCGCAGCCTGCCAGAAGCGAAGCGGAGGAAATGCCGAGAAGGGAAAGGAAGGTGCGTCTGGAAAGATCTGTGTCGGTGCTTGTCATAAGGCCGGTTTGTCCCACATTTCGAACGGCTATATCGCCGTTGTACGTCGTTTGTTCCACGTCTCAGGCGTATTGCGAAAATAGTTAACCGACCGCTAAAAGCCAGTCACAAGGCGTTTGAGCGACGGCGCGGCACAGCGCTTTCTTTCAGAACGTGGTCAGATAACCACAATCTGCGCCCCCTGCGGCACGCGCTCATAGAGGTCGATCACGTCCTGATTGAGCATGCGCACGCAGCCGGACGAGGTCGCCTTGCCGACGGACTGCCAGTCGGGCGTGCCGTGTACGCGGTAAAGCGTGTCCTTGCCGTCCTTGAAAATATAAAGCGCACGGGCGCCGAGCGGATTGTTGAGACCCGGCGTCATGCCGCCATTGGCGGCGGAAATGGAGGTGAGTTCCGGCTGGCGCTTCACCATTTCGTCGGGCGGTGTCCAGCGCGGCCACTTCGCCTTCCACTGGATCTTTCCGCGACCCGACCAGGCGTAGCCGTCACGTCCAAGGCCGACACCGTAACGGATGGCCTTGCCGCCCGATTGCACCAGATAGAGGAAATGCTGCTTGGTATCGACGATGATGGTGCCCGGCGCTTCCGCCGTCTGGTAACTTACTTCCTGTCTCAAATAGCGCGGATCGATGCGGCTATAGGGAATGGCGGGCAGCGACCGGTCATCATCGCGGATCGGCCCATACATCACCCGGTGCAGCGGGTTGGAGACCGGCAGGCCATAGGTCGCCATCCGGTCGGGCACGAGCGGCGCGCTCTGGCCCGCGGCACGCGGCGCATTCATGCCCTGCACCTGCGGTGCGCTGAGACCCTGGCCGCGCACCGGCGGGCCATATTCCTGGTGGAAGCGGGTTCTGAACAGGTCCGGCGGGCGCGTGGAAAGCTGACCCGGCTGCGGCGGCAGCTCCGGCTGGCGATTGGAGCTTACGGAATTGAAATTGAAGACGGGCGCGGTTTCCTGCACGAAGACGTCAGGGTTCATCCGGCTCGTATCCGTTACGAAAAGGCAGCCGCTCAACAGGGGCAGAGCCGCAAGGCCCGCCAGAGAGGCCGCCCGGCGGCCGTTTTTCAATAGGAGTGCTGTCATCTGAACCGCTTCATGGAACCAACTGTGGCGGCAAGATGCACCACGCGGCTGGCGCGAAGCTGGTGTGAGCCTTTCAAAAAAATCGAGAAACCGCATTTTTGCTCTTGAACCTCTAGTTGCTAGAGGTGCCAGATTGGCTGTCGATTGGAATTCAGGAGCGGAAATCATGAATATTTCGACACGCGACAATTTGAACAGCAACTCCGAGGAATTGACCTTCACGGTCGGCGGCATGGATTGCGGCAGCTGTGCTGCGAAGATCGAAACCGCGCTCTCGCGCCTGCCCGGCGTGGCCGATGTCAAGGTTTCCGTTGCACGCGAAAGGCTGAACCTGTCGCTCGCCGAGAACAAAACCCCGGTCGCAAAGATCGAAGATACGTTGCGCAAGCTCGGCTTCAAACCCGCTTTGCTGCCGCAGGAAAAGGCCCCGCAGGCAAAAATCGAGGCCGAGCATCACGACCATTCATCGTGCGGTGGCCACCACCATACCGACACGGAGGCGAAGGCTGACGGCAGCAACGCCCTGATCTTTTCTGTGGGCGGCATGGATTGCGGCAGCTGCGCGGCGAAGATCGAAACCGCGCTCTCGCGCCTGCCCGGTGTTGCCGACGTCAAGGTGTCCGTCGCACGCGAAAGGCTGAACCTGTCGCTTGCAGAAAGCAAAACCCCGGTCGAAAAAATCGAGGACACGCTTCGCAAGCTCGGCTTCAAGCCCGCTTTGCTGCCGCAGGAAAAGGCTGCCCGCGAAAAGGTGGAGGGTAATCACGACCACGATCACGGTTCGTGCAGCGGCCATGATCACGACCACGATCACAAGCATGACCATTCGGGGCATGACCATTCAGGCCACGATCACGCCGGCCATGATCACTCGGATCACGACCACGCAAATTGCGGCGGCCACGACCATGATCACGCCGGTCATTCCAATGACAAGGCGCAGACGGTGACGGCAGCAGCCCCGAGCGCTGACGTCGGCCATGCCCACGGCGCGGATGAAAAAGGCGCATGGTGGCGTACCGCAAAGGCCCGCAACACTTTCACCGGCACCATTCTGGTCGCGGTCGCCTATGCGGCGGAGCTGAGTTTTCCGGCCTGGGGCGGTTACGCCTTCATCGTCGCGACGCTGGTGACGCTGTTCCCCATTGCACGCAATGCCTTCAACGCGGCGCGTTTCGGCGCGATCTTCACCATCGAGATGCTGATGACGATTGCCGCCATCGGCGCGATCTTCATCGGCGAGGCGGAAGAGGCAGCCATCGTCGTGCTCCTGTTCTCCATCGGTGAATTGCTGGAGGGCTTTGCGGCCGCTCGCGCCCGTTCGGGCATCAAGGCCCTTGGCTCGCTGCTGCCGAAAACAGCATTGGTGGAGGAAAACGGCGCGCTGCGTCAGGTCGCCGCCGATCAGGTGCGCATCGGCCAGGTGGTCGTGGCACGTCCGGGCGACCGTATCGCCGCCGATGGCGTGGTGATGGAAGGTGAATCGAGCGTCGACGAATCGCCGATGACCGGCGAGAGCATTCCGGTCGCCAAGGAAAAAGGCGCGCGCGTCTTTGCCGGCTCGATCAACCATGACGGTTCGCTGCGCATCCGCGTCGACCGCGCACCGGAAGACAACACGATCGCCCGCATCATCACGCTTGTCGAGGAAGCGCAGGATGCGCGCGCGCCCACCGAGCGCTTTATCCAGAACTTCTCGCGTTATTACATGCCGCTGATCGTGGCGATCTCCGTGCTCACCATCATCGTGCCGCCGCTTGCCGGCCTTGGTGACTGGGACACCTGGATTTATCGCGGTCTCGCCTTGCTTCTGATCGGCTGCCCCTGCGCGCTCGTTATTTCCGTTCCCGCTGCCATCGCCTCCAGCCTTTCGGCTGCGGCACGCCACGGCATGCTGGTGAAGGGCGGCGCGGTCATTGAGATGCTGGCGCGCACCGAAACCGTCGCCTTCGACAAGACGGGCACGCTGACACTTGGCGAACCTGTGGTGACCGATGTGGTGGCGCTTGATGGCAACGAGGTCGGGTTGATCGCCGAAGCGGCAACCATCGAGCATGAATCGAGCCATCCGCTGGCGCGGGCCATCGTCAACCACGCCGAAAAGGCCGGCGTGAAGCCGCTGCCCGGCTCCAACATCAAGGCGATTTCCGGTCGCGGCATGCAGGGCACTGTCGGCGGAAAGGACCTGTTCATCGGGGCGCCGCGCTTTGCAACCGAAGTTGGTACCCTCTCGAAGGACCTTGCCGATCGCATTTCCGCACTCGAAAGCGAAGGCAAGACCGTGGCTGTCGTGATGGCCGGCGGAACCGCAAGCGGCCTCTTCGCCATGCGCGACGAACCGCGCAAGGATGCGGCTGAAGGTGTCAAGGCGCTGAAGGACATGGGCATTTCCTCGCTGATGCTGTCGGGTGACAATGCCCGCACGGCGCGTGCCATCGGCAACAAGCTGGGCCTTGAAGCGCGCGGCGAACTCCTGCCGCAGAACAAGGTCGAGGAAATCCGCAAGCTGGCCGCCCAAAAGACCGTGGTGATGGTGGGTGACGGCATCAACGATGCGCCGGCACTTGCCGCCGCCAGCGTCGGTGTCGCCATCGGCTCGGGCACGGATGTGGCGATGGAAGCGGCGGATGCGGCGCTGATGCGCAACAATGTCGGCGATGCGGCCCGCCTTATCGGTCTTTCGCGTGCCACGATGGCGAATATCCGCCAGAATGTGACGATCGCACTTGGCCTGAAGGCGGTGTTTCTGGTGACGACCGTTACCGGCCTTTCCGGCCTGTGGCTCGCGGTCTTTGCCGATACCGGCGCGACGGTTCTCGTTACCGCCAATGCCATGCGGCTGCTCGGCTATTTCAAGAAGAGCGCCTGACTTCAGAAGGGCCGAAAGCTGCGCGAGCGGTTTTCGGCCCTTTTATGTGAATTGATTGAAAAAGCGGATGCTTTCCGTCACCGCGCCCGGGACCACGCCATTGTGGGTTCCGGGCAGCAGTTTTTTGTCGACCTTGAAACCGGAAGACAAAGCACGATCGACAAACAGCTGGTGATCGGCATCGAATGGCCGCTCTTCGTCACCACGCAGCAGCAGTGCCGGACATTTGAGGCTGGGGCCGAAACAGACCGAGGAGCGCATGATGAATTCGCGCTCGTCGGTTTCATCGAAACAGATCTCGTCCGAATAACGGTTGAAGTAGCGCCATGAATTGACGCCTGCGGATATGGGCGCGGCGGCGCGAAATTTGCGGCTCATGGCCGCCAGCAGCGTCAGCGTGCCGCCATTGGAATGGCCGGCGATGAAGAACCGCTTTTTGTCGATGCCTGGCAGGTTTTCCAGATAGGCCGCAGCCGCCAGTGCATCCGCCGTTTCGTCATAAAAACCGGAATAATTGCCGTTCTGGCCGTTCTCACCCCGGAAGGACGGGAGAAGCACGACGAAACCGGCTTCCCAATAGGGCTTCATCAGCGCCCAATGGCCGTCACCCGTGGCATTGCCGCCGTGGAGAAACAGGACGGCTGGTTTCGGCGTCCCGGATGGCTGGTAGTGGGAGAGCCAGGCGACAAGCTCGATGGAGCCATCAGGCCCGCCCGGATAGGTGACCCTTTCGGCACCGGGTGGCGTGCCGAGGGCTGAGGATTTTTCCGGTGCGGGCATCTTGCGCAGCAGATGGGTGTGGAAACGTCTGCGGGCCTCCGCATAGTCCTGTCTTTCGAGCGGCAGGACTTCGGGGGCGGAAAAACCCGCCGCGCCTGCACCCGGCGGCAAAAGCGCTGCCACCGAGGCGCCAATCGCGCCGACAAGCAGGCCGCGCCGTGTCAGGCTCGGGCAGATCACGCCGCTCTCTTCCTGTCCGAAAGGTGAGGAGAGAAAGCGTTTTTCTGCCATATGTGCACCTGAGGGCGGGAATGAAAATATTAGCAGTTCAGCACTGCGGCGGGAAACTGTCCAATCACGGATTCGCGAATGACAACAATGTATTCGCAGGCATCGTGGCAATTTCGGGACAAGGAAGCACTACCCTTCCACACCATCGATCATCGCCACCAGCGTGGACAGGCGATCCGCCTCCGCCGGCAGCTTGTCGGCCCTGAGTCTTGCAATGCGCGGGAAGCGCATGGCGACGCCGGCTTTGTGGCGGGTGGAGCGGTTGATGCCCTCAAAGGCCACCTCCAGCACGAAACCGAAATCCGGCGTGGCGCGCACCGCCCGCACCGGGCCGAAACGCTCGACCGTATTGTCACGCACGAATTTGTCCAGCACCTCCAGCTCCGCATCGGTGAAGCCGAAATAGGCCTTTCCGACGGGCACGAGCTGTTCGCCATCCTCGCCTTCCGCCCAGACGCCGAAGGTGAAATCGGAATAATAGCTCGACCTTTTGCCGTGGCCGCGCTGCGCATACATCATCACGGCATCGATATTATAGGGGTCGCGTTTCCACTTGAACCACGGCCCCTTGGCGCGGCCGGCCTGATAGGCGCTGTCGCGACGCTTGATCATCACGCCCTCAATCACCGGATCGGGCGGGGCGGCGCGCAGCGTGTCGAGCTCCTGCCAGCTGGAGAAGCCGATCAGCGGCGAGAGGTCGAAACGGTCATGCGGTGCGTGCTCGACAATATCCGACAGCCTGCCGCGGCGCTCCAGATAAGTCTGCCCGCGGATGTCGCTCTCGCCCTCGAACAGCAGGTCATAGGCGCGGATGAAGGCGGGATAATCATCCAGCATCTTTGCCGTCACCGTCTTGCGGTTCAGCCGTTGTTGCAGGTCGGAAAAGGTGCGGGTGAGATTATTGGATCGGGCCGTGCCGCCGATCAGCAATTCGCCATCCATCACGCCTTCGAAATCGATGGCATCGAGCACATCGGGAAAGGCGCCGGAAATATCGTCGCCGGAGCGGGAATAGAGTTTTCGCGCGGCGCCTGCGCGGGACAATTGTACGCGAATGCCGTCCCATTTCCATTCGGCGGCATAGTCGGCCGGGTCCAGCGCATCAAGGTCGCCATCAGAAACCGGCGTCGCCAGCATCACCGAATGGAAGATGGCGGGCGTCGCCAGCACCGGCCGCCCGGATTTCCCCTCAAGCCATGCGAAAAGCGGCGTATAGGGCGGTGTCAGCCCATGCCAGAGGGTCTCGATTTCGGTGATGTCTTTCCCGGCGAAATCCGCCAGCGCCTGCCGGGCCAGCCGCGCCGAAACGCCGATGCGCAGGCTGCCGGTGGCGAGTTTGAGGAAAGCGAAACGCGAGGACGTACCGAGCCGGTCAAGAAGATCGCGCACCGCGCTGCGAACCTCCGTACGGCCGAGCGAATTCATCAATGTGACGACGTCGCCGAGGCGCGGATCCTGCGCTTCGGCGTCATCCGCGCCGCCGATATTACCCCAGACCAGCGATATGGTCTCGGCCAGATCACCGACATAATCATAGGAATAGCGAAACAGCACCTCGTCCATGCGCTCCAGCACGAGTTCGCGCAGCAGGGCGGGTTTGACGCTTTTCAAGTCCAGCGTGCCGGCAATCGCCGCCAGCCCGTAACCCCGGTCGGGATCGGGCGTATCGCGAAAATAATCGGTCAGCAGCTTCAGCTTGCCGTTGCGCGAAGGGGTGAGAACGAGCCGGTCGAGCAGCGTCGCGAAGGCTTTCATCTCAATCCCCCTCATCCTCGTAACCGACAAGATGCAGCGGCTTGGCGGCAATGCCCTGCAATTCGCACCAGCGCACCAGCGCCTCCTCACGCCCATGGGTGACCCAGACGGCCTGCGGGGAAATTTCCCTGATCGTCTCCAGGAGTTCCGGCCAGTCGCAATGATCCGATATCACCAGAGGCAGCTCCACGCCGCCCTGTTTGGCGCGCTGCCGCACCATCATCCAGCCGGAGGCGAAGGCAATCAGCGGTTCGTTGAAGCGCCGCGCCCAGCGTTCCTGAAAAGCCGAGGGCGGACCGACGACAATCGCGCCCTTGAAGGCGGAAGGATCGCTTTTTTCGAGCGTTGCGGGGCGCAGATCGCCGAGATCGATGCCCTGCGAGACGTAATAATCGCAAAGCCGCGCCAGCGCGCCGTGAATATAGATGGGATCAGAATAACCGTTGTCGCGGAGCAAGCGGATGACGCGCTGCGCCTTGCCGAGCGAATAGGCCCCGACAAGATGGGTCCGTTCGGGAAATTGTTTGATGGAGGTGAGCAGCTTGCCGATTTCCACGCGCGGTAAGGGATGGTGAAACACCGGCAGGCCGAAGGTGGCCTCGGTGATGAAGACATCGCAGGGAACGGTCTCGAAGGGCGCGCAGGTGGGATCGACGCCGCGCTTGTAATCACCAGACGCCACGATGCGCAGGCCGTTCATTTCCACGGAGATTTGCGCCGAACCCAGCACATGGCCAGCGGGATGGAAACCGACGGTGACGCCATTCACCTCCACCCTCTCGCCGAACGCGACCGCCTGCTCGCTGCCGCAGAAGTCCTCACCATAACGGATACGCATGATATCCAGCGTCTGGCGTGTGGCCAGCACCGCGCCATGGCCCGCGCGGGCGTGATCGGAATGGCCATGGGTGATGAGCGCCCGTGCCACCGGGCGCACGGGATCGATATAAAAATCGCCCGCCGGACAATAGAGGCCCTTGGGCGTGGAATTCAGCAGCTGTTCCGGCTTCATATTCATTGAGATAGGGCTGCCCGCGCGAATGTAAAGTGCTGCGAGCATAACGCGGAACGGGCGTTAAATTTCCAGTGGGGGTGTTTTTGTTTTGTAAGCATCTCTCGTCATTCCGGCCTTGAGCCGGAATCCAGCAGCCGCGCGTCTGCGCGGCGGGAAGAGCTCTCTCAGCCCAAGGACTTGGGCTGACTGGATACCGGCACAAGGCCGGTATGACGGAGGAGAGGTTTCAGCACAAAATCAGCGTTCACAACTGCCTACCTGCCTACTCCCCCGCCCCTTCGGCTGGCTTCGCCTGCACCGCCGCCGGCAGCCGCACAGGTTTCAGCATAAGCGCGGCCGCAAGGCCGATGGCGGCGGTTGCGGCTGCGGCGAAGAAGAGCGGCGTAAACGCATCCGAATAGAGCGAGGCGACGGCGGCCTGCGAGGCGGCCGGGAGTTCGGAGAGCATTTTCGGCGTCAGTTCCTCGATCCTGCCGACGCCGGGAATATCGACCGCCACGCCCTTGAGGCTCGACGATACGATGGCGCCATAGACTGAGATGGCAATGGCAGCACCACCCATGCGGGTCAGCGTCACCGCGCCGCTCGCCGCACCGATATCCGCCTTGGGCGCGGAATTCTGCACGCCGATGATCGGCGCCTGCTGGCCGAGGCCGACAGCAAAGCCTTGCGCCAACATGAGGACCGCAATCACCCAAAGCGGCGTTCCGGCATGCATCTGCGTGAACAGCAACATGGCGACGAGGTTGATGGAAAGACCCGCCACCGAGAAGGGCTTGTAGACGCCGGTGATCGAAATCAGCCGTCCCGCCGAAAGCGAGCCCATGACGATGCCGCTGGTGACGGCGATGAAGAACAGGCCGGCATGGGAGGGCGAAAGCCCGGTCGTGGTCTGCAGGAACAGGGCATAATAATTGACCATGCCGATACCGATGCCGCCGCTGGTCAGCGAGACGATCATCAACAGCGGAAAGGTGCTGTCCTTAAAGAGACGCAGCGGCACGACCGGTTCCGGCGCGCGGCGTTCCACCTGCACCCAGAGAAAGGCGGCAATGACGGCGAAAGCGATGATGCCGAGGCTGGGGCCTGCGATGAGCGAGCCGAACAATTCGCTGCTGTCTGCCCAGAAGACCACGCTGGCAATGGTTGCCGCCAAGAGCACCGCGCCGAGATAATCGATCTTCGGCTGGCGGGCCGGGCGGCGATAGGGCAGCATCAACGCCAGCCCTGCAATGACGATAATACCGAGCGGCAGGTTGATGAGGAAGATCGACCGCCAGCCGAACAGGTCGCTCATCGTGCCGCCGAGGATCGGGCCGACGCTGCCTGACGCCATGATGGTGAGGCTGGAATAGCTCTGGTAGCGGGCGCGCTCGCGCGGCTCGAACAGATCCGCATTGACGGAAAAGATCGACACCATGATGCCGCCGCCGCCAAGCCCCTGCAGAACGCGGGCCGCAATCAGCGAATCCATCGACCATGCCAGCCCGCAGGCGAGCGAACCGAGCGTAAAGATGACGACCGCCGCGATCATCACATATTTGCGGCCGAACAGATCGCCGAGCTTGCCATAAACCGGCATGACCGCGCTGGTCGCCAGAAGATAGGCCGAGCCGATCCAGCCGAAACGCTCCAGCGCGCCGAACTCGCCGACGATGGTGGGAAGTGCTGTCGATACGATCTGGTTATCGAGGGTCGCCATGAACATGGCCAGCATCAGGAACAGAAAGACGATGAGCCTGCGCCGATGATCCGACACAAGCGGCGCCACGGGGGCGGTGGACATATCCATGAAAAATCTCGTTGGCTTCCGGCAGTTTTGCTGCGACAATTTGTGTGCTATCAGCATATATATGTCAATGGCAAGTTTTTGACATCTGTGTTAATGCCGCTAAATGTGATCGGAAAACAGCATCGAAAGGGACGAGGAAGCGTGGCGACTGAGGAAAACTGGAACGAGGATCTGCCCGAGGACATCAAGCGGATCGGCAATACGATGACGCGTATGCGCATCATGATCGGCCGCCGCATCATCGGCCGCATGGCGCTTGCCAAGCTCGCTCCGGGTCTCGAACTCTCCCATATCGACGTTCTCGATATTCTGCGCCGCGCGGAAGGCGATGTTACCGTGGGTGCTATCGCCGAGGGCATGCGCATCGACCCCTCGCGCGGCAGCCGGGTGGTGGCGGATATGGTGGGGCGCGGCCTGCTGAAACGCGGCGTTTCCCAGGAAGACGGCCGCCGCAGCATTGTCGAGATCACGCCGCTCGGCACCAGTCTTTTGCAGGAAATGCGCCGGACCAAGATGAGCGTCATCGAGGACGTGATGGATGGATGGCCGGCGGAGGATGTGGAGACATTTGCGCGCCTGTTCGAACGTTTCATCGACCGTTTCGAATACCGGTTGTCGCCGGATACGGACTTTCTGACGGATCAGAAAAAATCATAGCTGGCCCTGCGATCCGCAACTTCACTTTAAAAGTGCAAAACCGTAACGTGCCGCATCGAAAAGGCCGGAGCGCGCCGTTTGCCGGCATCGTCGGCCGTATTCTGCTTTTTTGTTTTCCGCATTGTCCGGACGTAAAACTGCGGCGCAGTTTTCGCTGGAAATGCTCTCAAGGGGGTAAATTCGATGTTGACGATCTACGGTGTCTACCGTTCCCGCGCCACGCGCACGCTGTGGCTTGCGGGTGAACTGGGCATAGAATTCAAGCATGTGCCAGTCATACAGGCCCGCCGCCTTGCCGATCCGCTGGCTGCGGATGCGCCGCTGAACACGCTGTCTCCCGCCTTTCTCGCCGTCAATCCGATGGGCACCATTCCCTGCATCGAGGATGACGGCATGGTGCTTTACGAATCCATGGCGATCAATCTTTATCTCGCCCGCAAATATGGCGGACCGCTGGCTCCGGTTGATCTGAAGGAAGATGCGGCGATGCTGCAATGGTCCTTCTTTGCCGCCACCGAAGTCGAAACCAATTCGCTGAAGATTTCCTCCGCCATTGCCGAAGGCCTGTCGGAAAGCGATAGCGGTAAGGCCGTGATCGATGTCGCCGCCCGCCTGCTGAAACGCCCCTTCCGGGTGCTGGAGCAGCATCTTTCCAGCCATGATTATCTGGTGGGCGACCGTTTCACCGTCGCCGATCTCAACGCGGCGGAAATCGTTCGTTACGCGCAGGGCCACCAGCCGTTGTTCGATGCCCATCCGGCGTTGAAGGCCTGGCTCGCCCGCTGCCAGGCGCGCACGGCGTTCAAGACCATGTGGGACAGCCGGGCCGCCGAGGCGGCCTGAGCGGTTAAGCCCCTTACCCCTCCGTCATGCCGGACCTGATCCGGCATCCAGCCAGCCCAAGTCCTTGGGCTGAAAGGGGTCCTTCTCGCCGCGCAGACGCGCGTCGGCTGGATTCCGGCTCAGGGCCGGAATGACGGAAATACTGAGCCTCTCAGCCCCTCTCGCTCGCCAGCGCCCGCTGCACCGCCGGGCGGTCGTTCATGCGGCGGAAGTGGTCGTGCACTTTCGGGAAACGGGCAATATCCACCCCATCGCTTTCCAGCCAGCCGGACATGACGAAAAGATAGGGATCGGCAACCGAATAGGCGGTGCCCAGAACCCAGGGACCGTGCAGCAGGCCGTGCTCGATCAGTTCGAAGCACTCGCCCATGGTCTGAGGCACCTTTGCCTTCATATCCGCCAGAGACGCATCTTCATTCGCCCAGCGACTGCCACGGCGACCATGCGCATGGGCGACGTGCACCGTGGAAGAGATGAAGGCGTTGAAGGACTGCATGACGGCAAATTCGAAGGGATCGTCGAGCGGCGCGAGTTTCTTCTCCGGCGCCATCTGGGCGATGAAGGCGAGGATGGCGGGCGTCTCGGTCAGCACGCCGCTCGCCGTGGCCAGCGCCGGCACGCGGCCCTTCGGGTTGATCTTCAAAAATGTCTCGGAGCGCTGTTCGCCCTCGGCGAAATTGACGCGATGGGCCGTGTAAGGCAGGCCGGATTCCTCAAGCACGATATGGCTGGCGCGCGAGCAGGAACCGGGGGAGAAAAACAATGTGAACATGGATATGCGACCTCCGGGACAAATGAGGACGCCCACCTCCTCGTGTTGCGGGCGCCGGGCCCTGGCCGCAGCCAGGGGTTGGCCGCCTTGCACAAGGGCGAGCCATCATCGTGCCGGCAGCTGGCTGCGTCAAAGGTTTTATCGCTTTTTTAGCGGCCGATTTTACAGCCCGACGACTCTGACATCGCCGACATGGATGCCGTTCCAGTTGCGCATCTGCCGGTTCGCCATGCCAAGCAAAGCCTGCTGTTCGGCGCTGCCTTCATCGAAATAGCGCGCAAGCAATGCCGAGACCATGGCTTCCGCCGCACGCGTCGTGCCGTCTTCGCATTTCACCGCCATGGCAATGCCCTTTTCCGGCAGGGCGGCGACAAAAACGCCCTCCGCGCCGGTCTTTGCGAAGATTTTTCCCGGCGCGATCTGCATCAGTTTCGTGCAGGCGCGGCCGGTGCCCGCCACGTAAAAGGGCTCCGCCATGCAGGCCTCGACGAGACGGCGCGAGGCTTTCGCACGGCCCGCTTCCAGCCCCCTGCCCGTCGCCATTTTCGCGAAACCATGCGCCAGCCCTTTGAGCGGTACGGCATAGGTGGGGATGGAGCAGCCATCCACACCGCAATTGTCCTGACCGAGAGCAGCACCCGTCAGGCTTGCCATCGTGGCGCGGATTTCCTGCTGCAGCGGGTGATCGTAACCGACATAGCCCTTGGGGTCTGTGCCGGTGTGGCAGCAGGCGCAGATGAAGCCCGAATGCTTGCCGGAGCAATTATTGTGAAGCGCCGTCGGCTTTTCCAGCGTGCGGGCCTGATGGATGATGGTTTTCTGGTCGGAAGACCAGTGCGCGCCGCATTCCAGCGTATCGGCATCCCTGCCCGCCTTCGCCAGCATCGAAGCGGCGAGCTCCACATGCGCGTCCTCGCCGGAATGGGAGGAGCAGGCAAGCGCCAGTTCGCGGTTGCCGAACTGATAGGCATCCGCAGCACCGCTTTCCACCAGCGGCAGCGCCTGCATGGCCTTGCAGGCGGAACGCGGGAAGATGCCGCGCTCGATATCGCCAGCCGAAAACAGCACGCCGCCATCGCCATCCACCACCACGGCAAGGCCCTGATGGCGGCTTTCCACGAGGTTGCCGCGGGTGACTTCGACGGTAACGGAATTGTTCATTTTCGCAGCCTCAAAAAATTCTGATTTCATGTGGTTGATACCGCAATTGATTTTTCGATGCACGGGGCTATCAGTGAAATTTGCAAAACGTCTGCTGCTGGCGATTGCCGTCATCTATCTGCTTCCCGCGCTGGCATCGGCCGGGCTGTGGGCCATGAAAGACCATCCGCGCGGCTGGAACGCCGCAAGATGGTCTTCCTCCGGCATGCTGCCGGCGGCGTCCAGCAACGGCGAAGCTGCCGTCTATGTCTTTTCCGCCATGACCGGCGGTTTCAAGGGCTCCGTCGCCAGCCACGCCTGGGTCGTTCTGAAAAAGCCCGGTGCTGCGAGCTATGACCGTTATGACAAGGTGGGCTGGGGCACGCCGATCCGCCACAATGGTTATGCGGCGGATGCCTACTGGTATTCCAACATGCCGCGCCAAGTGGTTGCCATTCATGGCGCGGAAGCGGAAAAACTGATCCCGAAGATCGAAAAGGCGATTACCGATTACCCCTATGGCCGGCCGGGCGGCTATCGCATCTATCCCGGCCCCAACTCCAACACCTTCGTCGCCCATGTGCTGCGCAGCGTGCCGGAACTCGGTGTCGTGCTGCCGCCGGATGCCGTCGGCCGCGATTATCTGCCGGATGGCGCGTTTTACCACATCGCCGACGACTGGAAGGATGTAAGCGTTTCGCTCGGCGGCCTGTTCGGCATTTCGGCGGGTGCGCGCAGCGGTTTCGAGATCAATTTTCTCGGTCTTGTCGCCGGCATCGATTTCAGCCGGCCGGGCGTGAAGATACCGGGGCTCGGGTATTTCGGTGTGGCGGGCATCCGCGCATAAAAGGTTAGGTTTCGCTGGCCTGAGCAGCGCGTCTGGCGCGGATGCTCTGGGCGATGAAGACCCGCGACAGGCCATGATAAAGCGGCTCGCGGGAGAAAAGCCGCGACGTCAGATATCCGAGCATCGATGCGGCCATGATAGGCATGACGCCTTCATGATTGCCGGTCATTTCGAGGATGATGACGAAGGCCGTCATCGGCGCCTGCACCACGCCCGCAAAATAACCCGCCATGCCGACGATGGCGCCAAGGCCGATGCTGGTGCCGAGCAGGGTGGCCATGGTGCTGCCGAAACCCGCGCCTACTGACAGCGACGGCGCAAAAATGCCGCCGGGAATACCCGACATCATGGCAAGGAACGTCGCCGCCAGTTTTTCGATGAAGAAGAATGCGGGCGCGGCCTCGCCCTCGATTGCCGCGCGCGCCTGTTCGTAACCGGTTCCGAAGGTCGCGCCGCCCGTTGCGATGCCGAGGACGGCGGAGGCAAGACCGCAGGCGGCGGCGACCGCCAGCATCCGCTTCAGCGGCATGGCCTGCGCGAAGCGCCGGATGCGGGCGGAAAGATGCAAGGCGCCTGCGCTGAACAGCGCACCGAACGCGCCGCCGCCAATGCCGCAGACCAGAATCAGCAGCCAGTCCATGGTCGTTTTCGCCATCACCGAACTGGCGCCGAAATAGGTATAGCTGCCGACCAGCGCCAGCGAGGCGAGGCCGGACAGGATGACGGCGGTGAGGACGAGGCCATTGGCGCGGGATTCATAGGTCTTGCTCATTTCCTCGATGGCGAAGACGATGCCGGCGAGCGGCGTGTTGAAAGCCGCCGCGATGCCCGCCGCCGAGCCAGCGAGAATGAGACCCTTCGCCTGCGCCATGCCGCCCCAGCGGGCGGCCTGCAGCATGATCGAGGCGCCAACCTGAACGGTCGGGCCCTCACGGCCGATGGAGGCACCGGACAAAAGCCCGGCCACCGTCAGTACCACCTTGCCGAAAGCGAGTTTCAGCGACAGAAGCCGCGAACGGTCCGCATCTTCCCGCAGGTGCCGCGCGGCGATGGCCTGCGGAATGCCGCTGCCGCCGGCATTGGGGAAAACCGTGATCGCGAGCCATGCGCAGAGCGTGAAGCCGAGCGGCGTGATGATGAGCGGCAGCAGAAACGCCCTTTTGCCCGATGAGGTCGCCGCAAAGAAAAGGTGCTGGGCGCGATCCGCCGCCCAGGCAAAGCCAACGCTGATAAGGCCAACCGCAATCGCGCCAATCCAGAAAACCGCCCTCGGCCTCCACACCCGCCAGGAGCCCCAGACGACACGGGAACGGCGGAGCATCTTCAGCTTTTTGTAGTCGACGGGCATGGCGGTCCAGATCGGTGATTTTGATGGTCGTCATCAGGCGGGAAGTCCGTTTATCCGCCTCTCGGGCGGGGATTGCAAGGTTTTGCATTTGACAGGCCGCCCCTATCGGCGCACTCTTGGCATCGCAATTGCAACGCATGGAGACGCAATATGAAAACGGCGACATTGCCTTCGCTGCGGGTAACGGCGGATTTTCGCGAGGCGGCGGAAAGCGTGCTGAAGGACGGCGAAACGCTCTCTTCCTTCGTTGAGGATTCCGTGCGCAGGCAGGTGGAAATCCGTAAATCACAGGCAGAGTTCATTGCGCGCGGGCTGGCCTCGCTCGAAGATGCTGAGCGCACCGGTGTCTATTATACCACCGACGATGTTCTTTCGATGATGCAAAAGAAACTTGATGCTGCGAAAGCCGCGAAGCGGAAATGACGTATGAGCTTCGCTATACCGAAGAAGCCTTGGCCGATTTTGATCGCATCTATGATTTTCTGATCGCCTACGACATCGATGTGGCTGAGAAAGCGATCCGCGCCATAAGAGCAGGACTGGAGATTCTCGGCGATTTTCCCTTCAGCTGCCGCAAGGCATCCCCGGAAAACAGCCTGATACGCGAACTCCTCATACCGTTCGGTTCATCAGGCTATATCGTGCTATTCCGCATTGACGGCCCGGAAACCGTCACCATTGCCGCCGTCCGCCACCAGCGCGAGGATGATTACCATTGACCCTCACCGGTCGCTGACGGCCGCGCGTGGGTTCGCCCAAGGTTCCTGATTGGACCGCGGCAGCGGGGTTTTGCCGAGAATGTGGTCCGCCGCTTTTTCGCCGGTCATGATCGACGGGCCGTTGAGGTTGCCATAGGTCACATGCGGGAAGATCGAGCTGTCCGCCACCCTCAAGCCCTCCACCCCGATCACCCGGCATTCGGGATCGACGACGGCCATCGGGTCGTCCCTGTCGCCCATGCGGCAGGTGCCGCAGGGGTGATAGGCGCTTTCCAGATGCTCGCGCAAAAAGGCGTCGATCTCCTCATCCGTCTCCACGTTTTCGCCGGGCTGGATTTCCGGTCCGCGAAAATCGTCAAAGGCTTTCTGGCTGAAGATGTCGCGCGTCAGGCGCACGCAATGGCGGAATTTTTCCCAGTCTTCCGGGTGGCTCATATAGTTGAAGCGGATGACCGGGTCGTCTTGCGGATCTGCGGAACGCAATGTGACATTGCCGCGCGATTTCGACAGGTTGTAACCCACATGTACCTGAAAACCATGGCTTTTCGCCGCCGCCTTGCCATCATAGGAAATGGCGACGGGCAGGAAATGATACTGGATGTCAGGCTGCTTCAGACCCGGAGCTGAGCGCAGGAAGGCGCAGGCCTCGAACTGGTTGGAAGCGCCAAGCCCGCCTTTCGACAGCAGCCATTGCGCACCCGCCACGCCCTGCCAGAACCATGGCAGCCAGGAATAAAGCGAGACCGGCTTGGTGGAGACCTGCTGAAAATAAAACTCCATATGGTCTTGAAGGTTCTCGCCCACGCCCGGGCGATCCGCCTTCACCTCGATGCCCATGTCTTTCAGATGGGCGGCGGGGCCGATGCCTGAGAGCATCAGCAGTTTCGGCGAATTGAAGGAGGATGCCGAGACGATGACCTCGCGATTGGCCGTGACGGTTTCCACCACGCCCTTGCGCTCGATCTCGACACCAACCGCGCGGCCGTTCTCGATGACGACATTGCGGGCGAAACCGTTGACGAGCGTGACATTGCCGCGCTTCAGCGCCGGTTTCAGATACGCATTGGCGGCAGACCAGCGGCGGCCATTGTGGATGGTCTGCTCCATCAGGCCGAAACCCTCCTGCTTGGAGCCGTTATAATCGTCGGTCAGTTCGAAACCGGCCTCAGCGCCGGCCTGAATGAAGGCGTGGAACAGTGGATTGTTGACCGGGCCGCGCTGCACATGCAGCGGCCCATCCGTGCCGCGCCAGCCTTCTTCGCCGCCATGGCTATGTTCCATCCGCTTGAAGTAAGGCAGCACATCCGCATAGGCCCAGCCATGCGCGCCAAGCTCTTCCCAGCGGTTGAAATCCTCGGCATGGCCACGCACGTAAACGAGGCCGTTGATGGAGGACGAACCGCCGATGACTTTTCCGCGCGGCGCCGTAATCCTGCGGTTGTCGAGGTTCGGCTCGGGCTCGGAGAGATAACCCCAATTATAGCGCTTCATGCTCATCGGCCATGCGAGTGCGGCCGGCATCTGGATGAAGGGGCCGAAATCCGAACCGCCGGCCTCGATGACGATCACCGAATAACGGCCGTCTTCCGACAGGCGATAGGCGATGGCGGAGCCTGCGGAACCCGAACCGACGATGACGTAATCTGCTTGCATTTGCGAAATATCTCCAGAATGAACATCTGCGCCTGTGGCTTACCCCCCTCTGTCCTGCCGGACATCTCCCCCTCAAGGGGGGAGATCGACTCGTGGTTGGGTCTCGCCCACCTCAACATTTGCGAATGAAGTGGTGGTAGCGTCTCCTGCCGATCTCCCCCCTTGAGGGGGAGATGTCCGGCAGGGCAGAGGGGGGTAAGCCACAGGCGCCGCCTCTCAATACGGCGCGTCCACCTTCCCCGTGCTCACATAAACCGTCTTCAGCTCGCTATAATGCTCCAGCGCGGCGGCCGAATTCTCCCGCCCGAAGCCGGATTGTTTCGAGCCACCGAAGGGGATTTCCACCGGGCAGAGATTATAGGTATTGATCCAAAGCGTACCCGCCTCCAGCCGGTCGACCACGCGATGGGCGCGGGCGAGATCGGCGGTGAAGACGCCGCCGGCGAGACCGAATTCGGTGGCGTTGGCGCGGGCGAGAACCTCGTCCTCATCGTCAAAATCCAGAACGCACATGACCGGGCCGAAGATTTCTTCGCGGGCGATGGTCATGTCGTCGGTCACATCGGCGAAGACGGTCGGCCGCACATAAGCGCCCTCGCCCGCCACATTGTTGGGAATGCCGCCGCCGGTGATGAGCGTCGCGCCCTCTGCCTTGCCCTTTTCGATATAGGAAAGGACCTTCTCCTGCTGGGCCTTGGAGACCAGCGGGCCGAGATGGGTGGCGTAGTCGAGGGGATCGCCGAGGATCATCGACTCGGTGCGGCGCTTCAGATTGTCGAGGAAACGCTCCTTCGCCTTTTTCTGCACAAAGACGCGGGTGCCGTTGGAGCAGACCTGGCCGGAGGAATAGAAGTTGCCAAGCATGGCCCCGCCGACAGCGCTTTCGATATCGGCGTCGTCGAAGACGATCAGCGGCGACTTGCCGCCGAGTTCCATGGTAACGTGCTTCAGATGCCCGGCAGCGGCAGCGGCCACCTTGCGGCCGGTCGGGACTGAGCCGGTAAGCGAGACCTTCGCCACATCCGGGTGGTTGACGAGCAGCGGCCCGGTATCGCGATCACCCTGAATGACGTTGAACAGGCCCTTGGGCAGGCCGGCTTCGATGAGGATTTCGGCGATCTTCAAGGCGCCGAGCGGGGTATTTTCCGAGGGCTTGAAGACCATGGCATTGCCGGCGACCAGCGCGGGCGCCGCCTTCCAGCAGGCGATCTGCTGCGGATAATTCCACGCGCCGATACCGACGCAGACGCCGAGCGGCACGCGCTTGGTATAGGCGAAATCGCCACCGAGGGGGATGTAATCGCCGTTCAGCGCGGAAGGTGCGATACCGCCGAAAAATTCGAAGGCATCCGCGCCGGAGGTCGGGTCGGCGACGATGGTTTCCTGAATGGGCTTGCCGGTATCCAGCGTCTCCAGCGTCGAAAGCGCATCGTTGCGCTCGCGCATGATATCGGCGGCGCGTTTGAGGATGCGGCCGCGGGCCATTGGGCTCATCGCCGCCCATTCCTTCTGCGCACGTTTAGCGGAGGCGATGGCGCGCTCGACGATGGCAGGCGTTGCCGCATGCAGCCTCGCGATCACCTCGCCGGTGGCCGGAAAGATGCTTTCGAACGGCGTACCGGCCGTGTCTTCGACATAATCCCCGTCGATGAAATGCGAGGCTTTCGGCTGCGCCTTCAGCGGCGTCGCGATGGTCATGTCGAAGTCTCCTTAAAGAACACGGATGGACGGCTTTGGGCGCTGTCCATCGGGAAAAGATTTGAGCTGCATGTCGAAGTAATCCTCGACAAGCGCCGGTGCGGAGGCAAGGCCGAGTGGCGCTGAGCGCAGGCTATGGCGAATATAAAGTCCGTCGATCAGGGCGGCCGCGCCTTCCGCGATGCGTGCGGCATCGTCTGGCGGGCAGAGCCGGTTGAGGCTCGCCATGAGGTTTGACCTGAGACGGCGCGAATAGAGCACGAGCAGGCGGCGGGTTTCTTCCGAACGCTGCGCCTCGACATAAAAGGCAAGCCATGCCGCCACCGTCTCCGGTGTGAACTGGTCGCTCTGGAAGGAGACATGGACGATGGCGCTCAGCCTTGCGCGCGGACCGGAAGCACGGGTCAGCGCCGCGACCGCATCGCGCCGCAGGTCACGCAGCAGGCTGCGGATGGTTTCGAGAAGAAGCTGCTGCTTGCTGCCGAAATAATGATGCGCAAGGGCGGCCGACACGCCCGCTTCCCGGGCGATGTCAGACATTGTCACATTCAGCGAACCATGGTGGCCTATGGTGCGCAGTGCCGCATCCACAAGCGCCTTCCGGCGCAAAGGCTCCATTCCGATCTTGGGCATAAGTGTCTCCTTGATGGCGGGCAAAATATTCTTGATTGATCAATCAATCAATAAAAAATGCGCCATTTCATGTCGCGGATGTGCTGCCGGGCGGAAAGACTGAGGCGCAGACGGTTTTGCCGCTGCGTGCGCTTCATGATCTGGATCAAATCTTCGGCATTCTCGTTGCGCTATGCTGCAATCGTGATAGCTTTACCGCGACCATTCATGGAGACAGCGAGATGACACACAGTCTCAATGCGCCTGGATTTTCACCCCTCAGAGCGAAGTGGGGTTGGTTTCTGGCCCTTGGCCTCGTTCTTCTGGCCTTTGGGGTCATTGCGCTCGGCAATCTTCTCGTCGCCACCGTCGCCTCCGTATTTTATGTCGGGGTCATGATGCTGATGGGCGGCATTTTGCAGCTTTTCCATGCCTTTCAGGTGAAAGGATGGGAAAGTGCACTGTTCTGGACACTGAGCGGCCTGCTTTATGCCATTGCCGGTGTCATCGCCTTTCAAAACCCTGATCTGACCGCGGCCGTGCTGACATTGTTGATGGCGGTATCGCTTATTGTCGCCGGCATCTTCCGCCTCGTCGTCGGCTTCCGGCTGAAACCGGCAACGGGCTGGGGCTGGGTTACCGTGGCGGGTGCGGTGACGGCACTTGCGGGCCTGGTGATCGCCGCCGGCTGGCCGGTGAACAGCCTTTGGGTCCTTGGCCTGTTCCTGGCGATAGACCTTATCATGCAGGGCTTTGCGATGATCGCGCTCGCCATGGCCATGCGGTCATGAGGGCGTTTGCGGCGCGTCTGTGACCTCATATCAAGCAGACGCCCGTCATGGAAAAACTAAACCCTTATATACTGCAAATTGGGTATGGAACGCGTTTCGTGGTAAGATAGACGATGATACCAATTTCGCTGGAAGCGGCGTCCAGACGAAAACCTCAAAAAACGACCGCCCGCAAAAGATTGCCATCGCCCCGTCCGCACAGCGGACATCTATCGGGTTGCTTATGGCGGTCATTGAAAAAGGGAGTGATATCATGCCAATGGTGACAGTATCGATTTCCCCGGAACAGGCAGCAAGAATGCGGGAGGCCGTGAATTGCGGCGCTTACGCATCCGGCAGCGAGGTCGTCAGGGCCGCGCTGAGACTATGGGCGGCCTCTGCCGAACACGGCGTCGGCACCAAGCCGGCAGAACCTGTCGAGGCGGACCGCGAGCGCATGAATGTTGCGGAGCTTTACGCCGCTCACACGGGTCATGCGCGCCGGGCCTAAGGCTTGGTGCGCCCCCTCTTCGATATAGGGGCCGTTACAAAACGTTCATCAAAGCTTCACAGTCGTGAAAGCTTTTGTTGACCTGTAATCTGCAATTGTTGCCGCAAAAGAGACGGGTCCTGTGTGGGTATTCCACGCGCATGCCAGCAACGGGACCGGCAAGAGCGGAGAAACAGGAATGCAGGCCGTCACGGTGGAAAACGATGTCATAAGGCGGTTTGCCTCCGGGCAGATGTTTCCAATGGCGAAGCTTGTGCTTGAAACCGCGTTTCAGCCCATTGTCGAGGCAACGACAGGCACGATCTTCGGTTATGAATCGCTGATGCGTGGCCATGACCGGCTGGGTTTTTCCAATCCGCTGGCGCTTCTCGACCAGGCTGCTGCGGATGGCGAGCTGAAGGCTTTCGAGCAGATGCTGGCAAGCCGGGCGCTGGCAAAATTCTCCACCCTGCCCGATTTTTCCTCTACCACCCTCTTCCTCAATCTGGATGTGCGGCTGATCCCGCATGGCGACGCCATTCTCGACAAGCTCGTCGGTCATCTGGCGCGGGCGGGCATTCCGGCCTCCTCCATCTGTTTCGAGCTTTCCGAACGTTTCGACAATACCAGCGTGCCGGAATTCACGGCGCTGATTGCCCGCATGCGCAAGGAAGGCTTCAAGCTGGCGATCGACGATTTCGGCGCCGGTCACGGCGAGATGAAGCTGCTCTGCGATTTTCCGCTGGACTACCTGAAGATCGACCGGCATTTCATCCACGGCGTCGACCATCTTCCCCGCAAGCAGCATCTCGTCCGCAACATCGTCAACATCGCCCATGTTCTCGGCGTCCGGGTCATTGCCGAAGGCATCGAAACGGAAGCGGAATTTCTGACCTGCCGTGAATTCGGCGTCGATCTGGTGCAGGGCTGGCTGATCGCCAGGCCCACGGTCTTCACCAGCGAACTTCCCGAAAGCTTTCCGCACCTCAACCGCATCGGCGTGACGCGGCGCAGCAGCCAGACGCTCGACGAAATCCTCATTCGCCGGGAAATCGAGCGGCTTCCCACCGTCTTCGAACATGACAGCGTCGACAATGTCTTCGAACTGTTCCGCCGAAACCCGCAGCAGGCTTTCTTCCCCGTGCTCAACGCCAATGGCGAACCGCGCGGCGTCATCAACGAATACCACCTCAAGGAATATATCTACCGGCCCTTCGGCCGCGACCTGCTCAAGAACAAGATCTATGAGCGCACCATATCCCACTTCGTCGACCCCGCGCCCATAGTGGGTCTCGATGCCGACGCCGACCAGCTGATGAACATGTTCGCCAGCATGGGTGGCAGCGCCTGCATCATCCTCACCGAAAACATGCGTTACGCCGGCATCGTCTCGGCGGCTTCGCTCATCAAGGTCATCAATGAAAAACAGCTGAAAATGGCGCAGGACCAGAACCCGCTGACGGCGCTGCCCGGCAACCGTGCCATTGGCGGCTTCATTACCGACAGCTGCAGCGATGGCGACGAGGCGCGCTTCTTCTGTTATTGCGACTTCGACAATTTCAAACCCTTCAACGACAAATATGGTTTCAACGCCGGCGACCACGCCATCACGCTGTTTTCGGCCCTGATGCGACGCTATTTCTTCGCCGGCGACTGCTTTCTCGGACATATTGGCGGCGACGACTTCTTCATCGGCGTGCGCGACTGGACGGTGGAGGAACTGACGGAAATTCTCGAGAGGCTGCTCAGCGATTTTCACGTCGATGTCGCCGAGCTCTATTCGGATGAAGACCGCGCCGCCGGCTGCATGAAGGGCCAGGACCGCCACGGCAACGAGCGGGACTTCGCGCTGTTGCGCTGCTCAATCGGCGTTCTCACTCTGCCGAAGGGGCTGATCATTGCCAATCCTGAGCGCATCGGCGGCGAGATCGCCGGTATCAAGGCGGCTGCGAAGGAAAATGACAGCGGCCTCGTCATCAGGGTATTCGGCGAGACAAAATGACACTCGTGACAAAGGGACTTCTTCCCTAAGCGGCGCATCTGACCTACATCTTCAGGCGACGCCGACAAGTGAGGAGTTGCCCCTGGCCATGCCCGACACGACGACCCTGCCCGAAAAAATGCGCTTCATCGACCTTCCCTCCCATGGCGGCCCGGAGGTGATGCGCCTTTCGCATGCGCCTTTGCCCAAGCCCGCGAAAGGCGAGGTTCTGGTGAAGGTCGAGGCGGCGGGCGTCAACCGGCCGGATGTCGCGCAGCGGCAGGGCATCTATCCGCCGCCGAAGGATGCAAGCCCGATCCTCGGCCTTGAAATCGCCGGCGAGGTGGTTGTGCTGGGTGAAGGCGTTACCGAATTCAAGGTGGGCGACAAGGTCTGCGCGCTCGCCAATGGCGGCGGTTATGCGCAATATTGCACCGTGCCGGCCGGGCAGGCCCTGCCCTTCCCCAAGGGCTACGACGCCGTCAAAGCGGCGGCTTTGCCGGAAACCTTCTTCACCGTCTGGGCCAATCTCTTCCAGATGGCGGGCCTCACCGAAGGGGAAAGCGTCCTCATCCATGGCGGCACCAGCGGCATCGGCACAACGGCGATCCAGCTTGCCAAAGCCTTCGGCGCGGAAGTCTATGCCACGGCGGGCTCGACGGAAAAATGCGAAGCCTGCGTGAAGCTCGGCGCCAAACGGGCGATCAACTATCGTGAGGAAGATTTCGCCGCCGTCATCAAGGCTGAAACCGACGGCAAGGGCGTCGATGTCGTTCTCGACATGATCGGTGCGGCCTATTTCGAAAAGAACCTTTCGGCACTCGCCAAGGACGGCTGCCTGTCCATCATCGCCTTCCTGGGCGGCGCCGTGGCCGAGAAGGTCAACCTCACCCCCATCATGGTCAAGCGCCTCACCGTCACCGGCTCCACCATGCGCCCCCGCACGGCCGACGAAAAACGCGCCATCCGCGACGACCTTGTCGCAGAGGTCTGGCCGCTCATCGAAAGCGGTCAGCTGGCACCGGTCATCAACCGGGTCTTCACGATGGATGAGGTCGTGGAAGCGCACCGGCTGATGGAAAGCAGCAATCATATCGGCAAGATCGTGATGCGGGTGTCGTGACGCCCGGCGCGTCCCCTGGAAGTAATCCCTCTTGCATTACTGACGAATCGTACTACCTTCTAGTTATGTTCAACGTATCGGAAGGAGGTGATCCAATGTCTAGTGAGATTTCGGTCTCTGGTGCAGGCAATGGAAAGGGTGTGTTTTCGACGGGGCAACCCTCGGCGTAAAACCTCTAGCCTTCGGAACGTTGAGAAACAGTCCCGGGTCTGTAAACAGGACCAAACTCATGGAAGGGTCGCTTCGGCGGCCCTTTTCCGTTTTTGCTTATTACTTCGACTATTGGGGAAATCTGTGCCTCGAATGCCAGTGCGGCAAGCTCGATACTCGATGCTACTCGTGACACGTCTCTTCCGTCATGCCGGGCTTGACCCGGCATCCAGCAGGCGCGCGTCTGCGCGACGAGAGGACTCCTTTCAGCCCAAGGACTTGGGCTGGCTGGATACCGGATCGGGGCAGGTATGACGGAAAATTGAAGCGCGTCGCATGAAGGAGATCACAGTACACCACAGTTGAAATCGTCGACGGTGCTGGGTGTCGTTACCCCCCTCTGCCCTGCCGGACATCTCCCCCTCAAGGGGGGAGATCGACAAGAGGCTTTCTCGCCACTTCATCCTCGACCGTCGAGAGGTGCGAGACCTCGCCACGGAACGATCTCCCCCCTTGAGGGGGAGATGTCCGGCAGGACAGAGGGGGGTAACGACGCGCAGCACACTCGATGATTTCAACTGTGGTCTACTGTGGAATCAGATTAAACGTGACGCGCGTTAAAGAGCGACAAGTCATCGACCGTCAACTGCGGTCACCTCACCCCTATTTCTTCCCAAACACCTTCCACCGTGTCGGCCGGAAGCGCAGCTCCGCCCCCACCGCCACGGCGGCGTTGAGCGGCACTTCGATTTCGAGGTGATAGGGCTCATGGCCGTTATTGGCGATGTCGATTTCGGCGATGCGGGTGCCCGCGAGGCGGCGACAGGTGGTGACCTTGCCGTAAAGCGCGTCCTTCTCCCCAGTCAGCACCACATCTTCCGGGCGGAAGAAAAGCTCGCCCTCGCCAGAGCCGCTCTCATCGATGCCGATGCTTTCGCCCTGGAACAGCACGTGGCCGTCGCGGATCGTCACCGGCAGGCTGGAGGATTCGCCAATGAAGGAGAAAACGAAGGGGGAGTTGGGCGTGTCGTAGACATCGTCAGCCGTGCCGACCTGTTCGATCTTGCCCTGGCTCATGACGACGACGCGGTCGGCCAGTTCCAGCGCCTCTTCCTGATCGTGGGTGACGAAGACGGTGGTATGGCCGGTGCGGTCGTGGAATTCGCGCAGCCAGCGGCGCAGCTCCTTGCGCACCTTGGCGTCAAGCGCGCCGAAGGGCTCATCGAGGAGCAGCACCTTCGGTTCGATGGCGACGGCGCGGGCAAGCGCCACGCGCTGACGCTGGCCGCCGGAAAGCTGCGAGGGGTAACGCTTCTCAAGCCCGGAGAGGTGCACCATGTCGAGCAGTTCGGAAACCCGTCTGCGGATTTCCGCCTTGGGCGGACGCTTGGCCGAGGGCCGCACCTTGAGGCCGAAAGCGATATTGTCGGCCACCGTCATGTGGCGGAACAGGGCGTAATGCTGGAACACAAAACCGACATTGCGCTCCTGCACCGTGCGGTGCGAGGCATCCTCGTTGCCGAAGAAAATCTGGCCGGTCG
Organism: Agrobacterium tumefaciens; assembly: GCA_025560025.1. Taxonomy (NCBI): domain Bacteria; kingdom Pseudomonadati; phylum Pseudomonadota; class Alphaproteobacteria; order Hyphomicrobiales; family Rhizobiaceae; genus Agrobacterium; species Agrobacterium tumefaciens. The sequence continues at coordinate 496,925 of CP048485.1, read as the reverse complement.
TCGGCTGCTCGAGACCGGCAATGAGACGCAGAAGCGTCGTCTTGCCGGAACCGGAAGGACCGAGCAGCGCGATCAGCTCGCCGGAACGAATGTCGAGCGACACATCGTTCAGCGCCGGAAAGCGATCGAACTGCTTGGTGATGCCGGAAACTTTCACTTCCATGAAGATGCCTTTCAATGCTTGCCGGCTGCGTTGCCCGCGCCAAAGCGTATTTCGAGAATGGTTTTGAGAACGAGCGTCACCAGCGCCAGACCGGCGAGCAGCGTCGCCACGGCAAAGGCTGCGCCGATATTGTACTCATTATAGAGTATCTCGACATGCAGCGGCATGGTGTTGGTCTCGCCGCGAATATGGCCCGAGACCACCGAGACGGCACCGAACTCGCCCATGGCGCGGGCGTTGCAGAGCAGCACGCCGTAAAGCAGGCCCCATTTGATGTTGGGCAGCGTGACATACCAGAAGGTCTGCCAGCCCGAAGCACCAAGCGAAATCGCCGCCTCCTCGTCGCCATTGCCCTGATCCTGCATCAGCGGGATCAGTTCGCGCGCGACAAAAGGAAAGGTGACAAAGATGGTAGCGAGCACGATGCCCGGCACGGCGAAGAGGATCTCGATGCCGTAGCTCTTCAGCCATGGCCCGAGCACGCTGTGGGATGAGAACAGGATGACATAGACCAGACCTGATATGACCGGCGAGATCGAAAACGGCAGGTCGATGAGCGTGATCAGGAACGCCTTGCCCTTGAACTCAAACTTCGCAATCGCCCAGGCGGCCATCACCCCGAAGACCAGGTTGAGCGGCACCGAAATGGCGGCGACGAGCAGCGTCAGGCGAATGGCGGAGAGTGCATCCGGCTCGACAATCGCCTCCCAGAAGCTTTCCGCACCCTTGCGGAAGGCTTCGAAGAAGACCGAGACCAGCGGCAGAACCAGAAAAGCAGCGAGGAAGACGAAGGCAATCGCGATCAACGCCAGCCGGGCGGGAAAGCTCTCGCTGGCGGGGTCGCGGAACGGCCGGGGGGACGTGCGGGAAGCGGTCTCAGACATAACCGTACCTCTTGCGGCTCCAGGCCTGAATGAGATTGATGAGGAACAGCATGGCAAACGAGATGATCAGCATGATGGTGGCGATGCCGGTCGCGGCCGCATAATTGAACTCCTCCAGCCGGATGACAATGAGAAGCGGCGCGATTTCCGAGACGTAGGGAATATTGCCGGCGATGAAGATGACCGAGCCATATTCGCCGACGCCGCGCGCGAAGGCGAGCGCGAAACCCGTGAGGATGGCCGGTGTGAGGCTCGGCAGCAGAACGCGGGTGATGGTCTGGAAACGGTTCGCGCCAAGCGTGGCGGCCACCTCCTCCACCTGCCGGTCGATTTCTTCCATGACCGGCTGCACGGTGCGGACCACGAATGGCAGGCCGATGAAGATCAGTGCGATGACGATGCCGGTCGGCGTAAAGGCGATCTTGATGCCGAAGGGTTCGAACAGCGAACCGACCCAGCCGCGATTGGCATAAAGCGTGGTCAGCGCGATACCGGCGACCGCCGTGGGCAAAGCAAAGGGAAGGTCGACGATGGCATCGACGAAGCGGCGGCCGGGAAAACGGTAACGCGTCAGCACCCAGGCGACGATGACACCGAAGACCGCGTTGACCAGCGCGGCAAGAAATGCCGTTCCGAAACTGACACGCAGCGCATTCAGCGTGCGGCTATCCGTGGCAATCGCAATGAAATCTGAAAAACCCAGTTTCGCCGTGGACCAGACAAGGCCGCCAAGCGGAATAAGAATGATGAGAAACAGATAGGTCACTGTGTAACCAAGCGTCAGGCCGAAGCCCGGTATGACGCTCGACTGCCGCCATTTCCACCTGTTTCCGGAAGTATTATTGCTCATCAAGGCTCCGGATAATCTTTAGTTTGGTGCATTTCCGAACAGAAAACCGGGGGCCGCTTTTCCTGAAAATGCTCTCTGGGAGCCGGTGTTCCCCGGCGTTTATTATAAAGTATCGACCGGCACGGTGTCCGGTCGATCAGGCTTTTTTTCTGTTGTCTCAGCGAGCGGGCGATTTTCAGCCCATCATCCGCTTACTTTGCGGGCTTGTAAATCTGGTCGAAGATGCCGCCGTCACCGAAATGTTCAGGCTGCGCTTTGGCCCAGCCGCCAAACTGCGGGTCGTCGATGGTGACGAGCTTGATGTCGGGCAGCTGCTTGAGCAGATCCTTGGAGACCACGGCGGGGTTGGACGGGCGGTAGAAGTGCTTCGCCGCAATATTCTGGCCCTCGTCGGAATAGAGGTATTGCAGATAGGCTTCCGCCGCCTTGCGGGTGCCCTTGGCGTCAACATTGGCGTCAACCACGGCGACCGGCGGTTCGGCAAGGATCGAGATCGGCGGCACGACGATATCGAAAGCGTCAGCGCCGAATTCCTGGCCGGCGAGATAGGCCTCGTTTTCCCAGGCCAGCAGCACGTCACCGATCTGGCGCTGTGCGAAGGTGACCGTGGAGCCACGGGCGCCGGTGTCGAGAACCGGGGCGCGCTTGTAGAGCTCGCCGACATAGGCCTTGATCTTGTCCTGATCGCCCTTGAATTCTTCATTCGCCCAGGCCCAGGCCGCCAGATAGTTCCAGCGCGCGCCGCCCGAGGTCTTCGGGTTCGGCGTGACGATCTGCACGTCGCCCTTCACCAGATCGCCCCAATTGTGGATGCCCTTGGGGTTACCCTTGCGGACCAGGAAAACGATTGTCGAGGTGTAAGGCGAAGAATTATGCGGCAGGCGGGTGCGCCAGTCCTTGTTGATCTTGCCGGAGTTCTGGACGATGGCGTCGATATCGCTCTGCAGCGCCAGCGTCACGACGTCCGCTTCCAGACCGTCGATGACCGAGCGTGCCTGCTTGCCGGAGCCGCCATGCGACTGCTGGATCGTGACGTCCTCACCGGTGTCGGCCTTCCACTTCTTGGCGAAGGCTTCGTTGAAATCCTTGTAGAGTTCACGGGTCGGATCGTAGGACACGTTGAGCAGCTTGGTCTGCGCGGCGGCCGAGCCAGCGCCGCCAAGTGCCAGTGAGAGGCTAAGCGCAACAACGCTCAAACCGGACAGAAGCTTGGACATCGGTATTCCCTCCTGATTGCGATGGCTTAACTCTACCGGCTGAGTAGAGTTGGTCAATGAGGCCGAATACGATCGAAAAAGTGTTTCCCGAGAGCGTTTCCACGGGCAACAAATACAGCGCAGCATAAGCGAAAGGCGCAACAAGCGTCGTGTAAAACTTTTCTGAATGCAAAAGCATTTCACATTTTTGCCGATTTTTTGCCGCGATGGCGAAAAATATTCTGGGGTTTTAGACGATTTTTTCGTTTGGAAGGAACGAGGCAAGGGGATCATTACAATCTCCTCATCCGTCATTCCGGCCCTGAGCCGGAATCCAGCCAGCCCAAGTCCTTGGGCTGAAGGAGTCGTTTCGCCGCGCAGACGCGCGTCGGCTGGATTCCGGCTCAAGGCCGGAATGACGGACAGGTTGAGGACCCTCGTTGCAAACTCTCGACAGCGAAACGTGAAAAAAGAACGAGTGTCAGGCCGTCAAAAGCTCGGGCACTTCAACACCCGCCACCGCATCGGCAATGGTAGTGTTGAAAAGGATATTGCGCGTCGCATCGGCCACGCGGGCAAAGACGTGGCGGATCTCGCACTGCTTCTCGCCGTCGCAATCCTCGCAGCGGCGATAGGCCGTCTGCGAGAGGCAGGGCAAGGGAGCGAGCGGCCCGTCGATGAGGCGCAGCACCTCGCCGAAGGTGATATCCGCAGCCGGGCGCGCCAGAAGATAACCGCCCTGCTTGCCGCGCCGGCTTTCGACCAGGCGTTCCTTCTTCATTTCGAGAAGGATCTGTTCCAGAAACTTTTTCGGAATGGCCTGTTCGCGGGCAATGTCGGAAATCTGCACAGGACAGGCGCCGTCGGCCTTGGCCAGCGAAAGGAGCGCCCTCAGCGCATATTTTGCCTTCTGCGAAATCATCGTAAAACCAGTAGACCACAAGCCCGGAAACCCGGCAATTCCGGCTTAGCGCAGAAGTTGTCACAATTCAAATCCAAGCTGCAAAGAAGGTGAACGGGCATCTTTTGCTCATACCACGCGCGCGAGAGGCATTTTTGCTCTTAAGCGCAGCGCACAAAGACTGTCATTTCTGTTCCAAAGGCCGGATTTCAACAATAATCGGCCATGGAAATCCCGGACGTGACAATGACGATCAATTCAGCAAATGCCTCTGCCGATACCGCTTCCCTCGATGCCACGCTTGCCGGGCTCGATCTGGCGGGTCGGCTTTCGTTTATCGCAGGCCTCGGCGGACGCGCGGTTTTCACCACCAGTCTCGGCATCGAGGATCAGGTCATCACGGCAGCCATCGGCACGCATCGCCTGCCTATCGATGTCGTGACGCTCGAAACCGGCCGGCTGTTCAAGGAAACCGTCGATCTCATCGATGAAACCGAAGAGCGTTTCGGCATCGAAATCCGCCGCTTCCGCCCCGAACAGGACGATATCGACGCTTACGCCGAAAAATACGGTCTGAATGGTTTTTACGAAAGCGTTGAAGCCCGTCACGCCTGCTGTCATGTCAGAAAGCTCATCCCGCTCGGCAAGGCTCTGGAAGGCGCTTCCTTCTGGATCACCGGGCTTCGTCGCGGCCAGTCGGGCAACCGCGCCACGACGCCTTTCGCCGAATTCGACGCGGAGCGTAATCTTATCAAGATCAATCCCCTCGCTGACTGGGATATCGACCTCATCCGGGCGCATGTCGCCCAGGAGAACATCCCCGTCAATCCGTTGCACCAGCGCGGTTACCCCTCCATCGGCTGTGAGCCGTGTACGCGCGCCATCAAGCCCGGCGAGCCTGAGCGCGCCGGACGATGGTGGTGGGAAAACGACGAGAAGCGCGAATGCGGTCTTCACGTCGCCGGTGCGGAGCAGACATCCGCCATTTCCGCCATCCCGCAACGATAATCATTCAGTACATCTCCCGGAGTTCACAATGTCCAACGCAGTCCACGAGACGGACAGCAAGAATACTGTCGCATCCAAGCCGCCGCTCGATCCCCATCTGAAGGCGCTTGAAAACGAAGCTATTCATATTTTCCGCGAAGTCGCCGCCGAATTCGACAACCCTGTCATGCTCTATTCCATCGGCAAGGATTCCTCCGTGCTGCTGCATTTGGCGCGCAAGGCGTTCTTCCCCGGCCGCATTCCCTTCCCGCTGCTGCACGTCAATACCGGCTGGAAGTTCAAGGAAATGATCGAATTCCGCGACAATATCGTCAAGGAATATGATCTCGACCTGATTTCCCATACCAATCCGCGCGGTGCTGCGGAAAACGTGACGCCCTTCACTCATGGTTCGGCGCTTTACACCGACATCATGAAGACCGAAGCCCTGCGCCAGGCGCTCGATGCCGGCCAGTTCGACGCGGCCTTCGGTGGTGCGCGCCGCGACGAGGAGGCGAGCCGCGCCAAGGAGCGCATCTATTCTTTCCGCACGCCTGACCACAAATGGGACCCGCGCAACCAGCGCCCGGAACTGTGGAATATCTATAACGGCATGGTCCGCAAGGGCGAAAGCGTGCGCGCCTTCCCGCTCTCCAACTGGACCGAGGTCGACATCTGGCGTTACATCGAGGCGGAAAACATTCCGCTGGTGCCGCTCTATTACGCCGCCGAGCGCCCTTACATCGAGCGCGACGGCATGATGATCCTTGCCGAAGACGAGCGTCTGGAACTGCTGCCCGGCGAAGAGATCAAGCATGGCTCGATCCGCTTCCGCACGCTCGGCTGCTTCCCGCTGACCGGCGCTATCCGCTCCGAGGCGGCGACGCTTCAGGAAGTCATCGCCGAACTCGAAATCGCCACCGTTTCCGAACGGCAGGGCCGCGCGATTGACCGCGACCAGTCCGGCTCCATGGAGAAGAAGAAGCGCGAGGGGTATTTCTGATGAGCACTGCCGCCGCCAACACCTCCTCCTCTTCCGCCACCATTCTGCCCTTTGCCGAACATTCGAAGGCGGCGCGCGATACGCGCCCGCTGCGTCTCATCACCTGCGGCAGCGTGGATGATGGCAAGTCGACCCTGATCGGCCGTCTTCTCTGGGATACCAAGGCCGTCAAGGAAGATCAGGCCGCCACCCTGCACCGTGACAGCGGCAAGCAGAACGATCTCGGCCTGCCCGATTTCGCGCTGCTGCTCGACGGTCTTCAGGCGGAGCGCGAGCAGGGTATCACCATCGATGTCGCCTATCGTTATTTCGCCACCGACCGGCGCGCCTTCATCGTGGCCGACACGCCCGGCCATGAGCAATATACCCGCAACATGGCGACCGGCGCTTCTACCGCCGATCTCGCCGTGCTGCTCGTCGATGCACGCACCGGCATTCTCGAACAGACCCGCCGCCACGCCACCATCGCGGCGCTGATGGGCATCCGGCAATTCGTGCTGGCCGTCAACAAGATCGACCTGACCAATTACGACAAGGCCGGTTTCGAGCTGATCGCCCATGAATTCCGCGATTTCGCCTCCAATCTCGGCATCAAGCAGATCACCGCCATTCCGATGTCGGCGCTGAAGGGTGAAAACGTCGTGCTGTCAGGCAAGGCCTCCATGCCCTGGTATGAAGGCCCGACGCTGGTGGAGACGCTGGAGCTTGCCACGGTGCGTTCCGCGCAATCCGGCGGCTTCCGTCTGCCGGTGCAGCGCGTCTCGCGTCCGGGTGAAAGCTTCCGTGGTTATCAGGGCACGGTTGCCGGCGGTTCGGTGAAGCCGGGCGACAGCGTCGTCATCCTGCCATCCGGCATGGTCGCGAACGTCAAGCAGATCGTCACTTTCGATCTGGTGCGCAATGCGGCTGTCGCGGGTGATGCGGTTACGCTCGTCCTTGATCGTCAGGTGGACGTGTCGCGCGGCGACATGATCGTCTCCATCGAGGCGCAGCCGCAGACAGGGCTTGCCTTCGACGCCCAGATCGTGGCCTTGCAGCCGGGCGGCATCGAGGCAGGCAAGCGCTACTGGCTGAAAAGCGGCAGCCGCCGCCAGCGCGTCAGCGTGCAGCCCATGAGCCAGCTGAACCTGAAAGAAGGTGAATGGCAGGCGCATGAAACGTCGCTCTCCATGAACGCCATCGGCAAGGTACGGCTCTCCTTCGACGAGACGGCGATCTTCGACGCCTATGAGCAGAACCGGGCGACCGGCTCCTTCATCCTGATCGACCCCGACACCAACAACACGGTTGCGGGCGGCATGATCACCGGCAAGCGCAGCGTTGGCGCGACGGAAGAAGCGGGTGACCGGGTCATCCTGTCCCTGCCCGCCCATCTCGCTGAGAAGCTTCTGGCGAGCGAACTGCTGGCCAAGCACCGCGACGAAATCGACATCCGCCGTACGGATAATGCAACGGCCTCACGGCTGATCGGCGATCTGGACTGAGAATGTCGGCATGAACAGAAAAAGGCGACCGCAATGCGGTCGCCTTTTTTGTTGCGGAACCTTTGGTCAGTTACCGCTTAAAACACGAACATATAAAGCAGAATGATCACGAAGATCGGAACGCCCATAGCCCACAGTGCAATACCCTTAAGCATGTTATCCTCCATGTGTTGTGAATGGATAACGGCCGAAGAGCCGTTGCGTTCCCTTTCACAAAGGGAGGATTTCAGGTCGGCGGCATGAAAGCCCAATGCTTGTGCGCAAACAAACATCGGGCTTCAATCATGATATAGGGCTAAATGCATCAGCTCTTCGACTTGAACTGAAGGACCCTCGCACGACCTTAAGAGAGCGGGGAGAACCACACTTCAAAAGTATTGGGAAGAATCTTCTTGGACTTTCCGTAAGTGTCGCTCATGTCGTTCAATTTGGCTGGCACGGCATTTTCTTTCAGAAACTCGACCAGTCCCGCACCCAGAGTGTCACATTCTTCCTTCCTGAAACACCTGACCTCGGTTTGGCGCATCGGCGTGTTCACAAACTCGATGCCGGGCACAAAAACGGCCTGCGGGCTTGGTGATACGGCCCGTGCCTCCAGCATCTCCTCTATCGCCCTGGCCTTTGCCCGATCCACCTCCCGGCTGATCTGAAAAAATACGCGGGCGGGAAGCGCGTTCGAAGCGGTTACCACCTGCTGGGCGACTTCAGGATTGTTTTGCACGATCTCATTGGCGCTGCTTGTGGCCGCCAGGACGAGAGTCTTGTTGCCGTCTTTACCGACGGAGGTCATTACCGAGTCGTAAAATTCCTTGGGGATACGTTTCTGCGCAAAATAATGCGATGCGAGGGTGACACCTGCAACTGCAGTGCGGTCCTCCCTGGCAAAGGCCAGATCGACCACGAGCTTGATATCATCGTTCTGCTGTTTGAAGGCGCCGAACTGATAGCTGACATAAGCGGCGATCGCCGCGAGCGCGATCTTGAAGAAAATATCCACGCCAGTGACAAAACCAGGCATCTATACGCCCTCCCCGAAAGCTTTCATTGCGCGTTTTGCCCAAGCAAGACGGCTATTGAGGTGGGGAGCGCCGGGCCGTTCGAACTTTTCCATGAAGCTTTTTGTCGCCTCTTCCAGACTGCCCGTCTTTTTGAGATGCGCCAGAGCGCTTTGCTCGCTGCCATTCAATTCATAGACAAGAAAACCGTAATTGGCCTCGTCGGATTCGGGGGCGTATCCCCGCTGCGCGATCCATTGCATAAAGGCGGTACGGCGAACGCCGGTCCACTGGCACCACCCCCAGCCGCCCTTTGGCGGCTTTACACCGATCTCCTGAAAATGCTTGAAGCCGGCACATTCATGCCCGATATTGCCCAGGATGCCGCCCGCCTGAAAATCGGTGATGCCGACATCCTTCATCAGATCCGTCATGATTCCAGGGGCTTTCTGGTTGAAAAGATCACCGGAGCCGGACCCCGTGGATTTGGTGGTTTCGGAACGGCTATCGGCTATTTCGCCAGCGCGCGCTTTATCTCTTGAAACAGGCCCGCCTTGCTGTTCCTCCAGCTTCGCGACCTGTTCGGCCATTATCGCCGCATTGACATTGTCCTTCTGCTTCGACCCCGAAGAAGAACCGAAGTGAAACCCGATGACGGTCGCGAAAGCGGTGGCCAGGGCACCGAGAGCGATATTGAAGACTTGATTCTTTTCGACATCCTGCGCCGGAGCGTAAAGCAGCAGATAGACAAGCGCTAAAAATCCAAGCGTGATGACGACCGACAGCAAGGGATTGATCCAGGCCGCCGGATTGCCGGACTTTGCAAGATCGGCATAGAAGCTTCGGGCGTTCTGGATGCTTTGCAATTCCTCGCGGAACCGTATCATCGCGTCTTCGCGCTCGCGGCCCGCCTCAGCGAATTGTTCTTTCAGCGCCTCAAACTCGATTTCGCGTTTTGCTTCCTCGGCGCGATTTTGCTCTTTTGTCTCGTTCAAGGCGGCGTCCACAAGCGCCTTCTGCAATTGCGCTCTCACCTGCGGATCAGCGTCAACCCTGGCTTGTGCCGCCCCGCCGTCATCGGTCTCGGTCTTCTCTTTAACCACAGCGGCTACTTTCTCCGAAAAGGCTCCGGCCTTGTCTCCCGCAATCAATCGAACCAGGTCCGGGACCAGTGCAATGGCAATGGCAACCAATGGATTCATCTCTAATCCTCAAAAATAGTATGATAAAAAATAATGCATATTAGAACGACGGCTTAAAAATCAAAAAAAAACGGCAAAAAAGCCGATACTCTCCCTCAAGTTGGAGATGTATACTCAAACCTTACAATATTAATTGCGATTTATATTCTGAATCTGGAAATATTCAATAGAAGAGAATAGCAAAAATTCTCTCAGGCCCCGCGCCGTGTCGCGTCAGCATCGCGTGATGTCGATAAACCAGAAATTGTGAAGATGTGGTGACAGTTTTGCCGCCGCGAATGGCGAAGAATGCAACGGCTCTTTGTTGCCGAAGCCGGGAACTGCTGAGATTGTGAAGAAGAAGCCGTCGGGACAGGGCTTAAGCTGGTCGGAGTGAGAGGATTCGAACCTCCGACCCCCACGTCCCGAACGTGGTGCGCTACCAGACTGCGCTACACTCCGTGACCAGCGGCGCTTCTATAGACCAGCCTCCGGCGTTCGACAAGCGGCATCTTGCATTTTTTATGACAAGTTTTCACGGTGCGGCGAAGGGCGGCGGCCAAGCGCCTGTTGCGCGGGACAGCATGCTGGAAAACGTTACAAAAAAGCAATTGTGGCAGGAAATTTTCGTCAGGCGGCACAGCTCCCCTGCCCGTCGCCGTCAAATCTGCTAGGGGAACGGAATGACCGGCGGGAAGCCGGACACGGCACAAAGGACATTTCACCATGCTATTTCCCAGCGTAACGCTTGCAGCGTTTGCCATTGCGCTCTCGGCCTGCACCACTTCCACGGGCGGCTCCACCCCTTCCTTCACCCAGAAGAGCCCCGTGGAAACGCGGTGGGTCGGTCAGTCGGCAGGTATTTTCTTCGCAAAATTCGGCCCGCCGCTGAGCGACACGGAGACAGGCAGCTCGACCGTCTATAATTGGCGCGGCGGCTACAAGAAGGCCACCATTCCGGCCAAGTTCGAAGAGGGCAAGGACGGCAAGAAGGGTCGCCAGATCTCGCCTGCCCGCACCGCCTCGCTCTCCTGCACGGTGCAGCTCGTCGTTTCCAGCGACTACAAGATCACCTCCGTGCGCACGGTCTCCGACCGTCCCGGCGTCAACGGTCCGAGCTACTGCGCGGAATTCCTCGCCGCAAACTGAGTTTTCAGCCCGAAGACAAAAAACAGGGCCCGCCCGAACCGGCGGGCCTTTCACTTTTTGGGGACTATTGTCATTTTTCTGAAAAAATTTTCGCCTATCGCGGCACCGCTCGGTCGCCGCCGTCTGACAAAGGGTGGATAACCCAGCTTTTCGCGACATCCGGCGCGCAGACCCTTTTCAACCGTTTGAAAGCCGCGCCTAATCTTCGCAACCCTAAAAAATGACGATCGGCAAAGCCGTGAAATTCGCCGTTGCGACCTTATGTCCCGGCAAAACCCCTGCAAAAACGCTTGAACTGGAGTGAATGAGTCCGGGTTGTGCGGGTCTGCGCTTTGCTATAACGGGGCGTTCGGGAGGAATGTTTTTAACACAAAACAAGAATCAGGTATGGCCGTGACTCCCATCGATCAAGACAAATCCCAGCTCACTGATCTTTCCCAGGAAACCACCCTTTCCCACGCACTTCCGATGAACCGCCGACAGGTTCTGGGCGGTGCGCTCGCCGGGATTGCCGCAGCGGCGCTGCCCTCTTCCCCGCTTCTCGCCAATACGGCTGCCAAGAAGGTCGACGTGCTTCTGATCGGCGGCGGCATCATGAGCGCGACGCTCGGTGTGTGGCTGCGTGAACTCGAACCCACCTGGTCGATGCAGATGCTGGAGCGGCTGGATGGCGTGGCGCTTGAAAGCTCGAACGGCTGGAACAATGCCGGCACCGGCCACTCGGCGCTTGCCGAACTCAACTACACGCCGGAAGACGACAACGGCAACATCAAGATCAGCCAGGCCGTCAACATCAACGAATCCTTCCAGATTTCCCGTCAGTTCTGGGCCTGGCAGGTGCGTAACGGCGTTTTGAAGAACCCGCGCTCCTTCATCAACCACACGCCGCATATGAGCTTCGTCTGGGGTGATGAAAACGTCGCCTATCTGGAAAAGCGCTATCAGGCGCTCAAAGCCAGCCCGCTTTTCGCCGGCATGGAATTCTCCACCGATCCCGAGCAGATCAAGAAGTGGGTGCCGCTGATGATGGAAGGCCGCGATCCTTCCCAGAAGATCGGCGCGACATGGTCGCCGCTCGGCACCGACATGGAATTCGGCGAAATCACCCGGCAGTTCGTATCGCATCTGCAGGGCGACCAGAATTTCGACCTGCAGGTCAATAGCGAGGTTTCCGACATCCAGCGCAATGCCGATGGCAGCTGGCGCGTGACCTATGCCAACACCAAGACCGATGCCGAGCAGGTGGTGGATGCGAAATTCGTGTTCATCGGCGCCGGCGGCGGCGCGCTGCATCTGTTGCAGATGTCCGGCATTCCGGAAGCCGACGATTATGCCGGCTTCCCGGTGGGCGGCTCGTTCCTCATCAACGAGAACCCCGATGTGACGATGCAGCATCTGGCCAAAGCCTATGGCAAGGCCTCGGTCGGCTCGCCGCCCATGTCGGTTCCCCATCTCGATACCCGCGTGCTGGGCGGCAAGCGTGTCATCCTGTTCGGACCTTTCGCCACCTTCTCCACCAAGTTCCTGAAGGAAGGCTCCTATTTCGATCTCGTCTCCTCCGTGACGACCAGCAATGCCTGGCCGATGGTGCGGGTGGGCATCGATGAATATCCGCTGGTGGAATATCTTGCCGGCCAGCTGATGATGTCGGATGACGACCGTTTTGCCGCGCTGAAGGAATATTTCCCGAATGCCAAGCAGGGCGAATGGCGCCTGTGGCAGGCCGGCCAGCGCGTGCAGATCATCAAGCGCGACGACGAAAAGGGCGGCGTTCTGCGGCTCGGCACCGAAGTCGTCGCCGCCAAGGACGGCAGCATCGCCGGCCTGCTCGGCGCTTCACCGGGCGCCTCCACGGCCGCGCCGATCATGCTCAGCGTTCTGGAAAAGGTCTTCAAGGACAAGGTGGCGACGCCTGAATGGCAGGCCAAGATCCGCCAGATCGTGCCGAGCTACGGTACGAAGCTCAATGACGACCCGGAAAAGGTGCAGCAGGAATGGGCCTACACCGCCGAACACCTGCAGCTGCCCACCCCGCCGCAGATCGACCTTGAGGCGCTGAAGGGTGCCGGTGCGACGCCTGCGGGCGCGCCGGTGAAGAAGGTGCCGGATATCGCGCTTTAAGGCTTGGCTGCGATTTAGGATTGGACGCCGCGTGTCTCTGGATGCGCGGCGTTTTTTGTTGGAGGTGACTTCTCCACCCGCACCGGCATCCTCCGGTGCATTGCCACCAGGGCGTCGGAAAAATATCTCGCGCCAAAAACCAATTGGTGGTAATAATTCCTACCAATATCCACGGAGAAATGACATGGCCAACGTTGAAAAGATCAGCGTCTCGATGACGCCCCAGCACGCCGAAATCTTGCGTGATGCTGTGGAAAGCGGCGCTTATGCCAGCAGCAGCGAAGTCATCCGCGAAGCGATGCGAGACTGGTCGGCAAAATGGGTTCAACGACGCGACGACATCGCCAAGCTGCGTGCATTGTGGGCTGAGGGCAAAGCCAGTGGCGGTTCAACCGAGGTGGATTTCGACGAGGCGCTCAATGAAGCACGTGCAGAACTGGCCTCGTTGAAAAATCGTGACCACTAAGCTTGTCTGGACGCCCCGCGCGCGCAGCGATGTGAAGAAAATCTACATCGATATTGGCAAATCACAGCCTCTTGCCGCAGAGCGATATTTCGCTCGGTTCCGCGCCAAAGCGGAGCGCTTGGTCGACCATCCTCGCCTCGGCGAGCGCCACCCGGAAATTTTTCCGTCCGCCCGTATGCTCGTCGAAGCACCTTATATCATTCTCTACGAAACCGTGCCGGATACCGATGGCGGCGAAATATATTCCGTGGAAATCGTTCGCGTGATCGATGGTCGGCGCGACCTGCGAGCGTTGTTCTGACTTCGAAATAGATGGCTGGGGCGCCAGGATTCGAACCTGGGAATGCCGGTACCAAAAACCGGTGCCTTACCGCTTGGCGACGCCCCAACAGGGCAGCGAGGGTGAAACGCCGCTGCCTGAACCGGGCCTGATTAGCAAAGCCTGCCCGGCCCGGCAATGACCCGGCGACTTATTTTTTCACAAAATCCAAGCTTTTTGGATGCCGTGCCTGACATGGCATGTTAGGGCTTGGCGATGGCGCGGCTGAGGCCGTGGCTCTGGGTGGCATGGCATTTTTCAGGAGGTCTCGATGGCGGACCCGGCATTCGATCTCGATTTCCAGCCGGCCTATGGCGAGGCGGTTCCCGTCGCCCCGCTCATTCAGCGCATCACCGTCAACAATCCCTCCGCCTTCACCTTCCATGGCACCAACTCCTATATTGTCGGTGACCGTTCCGTCGCCGTCATCGATCCCGGCCCGGAGGATGAGGCGCATTTTCAGGCGCTGATGGCGGCGCTTGATGGCCGCGAGGTCACCCATATCTTCGTCAGCCACACCCATCGCGATCACTCGCCGCTTGCCCGGCGGCTGAAGGAGGCGACCGGGGCGCTGACGGTGGCGGAAGGCCCGCACCGGGCCGCCCGGCCACTGCATGTGGGGGAGACCAATCCCTTTGCCGAAAGCTCCGATACCGCTTTTGCGCCCGATATCGCGCTTGGCGACGGGCAGAGCCTTTCAGGCGACGGCTGGCAGCTTACCGCGCTGCATACGCCGGGACACACCGCCAACCACGCCGCCTTCGCGCTTGATGGCAGCGGCGTCGTCTTTTCCGCCGATCATGTGATGGCCTGGGCCACCACCATCGTCGCGCCGCCGGATGGGGCGATGAGCGATTACATGGCCTCACTGGAACGGCTGCTCACCCGTGACGACCGGCTGTTCCTGCCCGGCCATGGCGGCCCGGTCACCGATCCCGCCGCCTTCATGCGGGGCTTGCGCGCCCATCGGCGCATGCGGGAAAAGGCGGTTTTGAAGCGCATCAAAGATGGCGACCGGCGGATCGCCGATATGGTGAAGGTCATCTATGCCAGCACCGACAAGCGCCTGCATGGGGCGGCGGCCCTTTCCGTTCTGGCGCATATCGAAGACCTGATCGAAAAGGGTGAGGTGCGGACGGATGGTGCGCCATCGCTGCTGGGGGAATATTTCCCGGCATAGCGGATATTTCTGGCACGTGACATTTCAGGGCGCGTTGTGACCTCGCCTCTCACTCTATTCCTTTATTGGATCGAGCGGATACCACTTGTTTCTTCTCCCCGAGGGGGAGAAGTCCGCGGCAGCGGGATGAGGGGGCAAGGCTCCCGAAATTCGGAGAGGGTGCCCCCTCCTCCGGCCCTTCGGGCCACCTTCTCCCCCTCAGAAGAAACAGGCGGCACACTCTCGTTTCTCATCGAGAGCGTAGCGTCAGCGACACATCAATTGTCGTTCAACCCCTGCATTTCCGCATCCAGAGCATCGAGATAGGCTTCGGCAATCGCAGCCCCCATTCCGAGATCATGCGGGCCATAGCGGGAGGCGACGCGGACGTCGACGATGGTGGTTTCCGCCTCTTCCTTGAGGCGGATGAGAATATCGAAACGCAGGCCCCAGATACGCGTGCGGGTTTCGCCCTGCATCAGCACCACACCGCTGCCATTAAAGAAGGTGGGCTGTGGCGCTTCTGCCGGGCGGGCCATGGGCACCGGCACGATGGATGGCAAATCCTCCACCGGACCTTCTTCGGCGGGCGGCGTCTTGTCCTGTTCGGGAACGCCGGCCGAAGGGGCTTCGACCGCGCCGATAACGCCCCTGGTATGGGCGATACGAATATTCTGGGCTGCCGCCATTTTTTTGGCGGCGGCATAGATGCGGTCTATCGCACCTTCATAACGGCGTCCGGCGAGGCTGGCATAGGCCTCGGCCTGCGCGTCGCGGTCTTGCCTGGCAATGGTTGCGGGCCGTATCAGCCATTGCTGATTGGCCGCGGGCGTCACCAACCATTCCGGCACATCGGAGAGATCGGTGGAGATGTCGTAAATCTTCGGCTGCTGCCAGTAAAGAAATGCGCCATAACCGACGACGCCGAGCGGCGGGGCCGCGAGAAGCAGCGCCGCCAGCGCCGAAAGGCCACCGCGCGCGCCTTTTGTCCATAGTCGTTCAAGGCCGATCAGCGCCAGAAGCACGGCCACGAGCGCGATGCCAGCGGCGATCATAAGCAGCCCGACAAGATCCGGCGTCGTCAACGGCCCGAAACGGTGAATGCCGCCAGCGATGAGAAAAAGCACAAGCGCCGCAAGACCAAGATAGCGGGAAAGATAGGCTGCAACTGAAAAAGGGCGGACGAAACGCACAGTCATGGAAGCGGATATCCGTAAGATCGCATTGGCGTAAAAACGCTGCACCCGAAATCTGGCAAGGGAATCACCTGCATATGATGTCATAGACCGGATTTGCGGCGAGGAAAACAAAGGAGGAGGCGATCCCTGCGCTAAAGCATGCAAACCCATCCGTCATGCCGGTCCCCGGAACAAGCCCGAGGATGATCCGGCATCCAACCACGGCGCGCCTGCGCCGTGAGGAGTGAAGCTTTGCGATCAAGGACCTGATCGCGCTGGACCGCTGATCAGGTTGGGGTGACGGACCATGACGCACGACACCGCCGAACCATAGGCACCAGGCCTCCGACGTCAAAGGCGACGATGATCGGAATATTTTTCCGCTTTCCCCCAATTTAAGAGAATAATGCATCGGTAGCGTAACAAATACGCAAGCTCATCCCTTAATTGCTGAGGAAATCGGCGTATTCTGCGTCACTTCCTTCGAGAATGCGTGTAAAACGTGCATCATTCTCGCTTTCTTGCATAAAAAAGAGACACGCCATGTCACAGGCAACGACGCCCGCCCGGTCTTCCGGGCCTAAACCCTTTTATCGCAATTTCGGCTTTCAGGTTCTGATCGCCATGGTCATCGGCCTGCTGCTCGGCCTCGTTGCGCGCAACATCGGTCCGGATGCCGCCGGCAGCCCCAACTGGCTTTCGGTGACGCTGCAGACCATCGGCAGCATTTTCGTGCAGCTTTTGCGCGCGCTGGTTCCGCCGCTGATCTTCACGGCCATCGTTGCCTCCATCGCCAATCTCAAGAACCTCTCCAATGCGGCGAAGCTCGTCTGGCAGACACTTCTCTGGTTCGCCATCACCGCACTGATCGCCGTCGTCATCGGCATCGTGCTCGGCCTCGTCATTCAGCCGGGTGTCAACACGGCGATTGCCAATACGGCAGCGGCGGCACCTTCTTCCACCGGTTCCTGGCTGGATTTCCTGAAGGGCCTTGTGCCGGCCAATGTCTTCGGCCTCGAAGCGTCTACCAAGCTCAATAATGGCGCGGCCAGCACCTCGTTGAACTTCAACGTGCTGCAGCTGCTCGTCGTCTCGATCGCTTTCGGCGTCGCGGCACTGAAAGCGGGCAAGGCGGCAGAGCCGTTCCTCGCCTTCAACCAGTCGCTGCTCGCCATCGTGCGGAAAATCCTGTGGTGGGTCATTCGCCTCACCCCCATCGGCACCATCGGCCTGCTCGGCCGCGCGGTTGACCAATATGGCTGGACGACGCTGTCGCAGCTCGGCTGGTATGCGGCAGCCGTTTATATCGGTCTGGCGCTGGTGCTTTTCGTGGTCTATCCGGCGCTGCTTCTCGCCCATGGCCTGAAGCCGTCGCGCTTCTTTGCGGGCGCATGGCCAGCCATCCAGCTCGCCTTCGTGTCGCGTTCCTCCATCGGCACGCTGCCCGTCACCGAAACCGTGACGGAAAAGAGCCTTGGCGTGCCGCGTGAATATGCCGCCTTCTCCGTGCCGCTCGGCGCCACCACCAAGATGGACGGCTGCGCCGCCATCTATCCGGCGATTTCGGCGATCTTCATCGCGCAGTTCTTCCAGGTGCCGCTCGGCATCCAGGAATATGTGCTGATCGTTTTCGTCTCCGTGCTCGGCTCCGCCGCAACGGCCGGCCTCACGGGCGCGGTGGTGATGCTGACACTGACGCTCTCCACGCTCGGCCTGCCGCTTGAAGGTGTGGGCCTGCTGCTCGCCATCGACCCGATCCTCGACATGGGCCGCACGGCGGTCAACGTCGCCGGCCAGGCGCTGGTACCCACCATCGTCGCCAAGCGCGAGGGCATTCTCGATGAGGCCGTCTATAACAACGCCAAGGACATCGACGCGCTCGACGACCGGGAGGTTGCGGCGGCCTGACGTCCGTTCATATGAAGGGCGGTCGCAGTTCTGCGGCCGCCAGCTTTCCAATGCAACTTTCCGCCCCAACGCGGCTTTTCCCCACATGAAAACAGGCGTATCAATCGCGGCAATAAAGTGCCGTACGGCTGTCATGTTCAAGGGAGAAACAAAATGCGCGTTTCCATCGTCTTCGGTGCGCTTGCCGCCATGCTGGCGCTCACCGCCTGCCAGACGCTGACGCCGGAAGAGCGCCGGGCGCGGGATGAGGCGACATGCCGGGGTTATGGTTTCCGCCCCGGCACGGACCCGATGGCCGGTTGCCTTCTCGATCTGGAAATGGACCGCCGCGCCGACAACCGCGCCTGGCAGGCGCAGATGAACCGCGACATGTTCTATCGGCCGGTGGTGGTCGAACGTCAGATCATCGTCCGACAGAACCCCTGACGGGAATGAAGGCGACATTGCTCGCCACCTTGCCCTCATCCCTCTTCGCCGCCAGCGTTGCCTGAGCCGCGGCCAGGCGGGCGATGGGCACGCGGAAGGGCGAGCAGGACACGTAGTCGAGATCGGCATCCTCGCAGAAATGGATCGAGGCCGGATCGCCGCCATGTTCGCCGCAGATGCCGAGCTTCAGCTCCGGCCGCGTCTGGCGGCCGCGTTCGGCGGCGATGCGGATCAATTCCCCCACGCCGTCGAAATCGAGCGAGATGAACGGGTCGCGCTCGATGATGCCCTTGCGCTGATAGGTATTGATGAAACGCGCCGCATCGTCGCGGGAAATGCCGAAGGTGGTCTGCGTCAAATCGTTGGTGCCGAAGGAGAAAAATTCCGCCGCTTCCGCGATCACATGGGCGCGCAGGGCGGCGCGCGGCAGTTCGATCATGGTGCCGGTCAGATATTCGATCTCCATGCCGGTTTCCTGCGCCACCGCTGCGGCGACGCCGTCGATGACCGCGGTAACGTAATCCAGTTCCGCGCGCAGTCCGACCAGCGGCACCATGATTTCGGGCACGACCGGCGCACCGGTGATACGTGCTGCGGCCACCGCCGCTTCGAAAATGGCGCGCGCCTGCATTTCGGCAATTTCCGGATAGGAAATGGCGAGACGGCAGCCGCGATGGCCGAGCATGGGGTTGAATTCGTGCAGCGCATCCAGCCGCTGGCGGAACACCGTCTGCGGCATGCCCATGGCGGCCGCCACCTCGACAATCTCGCCATCGGTCTTCGGCAGGAATTCGTGCAGCGGCGGATCGAGCAGGCGGATCGTTACCGGCAGGCCATGCATGATCTGGAAAAGTTCGGTGAAATCCGAGCGCTGCATGGGCAGAAGCTCATCTAGCGCTGCCCGCCTGCCCTTTTCGCTTTCGGCGAGGATCATCTCACGCATCACATGGATGCGGTCGCCCTCGAAGAACATATGCTCGGTGCGGCAGAGACCGATGCCCTCGGCGCCAAAGGCACGGGCGGCACGCGCATCGGCCGGTGTATCGGCGTTTGTGCGCACCGTCATGCGGCGCAGCCCGTCGGCCCATTCCATCAGCTTGCCGAAATCGCCCGAGAGTTCCGGCTGCGTCATCGGCACTTCGCCCTTCAGCACCCGGCCGGAGGAACCGTCGATGGTGATGACGTCGCCGCGTTTGAGCATACAGCCGACGCCGATCAGAACCTTGTTGCGCATGTCGACCCGCATGGAGCCGGCGCCAGTGACGCAGGGAATGCCCATGCCGCGTGCCACCACGGCGGCGTGGCTGGTCATGCCGCCGCGCGTCGTCAGAATGCCTTCGGCGGCATGCATGCCGTGAATATCTTCCGGGCTGGTTTCGATGCGCACCAGAATGACGCGTCGCCCTTCCGCTTCGGCGGCGACCGCCTCTTCCGAGGTGAAGACGATTTCGCCGGTTGCCGCCCCCGGAGAGGCCGGCAGGCCGGAGCCGATGATGGGGCGGGAAATGCCGGGATCGATGGTCGGGTGCAGCAGCTGGTCCAGCGAGGACGGCTCGATACGGCAGACGGCTTCCTCCCTGGAAATCAGCCTTTCCTCGACCATATCGACGGCGATCTTCATGGCGGCGCGGGTGGTGCGCTTGCCGGAGCGGGTCTGGAGCATCCAGAGCTTGCCGCGCTCGATGGTGAATTCCAGATCCTGCATGTCGCGATAGTGGTTTTCCAACCGCCTGCAGATCGCCAGGAATTCACTGAACGCCTCCGGCATCAGCTTTTCCATGGAAGGCTTGTCGGAGCCGGAGACAAGACGCGCGGCCTCGGTGATGGATTGCGGCGTGCGGATGCCCGCAACCACATCTTCGCCTTGAGCATTGACGAGGAATTCGCCGTAAAGCTCCGCCTCACCTGTCGAGGGGTTGCGGGTAAAGGCGACGCCGGTTGCCGAGGACGAGCCGAGATTGCCGAAGACCATGGCCTGAACGTTGACGGCCGTGCCCCAATCCCCCGGAATATTGTGCAGGTGCCGGTAAGTCACGGCGCGATGATTGGTCCAGCTGGCGAAGACCGCGCCGATGGCACCCCAGAGCTGCACGTGACAGTCCTGCGGGAAGGCTTCGTCCAGCTCATCCTCGATCAGCTTTTTATAAAGCGAAACGACATGCTGCCATTCGACCGCCGACATATCGGTATCGTATTCGTGGCCGAGGCGGCCTTTCTCGTCCTCGAGAATTTCCTCGAACAATTCGTGGTCGAGGCCCATGACGACATCGGCATACATCTGGATGAAGCGGCGGTAGCTGTCCCAGGCAAAACGCGCGTCGCCCGCATCATGGCCCAGCGCTTCCACGGTGCGGTCATTGAGGCCGAGGTTCAAAACCGTGTCCATCATGCCGGGCATGGAGGCGCGTGCGCCTGATCGGACCGACAGAAGCAGCGGCGAGTGGCTGCCGCCGAAGGTCTTGCCGGTCACGGTTTCCATGCCGTGCAGGCCAGCCATGACCTGCAGCTTCAGCTCTTCGGGAAGATCGCGGCCATTCTTGTGATAAAGGGCGCAGGCATCGGTTATGATGGTGAGGCCGGGGGGAACGGGAAGGCCGAGACTTGCCATTTCGGCAAGGTTCGCGCCCTTGCCGCCCAATATCGCAATGTCACCTGCCCTGCCTTCGGCAGCACCGTTGCCGAAGGTATAAACCCACTTTTTCATTCCACGCTCTCCACCCAGAAGCGTTGTCATTTTTCTATCATCTACAGCATTGGCAGCATGTTGGAAACGCCGCAACGTGCAGTTTACATCGCAGTGCAGCATAATTGCGGCGAATTGCGCGCCAGAATTGCCGCAAAAGCAAAATAACAGCGTTGCTGACGCATTCGTGTAGTGCGGAGAAACGGAGTGTTCCCTAAGCCATCCATATCGCCCAAAAAGAGATTATTCATGCAATTTACTCGCCGCCATACGTTGAAATTTGCCGGAATTTCTTGCGCCGCCACAGCCCTTGCCGGCGCGCTCAGAGCAGAAGGCGGCTCGCCGCCCTTGGCAAATGCGGGCGCCGCCCTTCCTTTTGCGCTGACAACCCCCATGCATATCGGCCAGGCGGCGCTTCGGGTCCGCGAACTCGATCCGATGATAGATTATTACCGTTCCGTGCTGGGGCTGAACGAAGTGGAACGCACATCGCGCGGCATGACGCTCGGCGTCGGCACCGTCCCGCTGCTTGATCTCGTCCACAAGCCGGCCGCGGATTACGAAAGTCCCACCTCCGCCGGCCTGTTTCACATCGCCTATCTGATGCCGAGCCGCAAGGATCTGGCGCGCTGGCTGGTGCATGCGGCGCTCAGGCAGGTGCCGCTTTCCGGTTTTGCCGATCACAATGTCAGCGAGGCGATCTATCTCAACGATCCCGAGGGCAACGGCATCGAGGTTTACAGCGACCGGCCGAAGGACGCATGGGTCTGGAGCGGGAACGTTGTGAAAATGGGCACCGAACCGCTCGATATCGATGATCTCGTGACACTGACCGATACCAAAAAAAGCGATTATGAGGCTGCCCCGTCGGGAATGCGCATCGGGCATGTTCACCTACGGGTCGGCGAGATTGCTGGAGCCCGGGCGTTTTACGAAACGGCCGTTGGCCTGCAGCCGACGCAGGACGCGCGCTCCGATGCCTCGTTTCTCTCCTCCGGCAGGTATCATCATCATCTGGCGGTGAATACATGGAACAGCCGTGGCGCGAAGGAACGCAACGCCATGGAAACCGGCCTCGACTGGTTCTCACTCGCCGTCAAAAATCCCACCGACCTTGAAGCGCAGAAAACGCGGCTGCGAGCGGCCGGTTATGTGCTGGTGGAGATGGAGAACAATGTCGTGGAGGCGATTGATCCATGGGGCACGCGGCTGCGGCTGGTGCCGGTATGAGTGGGTGGTAGCGCTCCGCACTGCACGATTGACAGTTATGGCAGGCTCGGCGTTTACCGGGATTCGTAGTGTCCTCTCCTTCCGTCATTCCGGCCTTGAGCCGGAATCCAGTCGACGCGCGTCTGCGCGACGGGAAGAGTCCTTTCAGCCCAAGGACTTGGGCTGGCTGGATACCGGCTCAAGGCCGGTATGACGGAAAGAGGCTTACTCCCCTGACACAATTGCCAATGCAAACCGCCGCGCAACCCTGTGAACCCGAAAAAAAGAAAGCCTTGCGAGGCCACGGCAGCGGCCTCGCAAGGCATTCCATCCGGTACAGGAAACCGGATGGGGGGTCTGAAAGAACCCTGATCCCTTTCAAGAAGACATAGCAAAACGCTGCGCATTGTCGCCCACCCGAATGGGTGATGCGGCCAGATAAATTCGCGATGGACAAAGCTGGGAGCCGGCCCTGGAAATGAAACTCAGACGGCTTCGCGAAGCTGCTCGGCGGTCTGCAAATCTACTGACACCAGTTGCGAGACGCCCTGTTCGGCCATGGTGACGCCGAAGAGGCGGTTCATGCGCGCCATGGTGATGGGATTGTGGGTGATGATGACGAAGCGGGTTTCGGTGGAGGCCACCATCTCGTCCATCAGGTTGCAATAACGCTCGACATTGTGGTCGTCGAGCGGCGCGTCCACCTCGTCCAGCACGCAGATGGGCGCGGGATTGGTGAGGAAGACCGCGAAGATCAGCGCCATGGCCGTCAGCGCCTGCTCGCCGCCGGACAGCAGCGTCATGGTCTGCGGTTTCTTGCCCGGTGGGCGGGCGAGGATTTCCAGCCCCGCTTCCAGCGGATCGTCGGATTCGATCAACTGCAATTCCGCCGTGCCGCCGCCGAAGAGATGGGTGAACAGCCGCTGGAACTGCGAATTGACCACATCGAAAGCCGCAATCAGCCGTTCGCGGCCTTCGCGGTTGAGATTCTGGATGCCGGCGCGCAGCTTGCGCACGGCGTCGATGATGTCGTCGCGCTCCTTGATCAACGCCTCCAGCTTGGCGGAAAGCTCGGCCTGCTCTTCCTCGGCGCGCAGATTGACCGCGCCAAGCCGCTCGCGTTCGATCTTCAGCCGGTCGAGATCGCGCTCGACATCGCGAATATCCGGCTTTGGCTGGTCCGGGCCAAGGCCGGTCAGGCGGAAGGCCATATGCGGCTCGGTATTCAGCGTTTCGCGGATACGGTGTTCGGTTTCCTGGCGCTTTTCGCGGGCGGAGACCAGCCGTTCTTCGGCACGGCCGCGCTTTTCCCGGGCCTCGGCCAGTTCCGAAAGCGCGGTTGCAGCCACCCGGTCGGCGGCGCGCTGCAGGTTTTCCGCCTCGGCCAGCCGGTCGGCGGCCCCGCGGCGGGCGTCTTCGGTCTTCTGCAATTCGTTGAGGAGGTTGCGGCGTTTCTCGTCGAACTCCTCCGGCGCTATGTCCAGCTCGGCGATTTCCTCGCGCGCCTCTTCCTCGCGTTCGCGCAATGTCGCGATGTGATCGGCCGCACTTGCCGCACGCGACTGCCAGGTGGAGCGCTCCTGCCCGATTGCCTGAATTCTGCGCTGGCGACTTTCCGCCTCGCGGCTCACACCCTCATGGCGGGCGCGGGCCTCCGCCAGAAGGCCGCGATCAGTCGCGACTTCAAGCTGGCTTTCGCGCAGCCGCAGATCCAGCACGGAAAGATCGGGCGCATCTTCCATTTCGATGCGGGCGTTTTCTTCCTGAACGGCGATTTCGTCGATCTGCGCGCCGATCTGGTTCAGTGCTTCGGACACGATATCGCGACGGCGCAGCAGATCGCCCGAGGCCCTTTCGGCTGATGTCAGCGCCTCGCGCGCCTCGGCAAGATGGCGGGTCGCAAGCCGGCTTCGGTCGCGCACGTCCGAGAGCCGCAATTCGCTGCTGCGGATATCTTCGGTTTTCGCGGCAAGCTGGTCTTCCGCCTCGTCCAGAATGGAGCGGGCCTCATCCAGTTCTGTCTCGATTTCAGCGAGGCGGTTCTTCTGCGACAGGCGAAGTGCTGCGGCACCCGGCGCATCGGCACTGGCGATGTGACCGTCCCAGCGCAACAGCGCGCCTTCGCGCGTCACCAGCCGCTGACCGGCCTTCAGATGCGGCAGCAGGCGCAGGGCTTCCGTAGTGTTGGCGACGACGCCGATCTGCGCCAAAGCGCGGCGCAGGGCTTCCGGCGCCTGCGCATAATCCAGAAGCGGTTTCGCGCCCTGCGGCAACGCGGGATCATCCGCGCCATCGCCATTACCGGCCCAATAGGCGGGCGCGGCGGGATCGAGCGGGCTTTCGAGATCGTCGCCGAGGGCGGCACCCAATGCCGCCTCGAAACCGCGCTCCACCGTCATTTCTTCCGCCACCGGCGTGAAACTGCCATTGGCGGCGGCGCTGGAGGCAAGGATTTTGGTGATGGTGCGCGCTTCCGTGTCCAGCGCGTTCAGCCGGTTCCGCGCCGTTTCCAGCGGCGCGCGCGCCAGCGCTTCGGCGGAACGCGCCTCGGCGACGGCGGCTTCGGCTTCCTCCACCACGATCAGGGCATCCTCGACCGCGATCTCCGCCGCCTCGACCGCTTCGCGCCGTTCGGAAGGATCGGGAAGGCCGGAGAGTTTTTCGTCGATGGCATCGATCTCGGCGGATGCCTCCTGCGATTGTCGTTCCAGCCTCAGCTTGCGATCGGAAAGATCGCG
Organism: Agrobacterium tumefaciens; assembly: GCA_025560025.1. Classification (NCBI taxonomy): domain Bacteria; kingdom Pseudomonadati; phylum Pseudomonadota; class Alphaproteobacteria; order Hyphomicrobiales; family Rhizobiaceae; genus Agrobacterium; species Agrobacterium tumefaciens. Next base: position 471,925 of record CP048485.1, on the reverse strand, counting down.
GATCGCCCGCTCCAATTGCTGACGGGCGGCGGCAGCCTCGGCCCGTTCGGCGGTGATCGCGGTGAAGATGGCTTCGCTTTCCGCCAGCTTGATAGCCGCAGCTTCAAAGGCTTCGCGCATTTCTTCGGCATGGCGGCCGGAATCGGAGAGGATTTCCAGAAGCTCGGCCTCTTCCTCATCGAGCCGTGCGAGTATCTGGGCATTATCGGAGACCAGCCGTTCCTCGCGGATAATATCCTCGCCAAGCTGCGACAGGCGGCGGGCCAGCTCATCACGGCGGCGCAGCAGGCGGTTCGCTTCGTCGTCCAGCTGGGTGCGGGCGATCTGCAAGCGTTGCAGGGCGGCGGCGACGCGGGCCTCGTCCTCGCGCAGTTCCGGCAGTTTCAGGCTGGCAATACCCTGCTGCTTGGCCGCTTCCATCTGCGCCTGCGCTTTTTCGGCGACGATGTTGGTGGCCTGATTGAGCGCGCTTTCCGCCTCGCCTTCGGCTTCCTTCGCCTCCACCCAGCGGATGTGCAGCAGGGTAGCTTCGCGGGCGCGGATATCGGCTGACAGCATCTTGAAACGGTTGGCCTGCCGGGCCTGACGCTTCAGGCTTTCGATCTGGCTTTCCAGCTGGGCGGTGACGTCTTCCAGCCGCTCCAGATTGGTCTCGGCGGCGCGCAGGCGAAGCTCGGCCTCGTGGCGGCGGGAATGCAGGCCGGAAATGCCGGCCGCCTCTTCCAGCAGCTGGCGGCGGGCCTGCGGCTTGGCATTAATGAGCTCGCCGATACGCCCCTGCCCAACCATGGAGGGCGAGCGCGCGCCGGTGGAGGCGTCCGCAAACAGCAGCTGCACATCCTTGGCGCGGGCCTCCTTGCCGTTGATGCGGTAGACGGAACCGTTTTCGCGCTCGATGCGGCGTGTGACCTGAATTTCATCGGCATCGTTGAAGGCGGCGGGCGCGGTGCGGTCGGAATTGTCGAGGTAAAGGCCGACTTCGGCGGTATTGCGGGCCGGTCGATTGCCGGAACCGGAGAAGATGACGTCATCCATGCCGGAGGCGCGCATGTTCTTGTAGGAGTTTTCGCCCATCACCCAACGCAGCGCTTCGACCAGATTGGACTTGCCGCAGCCATTCGGACCGACAACGCCGGTAAGACCCGGCTCGATGATGAATTCGGAAGGTTCGACGAAGGACTTGAAACCGACGACGCGGAGCTTGTTGAACTTCATGCCGTCATGCTCCGACCGGAAGACAGGCAATAAAAAACGGGCGAACGGAAGTATCCGCCGCCCGTTTCTCTTGGGGTTCGGCGATCAGAGCAGCTTGTCGATGACAGCCGACATGTTTTCAACCGACATGTCTCCCGCATATTTCTTGCCGTTGATGATGAAAGTCGGCGTGGAGTTGACGCCGAATTCCGTCGCACCGCGTTGCATGGTTGCGTTCACATCATCCAGAAGTTTCTGGTTCGTCAAGCAGGCCTCGAAAGACTCCTGTGAGAAACCGGCCATTTTCGACAATTGCAGCAGGGCTGCACGGGCATCCTGTGCCGTGGCCCAGCTCTGCTGCTGCTTGAACAGCATGGAAACGAAGGGGAAATACTGACCTTCCGGTGCGCAGCGCGCCAGCATGAAGGCGGCCGCCGCACGCGGATCGAACGGGAATTCGCGGATGACGAAATAGACCTTGCCGGTATCGATATATTTCTTCTTGATCTCGTCAAAGGTCTTGTTGTGGAAGTTGGCGCAATGCGGGCAGGTCATCGACATATATTCGACGATCTTGACGGGTGCGTTGGCATCGCCGAGCGCCGCTTCCGGCAGCGGGCCGGGCTTCAGCACCGCAGCCATATCCACATCACCGGTGGATTCAGGCAGTTCCTGCGCTTCGGCGATACCGGGCGCGAAGGCGAACGGCAGGGCCGTGGCAAGGGCGGCAAGAGCAACGCCGCCGAGGAGGCTGCGACGGGAAATGGTCAGTTCGGGAAAATGCATGAAAGCACCTGTTGGTAATAGACTCTATTGTCCGTTGATTCCGATATAGCGACGGCCTGTTCATCACAAGCGGGGTTTTGAACTCTTCTTGTCAAAGAATTGTGACCAGTCAAGGACGGCGCCGTCACATCAAATCGTCCTGCGCCCCGGCTTTTTCTGCAACACCGCCGTGCCAAGCCTCTCCACCGCCTTGCGCAGCGCCTCGCTCTCGATGCCATTCATCATGTCATCGAGACGTTTTGCCGCATCGCCGCGCAGGGGCTGCGGTTTGCGCCTGCGGGTGATGGTTTGCGAGACCGGCTTCTGCACGATCCTGATCTGGCGCACCGCCGGAAAGCCGAAAAAGCCGTTGATGCGGGCAATCAGTTCGCCCTGCGCATGGGTGAGGAACAGGGCGCGCGCGCCTTCGCAGGCAATCGTCAGCACGCCCGGCTGGTAGCCGCCGCGATCCGGCCCCTCGTCGCGCCGCGGCCAGGTGATCTTTTCCGGGCGGGTGCAATCGGCGAAGTCATCACCGGCGATCTCGTCCCAGGAGCCGAGCAGCGCCGTGTTGATGCCCGCCCGTTTCGACAGCACGGGGTCCATGATGCCATTGGCGACTTCGGCGATCTGCACGACGCCTTTGCGGAATGAATCTGCGGGTTTCTTCATGCTCTCCTCGACAGAGGCCAATTGACCTCAAGCGGTCGCGCCATCGTCATCTTCTTCGCCGCGCAACAGCGCCCGGAATCGCCGCCAGTCCCGGCAGGCGCCCAAGCGTATCATTCTGACCGCCAAACATCCAAAGAGGAAATATCCGCCAGCCAAAATCTTCAGATGTCCTATTCCCGGCTTATCCGAGATAGCGGCGATCACCAACATGCAGATCAGCACGACGGACAGGTATATCCACAGGCCGTGGCAGAAAATCGCCCAGAAACCGGATTCGAGAATACGAAAACGGCGGGAGGGCTTTCCCCGCATCTTTTCCAGCTGGCGGATTTCACGGATCAGGCGCGCCACCACAAAGGCCACGCTGTTCTCATGCCCGAAACACAGCCGGCCGATATGGTTCAGCAACCACGCTATCAGGCACAGGGCCAGCAAAACTCCGATAGTGTACTGGAGCGGCGGGGGTATCATTTCCAGCAGCGCGTTTGGCATGGGTTCGTTCCTCCTGAATCGAATGGGGGAATTCTATGTCAGGGCGCTCATTGCAGGATACGGTTTTCCACGCCGTCGCAACGGGTATCCTGTTGCAGATTGCCGCGCCGTCTCTATGTTCAGCGGCGATGAACACAGATGCGCGACAACACATATTCCATCCGACAGCGGAACAACTTCTCGCATGGTATGACCGGCACCATCGCGAACTGCCATGGCGCACGTCCCCCGCCATGGCGGCACGGGGAAAACGCGCCGATCCCTATCATGTCTGGCTGTCGGAGGTCATGCTGCAGCAGACGACGGTGCAGGCGGTCAAACCCTATTTCCTGAAGTTTCTCGCCGCCTGGCCAAGCGTCAGTGATCTGGCCGCGGCGCCGGTCGAGGATGTCATGGCGGCCTGGGCGGGGCTCGGTTATTACGCCCGCGCCCGCAACCTTAAAAAATGCGCCGAAGCCGTGGCGCGCGAGCATGGCGGCGTCTTTCCGGACAGCGAAGAGGGCCTGAAGCAACTGCCCGGCATCGGCGATTATACATCGGCCGCCGTCGCGGCCATCGCGTTCAACCGGCAGGCGGCGGTGATGGACGGCAATGTGGAGCGCGTCATCTCCCGCCTCTTCGCCATCGATGCTCCCCTGCCCGGCTCAAAGCCCGCCATGAAAGCAAAGGTGGCCGCGCTTACCCCTTCTGATCGCCCCGGCGATTTCGCCCAGGCGATGATGGATCTCGGCGCGACGATCTGCACGCCGAAACGGCCGGCCTGCGCGCTCTGTCCGTTCAACGGCCACTGTCTTGCGCTTGCCCATGACGAGCCGGAGCGTTTTCCGGTCAAGGCGGCGAAGAAGGCAAAACCGGTGCGGCTCGGGGCCGCCTTCGTGGCGGTGAATGCGAGCGGCGAAATCCTGCTCCGCCGGCGCATCGAAAGCGGGCTTCTCGGCGGCATGACCGAGGTGCCGACAACGGCATGGACCGCGCGCATGGACGGCGGCACGGAGGCGAGCCATGCGCCCTTTGCCGCCGGCTGGCAGGCGGCGGGCGTCATCGTGCATGTCTTCACCCATTTCGAGCTGCGGCTCACCGTCTATCGCGCGCAGGTTCCGGATAGTCTCAAAACAGGGCCGGATGACGGATGGTGGGAGCCGGTTACAAATCTTGACGCACAGGCGCTGCCAACGGTGATGAAAAAAGTCATCGCCCAAGCTATTCCATCCGCATTCGATGAACGCAGGAAATTTCGATGACCAAGATTGAGCATATCGTATTCGACATCGGCAAAGTGCTGATCCATTACGATCCGCATATTCCCTATAGCCGCCTCATTCCCGATGCCGATGAGCGCAAATGGTTCTTCGAGAATGTCTGCACCCATGACTGGAACCTCGAACAGGATCGCGGACGCGGTTGGGAGGATGCCGAGGCGTTGCTGTTGGAACAGTTTCCGGAGCGGGAAGAGCATATCCGCGCCTTCCGCAAGTTCTGGCACGAGATGGTCTCGCATTCCTATGATGACAGCGTCGCCATCATGGTTGCCCTGATCGACAGCGGCCATGACGTGACGATGCTGACCAACTTCGCCTCCGACACGTTTCGCGAGGCGCAGAAGATGTTTCCCTTCCTGACACTGCCGCGCGGGGTAACGGTCTCCGGCGACGTGAAGCTCCTGAAACCGGATGTGGCGATCTACGATCTGCACGCGAAGGAATTCGGCCTTAACCCCGCCGCCAGCATTTTCATCGACGATACATTGGTGAATGTGGAAGGTGCTAAGGCTGCAGGCTGGCAGGCGGTGCATTTTACCGGTGCCGAGAAGCTGAAGCAGGACCTGCGGGCGCACGGTGTGGATGTCTGAGAATGATGGAACGGGCAGCTCCGATGGAGTTGCCCGTTCCTTGCGGTTCTCCCCGAAAACCGGGGCTCAGCCCCTTGCGAAGGGGATGGCGACATAGGTTTGCGAATCGCCGCGCTGAATGAGCAGCAGAACGGATTTGCGACCTGCCTTGCCCGCCTGCGCAATCGCAGCCTTGGCGTCACCCGCCGATTTCACCGTCGCCTGATTGACCGAGACGATCACATCGCCCGCCTGCAAGCCGGCCTCGGCTGCGGGTTTCGAGGGCGCGACGCTTTCGACGACAGCGCCCTTTTCATCCTGCGGCAGGCTGAGGGCTTCGCGGATCGCCGGGGTGATGTCGGCCAGCCCGATGCCGATCATCGGCAGGGACTGCGATGAGGCGTCGCCTTTCTGCTGACCATTATCCGCGGAGGATTGCCCGTTCTGGCCTTCATTGCCTCCTACGGTCAGAAGCAGGTCCCTGCTTTCTCCCTGGCGCCAGACAGTGACATGTTCCTTCTGGCCGGGCGACAGATCGGCGACCATGCGCGACAGGTCGCGCGGCGATTTGATCGCCTGTCCACCCAGAGAGGTGATGACATCACCACTCTTGATGCCGGCCCGGCCTGCCGGCGTGCCGGCGTCGACCTTGGCGACCAGCGCGCCCTCCGCTGCCGTCAGACCGATGGCATTGGCCACGTCAGGCGTCACCGGCTGTATCTGGACACCGATGAAGCCATGCTGGATCGACCCATCCTTCATGAGGCGAACGACGACGTTCTGGGCCTGATCGGAGGGAATGGCGAAACCGACACCGACGCTGCCGCCATTCGGCGAATAGATCGCGGTGTTGATGCCGACCACCTTGCCTTCGACATCGACCAGCGGGCCGCCGGAGTTGCCGTGGTTGATCGGCGCGTCGATCTGGATGAAGTCGTCATAGGGCCCGCTGTGTAGATCGCGGCCACGGGCAGAAACGATGCCGGCCGTGACCGTGGTGCCGATACCGAACGGATTGCCGATGGCAAGGATCTGATCGCCGGCCTTGAGCCTGTCCGAGTCACCCCAGGAAATCACCGCGAGCGGTCTGGGAGAAACCACTTTCAAGACGGCGAGATCGGATTTCGGATCGGCGCCGACAAGCTTGGCGGGAAGCTCGGTGCCGTCATCCAGCGTCACCTTGATGGCGGTGGCATTGTCGATGACATGATTATTGGTGACGATATAGCCGTCCGGCGAGATGATGAAGCCGGAACCCAGCGCTTCCGCAGTCTGGGACTGGCGCTGCTGCGGCTGCTGTTGCGGCATGGGAATGCCCTGCTCGCCGAAGAACTGGCGGAACTGCTGGTCGAATGGCGTCGTGTCGTCCGTCGCCTGTTCCTGCGTTTTCATTTCGGTGGTGATGGTCACCACCGCCGGCTTGTCGGCGGCGACGATACCGGCGAAGGAGCCGCCGGAGGTCACGGGACCGGGAATGGCCGATAATCCGGCCTGGGCGAAAGCGGGTGTGTTGTGCAGAAAGACGGGCATTGCAAGCGGCGCGGCGACAAAGGCCGCGCCAAGCAAAGCCGCGATGCGATATCTGCGAAGAATACTGGTCATGACGTTTCTCCTTTCGAGGGCATGCTTGCGGTCGTGACGGTCAGGGGAGCAGGCGGGGCCGCACCCCATGCAGCCGGCAGGCGCATGGTTTTGAGTTTCCAATCATTCTTTCGAAATCCGCACGACCCCGTGGGGAAATCCTGGAGCCGGAGGGCGGGTTCGTGCCCCGTCACCGCTCTCCGGCGCGATCTGCGGCAGCATGGCCGATCCTCGTCAGTGAGGACCGCAAGCCCCTGTCAGCTCATGCGGACGATGTTCCGATCAAGTTGCCGGACTTCGCCCTGAAGGGTGTTAAATGCCTTCATGGGAAGGTAGCCACGATGCATGTCGGCGGTTTTGAGTGCCTGGGTGCGGATTGCGGACGATTCATTTTCGAGCCGGTTGAAAGCGCCTGCGCTCAACCTGCCCTGCTGGCGTTCGAAATCGATCCTGTGGTCGGCGACACGCAGCTCATGAAGCACACGAACCAGATGCGGTCTCTGCCCGTAAGCGGCGGGACCGGTATAGTTCATGTACATGTCATTCATGAACAGGTCGTCATCGTTGTGACGGAAGAAATGTCTCCCGCCCCGGTCGACATCATGGGACCGTTCACTGTGCATTCCGCCGGAGCCGGAATGCTCGCCATGCGAATGTCCGGCCGCGAAAGCGCCGCCCGTGGCCGTCGCCAGAATGAAGGATGCTATTGTGACTGTCTTGAAAAGCGAGCGCATGGCACGCCTCCTTGTTCATCACGGGCAATGGCCCGCGAATCCGGCTGTCTCGCATCGTCGCGTCGCGATCTTTCTGGGTCGCCGGCGACACTCAGCCTGGAAGAATATGTACTCCCCGCCATGTATAGCGTCACGTTAATCTTCCGTAACGCGCAGGACATCTATTGTTAAGGCTGGGGAACCTGGCGCAGGCGCCATGACGGGTTCGGACAGATCCGCGAAAACCCGGAAAAGAAAATTGGCGCAGGCGGAAATGGCGGTCTCCAGCCTGCGCCAGTCCTGCCGCAAGCGGCATGGGACAGCAATGTTCCTGCGATCTTTCCGAAACGGTTTTTCACAACCACTGCTTTGCATCAGACACTATGGCCGGTCTCTTGCGCGAAACTTGTCTGGCTAAAATAAAATATTCGAAAATACCAACGCCCGACACCGAGGTGCCGGGCGTTGGTCGTTCTCCATCCGGGACTGAAGGTACTAAACCGGACGGAGACGTATCCTGACAAGGGCGGGCGGTGGATCGTCCGTCTCCAGCCTCTACGGCTTTTGACTATTCAGCCTTTGCCATTTCACTGCGGATGATCGCTCTCAAATCATCGATCGGCTTCAATTCGTCGCCATCTTCGAAATGCCAGAACGTCCATCCGTTGCATGCGTCGAGACCCTGCACCTTTGCGCCGAGGCGGTGAATGGAGCCGGCGGTCCCGGCGGATGCCAGAGTACCATCGGCACGAATAATGGCGCTATAACGGCGTCTTGCATCAGTCAGTACCTGGCCCGGGCGGACGAGGCCGCTTTCCACCAGCGTGTTGAAGGCAACGCGCGGTTCGGCCTTCTTGCCGGTCATCACGGTCAGTTCCGCCTTGCCGAGCGGCTCGACGGCGGCGATGCGGGCCGATGCCGCATCGATATAATCCTGTTCGCGCTCGATGCCGACGAAGTGGCGGCCGAGACGTTTTGCGACCGCACCCGTGGTGCCGGAACCGAAGAACGGGTCGAGCACGATGTCACCCGGCTTGGTGGAGGCCATGATGATGCGCGCCAGCAGCGCTTCCGGCTTCTGGGTGGGATGCACCTTCTTGCCGTCGTCACCCTTCAGACGCTCATGGCCGCTGCAGATCGGGAACAGCCAGTCGGAGCGCATCTGCACATCGTCATTGGAGGCCTTCAGCGCATCGTAGTTGAAGGTGTAGTTCTTGGCTTTCGGATCGCGGCTGGCCCAGATCATGGTCTCATGGGCGTTCTGGAACCGGCGGCCCTTGAAATTCGGCATGGGATTGGTCTTGCGCCAGACGATGTCGTTCAGGATCCAGAAATCGAGGTTCTGGAGCATGGAGCCGACACGGAAGATATTGTGGTAGGAGCCGATGACCCAGATGGTGCCGTTCGGTTTCAGCACACGGCGGCAGGCGAGCAGCCAGGCGCGGGTGAAGGCGTCATAGGCCTCGAAGGAGGCGAACTGGTCCCACTCGTCATCGACGGCATCGACCAGTGACTGATCGGGCCGGTGCAGCGTGCCGCCAAGCTGGAGATTATAGGGCGGATCGGCGAAAATCGCATCGACCGACTGACTCGGGAGGGCATCCAAGGCAGCGACACAATCACCTTTGATGATGCTGTCTTTCCAGGCGTCACTCTCGCCCGCACGATCAAAACCGGCACGCCGAAAATCGGCCAGCGGAAAAACTGCTGCCATTGGTACTCGCTCCATACGCTTACTCTCTACTGATGCTTATGGTTACCGAAGATGGTTATCAAAGCCTGAACAAGTCACGGAAAATGCAAAATAAATGGCTGTTGAAGCATGCATGGCGGATTTGCGGCGGCGCATGGGGAACCCGAAGTCCCACAAAAACGTTGTGCACAACGGGTTGTCCTGTTCCGCCTATCAGTGTGGCAGGAAGACCTGCAATAACTGGGGGTAATCCGAATGGGGTCCATGATGAGAACGGCTTCTTTTTCAATGCATGTCGTTTCCGCCGTTCTTCTGATGGCAGCATTGCCGTCGCCATTGCGGGCGCAGGAGCCGACACCGCAATTTAATGTCGTGACCGACGCCGTGATGTTCGATGGCGGCCCCTCGCTGGGCAACAGCGACAAAGTGCGATGGGATTTCTACAAGGCTGACCGGGCCGGAGCGCCCACCGATGTCAATGCCGGCGGATCCTATGACGCCACTTTCGAGGCGAAGCTGCCGGCCGGCAAATATGTCGGCGTCGCGGCGCTGGGCAATGTCATCAGCGAAATACCATTCGAGGTGAAGGACGGAAGCGTCGCAAGGCCGAAGGTTAATTTCAACGCGGCGGAACTGACTGTCGTGCCGAAACGCAGTCCTGGCGGCGATGTGGAGACGCAGGCAAAGACCGACATCACCAAGGGCGATTTCAAGGATAGCGTTTACGGCCAGAACACGGTCTTCGTGCCCGCGGGCGACGTGCTCCTCACCGGCACTATCGGCCCAGCACGGGCGCAGGAAACGCTGGCCGTCAAGGCGGGCGAGAAGATCAGCCACGAGCTCGTCATCCCGAGCGGCGTGGTCGTCGCCAAGGCGGTCTATGCGCAGGGCGGCAAGGCGGTGGAGACGGACGATATCCGTTTCGAGGCGCTTTCAGCCAAGGAGACGCTGGATGGCACCCGCCAGACCATCAACGGCATTTACGGCACCGGCAAGATCATGGAAATGCCGGCGGGCGATTTCGTGATGCGCGCCCGTCTCGGCAAGGTCACGGTCGAGCAGCCCTTTACCGTGACGGCGGGAAAACGCACAGAAATCAACATCGATCTCAATGCGGGCGTTCTTGCGATCACGGCGCCGGGCGCGGAGCGGATCGATATTGTCGAAACGACCAAGGACCTTCAGGGCACGCAAAAGGAAATTTCCGGACGGTACGGCACCCGGCATCAGGAGACGCTGCATCCGGGCGATTACTCGGTGAAGGTGAGCTACGACGAAAAGTCCGGCCGCGACCCGAAGGAGATCAAGGCGACGGTCAAGGCCGCCGAGAGAACCGAGACGAATGTGCCGGAGTAGGCCTCGGCCGTCGCCCGGCCGGAGGCTCTGGCCGTTCGCCGATTTTCACACCTGAGAAGCCTGACGCCGCGATACGGTCGCACAGCCTTATCCACTGACAGCCTCGACAGGCCTGCCTGATCTCGCCTGCGGCGAAAGCCAGACGCATCTTCGCGAGAAAGTCAGGCGTCGCCTGCAGCCGCTTGCCGGCGATCAGTGCCTCGCCCAAAAGCACTGACACCGAAAGGCGGGCCGTCTCATCCCGCTGCACCACACCTTCGTTGAAACAGTGGGCATGGCTTTCACACAGCAGGCCTTCGCAAATATCATCCGGCCCATCCACCAGCTCGATATCTTCCGCGCCGGCATTCAGGCGGGCGGCGACACGGTCGTAATTTTCGACGAAGCCGGACGTATAACCTTTGCCCACATAGGTGAGCATACAGAGAAGATGGTGGGGCCGGAGGCGGACGGTCACAGGCCTGCCCTATCCGACGATGGCGAAGGCGTCGCGCACCGAGCCGGACGAGGTGCGGATCGCCTTGCGACCGATCCATTGCACGTGGCCGTCAAGGATACGCACCGCCTCTTCGGCGCGGCCGCCGCGCAGCGCATCGATGATCGCGCGGTGATCGGTATCGGTGCGGCGCTCCCAGCCGGCGCGCCAGGCGGAAAACAGGAAGCGGGCGCTCGCCGCATGCAGACCGTCGATCGCCTCCATCAGGCGCGGCATGTTGCAGGGCGCCGTGATGAGGCGATGGAAGCGGCGGTTGGCCTCCTCCCAATGCTGCACATCGACGGCGCTATCGCCTTCGAGTGTCGCGGCTTCCGCCTGGTCGAGAATGGCGGACGTCATGTTGGGAATGGCGTGGCGCAGCGCCAGAACCTCGAGGGCGGCGCGCATTTCCGCAACTTCGCGCACATCGTCAAGGCCGAAATCCGCAACCCGGACACCCCGGCGCGGAATGCTGGCGGCCAGTCCCTGCGCCTCCAGCCGGCGGAATGCTTCGCGCACCGGCACATGCGAAGCGCCGAATTCGGCAGCGATGTGATCCTGCCGCAACCGCTCGCCCGGCGACAGCTCTCCGCGAACGATGCGGTCAGCGAGCGTGCGGCTGATGCGTGCGGCAATGGTGTCTTCAGGCGTGGTTTTCACTGGCTTTGGCATAACATCCCATAACGCATCTGGCGCGACTGTGTGTAGTGCTTTTTGCACGCGGCAAATGCGCAAAGCCGAATATTCGAAGCCGCACAGTTTCCTGCCCAACCGGCAAGCTATGAGCCTGATGGGACCGACCCTTGCGGGTCAGCCAGTTGAGCTTGGCGTGGACATGGTCTAAAAGCCCCCCGCATCACTTTTTCCCGGCAAATCCGATACAGGGAGCGCCCATGAGCGGCTTCGACCTCATTATTTTCGACTGTGACGGCGTTCTGGTCGATTCCGAAATCATCGCCGCACAGGTGGAGTCCCGCCTTTTGACCGAGGCCGGTTATCCGATCTCCGTCGAGGAAATGGGCGAGCGCTTTGCCGGCATGACCTGGAAGAACATTCTTCTGCAGGTGGAAAGCGAAGCCAGCATCCCGCTCTCTGCTTCCCTGCTCGACAAGTCGGAAAAGCTGCTCGACATGCGGCTGGAACGCGACGTGAAGATCATCGAAGGCGTAAAATTCGCGCTATCGCGTCTGACGACGCCGCGTTGCATCTGCTCGAATTCCTCGAGCCACCGGCTCGACATGATGCTGACGAAGGTGGGCCTGAAGCCCTATTTCGCGCCGCATATCTATTCCGCCAAGGATCTCGGCGCCGACCGCGTGAAGCCGAAGCCCGACATCTTCCTGCATGGCGCGGCGCAATTCGGCGTCTCCCCCGACCGCGTGGTCGTGGTCGAGGATTCCGTGCACGGCATCCATGGCGCAAGAGCCGCCGGCATGCGCGTCATCGGCTTTACCGGCGCATCCCACACCTATCCGAGCCACGCCGACCGGTTGACGGATGCGGGTGCCGAAACGGTGATCTCGCGCATGCAGGACCTGCCGGCCGTGATTGCGGCAATGGCGGAGTGGGAAGGCGCTTTTTGACGAGGTAGCTGTAGCACAGCCCCTCCCCGTCATGCTCGTGCTTGTCCCGAGGATGACGTTGCGAATGGTGGGCGACCTGTAAGCAATAAAAAAACCGGAGCCTGCAAAAGCAGCCTCCGGTTTTTACATTTCGCCCGTCAAATCACCGGCGCTTGGTCTTTGCCTTGGCGCTCTCGCCGCCGAAGCCGATATAGACGCTGACCGACTTCGGTGCGCCGCCCGGACCGTTGGGAATGGCCACGTGGTCGTTGTTGAAAATGAACTGCGTGCCGGCTCCGCCTGCCGGAACATCGATGGCGAAATTGGTCGTTTCGCCGTAAATCTCGCCGTCGCCGTCCTTCACCGTCACGCGGATCGGAACCGTCACGCGGCCGGGCTTGGCCATCGGGCCGGGAACCAGACGACCCTGCGCCAGCACGTTTACCGTCAGCGTGGCTTCGTTTGCGGTGCATGAGCGCGTCGTATCTGACAGCGAGACCTGATAGGCGAGCTTCTGCGGGTCGTCCTTGGCGCCGCCAGCATAGACCCGGTGAACGGCGTTGGCGTCGAGAACCGTCACGGTCGGGCAGTTGGCCTGCACCACCGGGGTGACGGCATTGGCCTGCGCGGCCGGAGGGTTGACGGCAAGCGAGTCCGACGGATTGGAGGAATTACATCCTGCAACGACGGCCAGAAGCGACATCGCGGCGGACAAACGCAAGAAATTCCCTGACACTCTTCTAATTCCCTCTCCATTGTCCCGGAACAGAACCGGAGACGCTGTTTATTGACCTTTCACGCAGGTTGGCGATGGTCTATAGCAGCGACGCCGGAAAAAATCGATTGGCATGTTCGGTTTTGCTTGAATTTTCAGAAAAGCCCTTCATTACCTCGCCAATCGCCTCATTCCGGTGAGACGTTGCGGACAAAGACGCCGGCAAGATCGGTAACGGACAAGGGACTATCTCGTGAAATATGTATCGACCCGGGGTTCGGCCCCTTCGCTTGGTTTCTGCGACGCGCTTCTGGCGGGCCTTGGCCGTGATGGCGGGCTTTACGTGCCGCGCGAATGGCCCTCCATGTCGAAAAAGGAAATCCGCAATCTGCGCGGCAAGTCCTATCAGGACGTCGCCTACGAGGTTCTCTACCGTTTCACCGGTGGTGAAATTCCGGCCGACAAATTCAGGGCGATGATCGACGACGCCTATTCCACTTTCCGGCATCCGGCCGTCGTGCCGTTGACCCAGACCGGTCCGAACACCTTCGTGCTGGAACTTTTCCACGGCACCACGCTCGCCTTCAAGGACGTGGCGATGCAGCTTCTCGCCCGCCTGATGGACTATACGCTGACTGAGCGCGGCGAACGCGCCACCATCGTTGGCGCCACCTCCGGCGACACGGGTGGTGCAGCCATCGACGCCTTTGCCGGGCGCGAGCGCACTGATATCTTCATCCTTTTCCCGAATGGCAAGGTCTCTCCGGTTCAGCAGCGCCAGATGACGACCTCCACCGCTTCCAACGTGCATGCGCTGGCGATCAACGGCAATTTCGACGATTGCCAGACGCTGGTGAAGGAGATGTTCAACGACGTGAAGTTCCGCGACAGCGTGAAGCTTTCCGGCGTCAACTCCATCAACTGGGCGCGCATCATGGCGCAGGTGGTCTATTATTTCACCGCCTCGCTTTCGCTCGGCGGCCCCGACCGGAAGGTGTCCTTTACCGTTCCAACCGGCAATTTCGGCGATATCTTTGCCGGTTACGTCGCCAAGAAGATGGGCCTGCCGATCGACAAGCTCGTCATCGCCACCAATGACAACGACATTCTGGCGCGCACGCTGAAGACCGGCCGTTACGAGATGCGCGGCGTCAAGCCCACCACCTCGCCTTCGATGGACATCCAGATTTCTTCCAACTTCGAGCGCCTGCTGTTTGAAGCCTATGACCGCGATTCCGCGGCGGTGAAGGCATCGATGGATGGTCTGAAGCAGTCCGGTGCGTTTGAAATTCCGCCGAAGGCACTGAAATTCATCAAGAAGGATTTCCGCGCCGGCCGCGCCACCGAAAAGCAGGTGGCGGCGACCATTCGCGAGACACTTGAGAAAACCGGCTACCTGATCGACCCCCATACGGCGACCGGTGTTTTCGTGGCGGAAAAGCACGAAAAAGCGGGAAGCCCGATGGTGGTTCTGTCTACCGCCCATCCGGCTAAATTCCCGGCTGCTGTAAAATCCGCTTGCGCAATCGAGCCTGCGCTTCCAGTATGGTTAGCTGACATTATGAACCGGGAGGAGCGTTTCGACATTCTGGACGCAGAGCTGAAAGCCGTGGAAACCTTCATCGGCCAACATGCACGCGCCGGCAAATAGAGACGCGGAAAGACTTGATATGAGAGTTAATGTGACCCGGCTTTCGTCCGGGTTGACCGTTGTGACGGAAAAAATGCCGCATCTCGAAAGCGTTGCTCTTGGGGTGTGGATCAAATCCGGGTCCCGCAACGAGACGACTGCCGAACACGGCATCGCCCATCTTCTCGAACATATGGCCTTCAAGGGCACGGCACGCCGCACCGCAAGGCAGATCGCCGAAGAGATCGAAAATGTCGGCGGCGAAGTCAACGCCGCGACATCCACGGAAACAACCTCCTACTATGCCCGCGTCCTGAAAGACCACGTCCCGCTCGCCGTTGATATTCTTGCCGATATCCTGACGGAATCCCTCTTCGACGAAGAGGAACTGGAGCGGGAGAAAAACGTCATCCTGCAGGAAATCGGCGCTGCGACCGATACGCCCGACGACGTGATCTTCGACAATTTCTCCGGTGTCGCCTATCGCGACCAGACTATCGGCCGGCCGATCCTCGGCACGCCGGATACCGTGCAATCCTTCACCACCGGCCAGATCAGGCATTATCTCGCCCGCAACTACACGACGGACCGCATTTTCGTCGTGGCGGCCGGTGCTGTCGATCACGAAAGCTTCGTGAAGCAGGTGGAAGAACGTTTCGCCTCGTTGCCGCAACTGCCCGTCACCACGCCGGTTCTCGAAAAGGCTATTTATACCGGCGGTGAAATCCGCGAGACCCGCGACCTGATGGACGCACAGGTGCTTCTGGGTTTCGAGGGCAAGGCCTATCACGCCCGCGATTTCTATTGTTCGCAGATCCTCGCCAATATCCTCGGCGGCGGCATGTCGTCGCGCCTTTTCCAGGAAGTGCGCGAATATCGCGGCCTTTGCTATTCCGTCTATGCGTTTCACTGGGGCTTTTCCGATACGGGCATTTTCGGCGTACACGCGGCCACCGGCGGCAACGACCTGCCGGAACTGGTGCCGGTCATTCTGGAAGAATTGCGCAAGTCCTCGCAGACCATCCATCAGGAAGAAATCGACCGGGCGCGCGCGCAAATCCGCGCCCAATTGCTGATGGGACAGGAAAGCCCGGCGGCCCGTGCCGGCCAGATGGCCCGGCAGATGATGCTCTACGGCCGGCCCATTCCCAATGAGGAAATGATGGAGCGCCTTGGCGACATTACCCGCGAACGGCTCACCGATCTTGCGGGACGGCTGTTTTTCGATACAGTTCCGACATTGTCCGCAATTGGCCCGCTCGAACATCTGCCGCCTCTTTCAGACATCACTGCCGCGCTTTCCGCGCAGCAGCCCGCAAGGATAAAGGCGAACGGCTAAGCGTGGCGGTTTCTTCCGCACGGGGATGGTGAATGCTGCGTTTTCTTTCCCGACATAATGACACGCCTGAACTGCGCAGCGCCGACCACCTTCTCAGACTGCCGCGCTATGGCGATTTCAAGCAATGGCACGTCCTGCGGTCGGAAAGCCGGCAGTTTCTCCAGCCCTGGGAGCCAAGCTGGCGTCCGGACGAATTGACGGAAGGCTCTTTCCGGATGCGGGTGGTGCGCAACGGCCAGGAATTTTCCTCCGGCACCGCCGTTTCGTTTCTGCTGTTCGAAAAGGAGACCCTGCTGGTCGGCGGCATCACAATCGGTTACATCCGCCGGGGGGCCGCGCAAAGCTGCATGATCGGCTACTGGATAGGCGAACGCCACGCCGCCAGAGGCCATATGTCTGCCGCATTAAAATTGGTAATACCATACATCTTCAACGGACTTCAGTTGCACCGTATCGAGGCAGCCTGTATTCCGGAAAACTTCAAAAGCATCCGGCTTCTCGAAAATGCCGGGTTCCAGCGGGAAGGTCTCTTGCGGGAATATCTGAAAATCAATGGCCAATGGCGGGATCATATGATGTTTTCCCTTCTTGCCGACAAGCAAAGCTCCGGCGGAACGAAGTACGATACATGACCTACAATCACACTGCGCCTTGCCTGTCGAAACGTCTGGCGGCAATCGCACTGGCTGCGCCGTTTTTCCTGCTGTTCCTGCTTTTTGCCTCCTATTCCTACGCCTTCGAGCCGGTGAAGATTTCCCGTGACGATACGGCGCTTGATCTGACCGCGACCACAGATATCTACGCCAATCAGGGCGAGGCCTTTCAGGTTTCCACCGCCCCCGGACCAGACGGCATCCGCCGCCGTATCGAGGTGCGCGCCAGTTCCACGGATCATCAGGGCGACTGGGCGGTCTTTGCGCTCGCCAACGTCTCCGAAGAGCAGCTGGAACGCGTCATCGTCGCCCCGCATTTCCGTCTGGTGAACTCCAAACTGTTCTGGCCCGATCTCGGCTCGCAGCGCATCATCGCGATCACGCCGAGCGAAGGCTTCGCGCTGGACCGGCAACCGAGCCCGGATGCCGACGTGTTTCGCATCACGCTCAATCCCGGCTCCGTCATCACCTTCGTCGCCGAGCTTTCCACGCCGCAGCTGCCGCAGATCTATCTGTGGGAACCGGAAGCCTACAAGGACACGATCAACGCGTTCACGCTCTATCGCGGCATCGTTCTCGGCATTGCCGGCCTTCTGGCCGTGCTTCTGACCATTCTGTTCGTGGTCAAGGGAACCTCGGTTCTGCCGGCTTCCGCCGCGCTTGCCTGGGCGGTGCTTGCCTATATCTGCGTTGATTTCGGCTTTCTTGAAAAGCTCATCACCGTCACATCCAGCGATCAGCGAATATGGAGGGCGGGTGCCGAAGTGGCGCTCGCCTCCAGCTTCGTGGTCTTCCTGTTCACCTATCTCAATCTCAACCGATGGCATGCGCATCTGGGTTATGCGACCTTTGCCTGGGTGGTGGGTCTGGCGCTGCTGTTTGGCGTCGCGATCTACGATCCTTCGGTCGCGTCGGGCATCGCCCGCGTGTCCTTCGCGCTCACCGCAACGGCCGGTATCGCGCTCATCATCTATCTCGGCTTCAACCGTTACGACCGGGCGATTTTGCTCGTGCCCTCCTGGGCGCTCATCCTCGTCTGGCTGTTCGGCAGCTGGCTGACGGTAACGGGGCAACTGGACAATGACATCGTGCAGCCGGCGCTTGGCGGCGGGCTGGTGCTGATCGTGTTGCTGATCGGCTTTACCGTCATCCAGCATGCCTTTGCCGGCAGCGCCTATCAGCAGGGTCTGTTCTCTGACCTTGAACGCCAGTCCCTGGCGCTGACGGGCAGCGGCGATACCGTGTGGGACTGGGACGTGACGCGCGACCGCATCGTCACCACGCCCGATATTTCCAACCGGCTGGGGCTGGAACCCGGCACCATGCATGGTGCTGCGCGCAACTGGCTGCCGCGCCTGCACCCTGACGATCGCGACCGGTTCAAGGCGACGCTCGACGTGCTGCTCGACCACCGCAAGGGCCGCCTCAACCACGAATTCCGCATTCGCGCCGAAGACGGGCATTTCCACTGGCTGCAGATCCGCGCCCGTCCGGTTCTCGGCTCCAACGGCGAAATCATCCGCTGCGTCGGCACGATTACAGACATTACCGAGCAGAAGAATTCGGTCGAGCGGCTGTTGCAGGATGCGATGAACGACAATCTGACCGGACTTCCGAACCGGCAGGTCTTCCTCGACCGCCTGCAATCGATCCTCAACCTCTCGCCCGACAGCGAGGGCGTGCGCCCGACCGTGATGGCGATCGATATCGACCGTTACAAGCTGGTCAACGATACGCTCGGCATTGCCGCGGGCGACAATATTCTCATCGCGCTGACGCGCCGCCTGCGCCGCCTGCTGAAACCGCAGGATACGCTGGCGCGCCTCGGTGGCGATGAGTTCGGCCTGATCCTGACCTCCGAGCGCGATCCGCAGCGGGTTGCCGATTTCGCCGATGCGGTGAACAAGGCGATCATGGTGCCGATCAATTTCGCCAATCGCGAAATCATCCTCACCGCTTCCATCGGCCTCGTCTCGTGGATCGACCAGCAGGAAAGTGCGGCCGGACTTTTGAGTGACGCGGAACTTGCCATGTATCGCGCCAAGCGCGCCGGCGGAAACCGTGTCGAGCCGTTCCGCCCCGCCTTCCGCACGTCGGGCACCGACCGCCTGCAGATGGAAAGCGACCTTCGCCGCGCCATCGAACGCAAGGAGCTATCGCTCGCCTATCAGCCGATCGTCAAGCTCGACGATGGCGAGCTGGCCGGCTTCGAGGCGCTGATGCGCTGGGAACATCCCAAGCGCGGCAATATTCCGCCGAGCGAGTTCATTCCCATTGCGGAAGCTTCCGGCCTGATCGAGCCGCTCGGTATGTTCGCACTGGAGCGGGCGGCGACCGATCTGATGGACTGGCAGCATGCCATCGAGAAGATGCCGATCTTCATTTCCGTCAATATTTCCAGCGCGCAATTGCTGAACAACGAATTGTATAATGATGTGCGCAGCATGCTGACGCGCACGCGCTGCAATCCGCAGCAGCTGAAGCTGGAGCTGACGGAATCCGTCGTCATGGAAAACCCGGAACAGGCGCGGCTGGTACTTTCCAAGCTGAAGGAAACCGGCCTGAGCCTTGCCATGGATGATTTCGGCACCGGCTATTCATCGCTTGCCTATCTCACCCGCTTCCCGTTCGATACGATCAAGCTCGACAAGGCGCTTGTGGCCAATACCAGCGACAAGCGCAATGTGCTCCTGCGCTCCGTCATCGCCATGGCGCGCGCGCTAGATATGCAGGTGGTGGCGGAAGGCATCGAGACGCCGGAAGATGCGGCGGAATTGTCGCGCATGAATTGCCATTTTGGCCAGAGCTTCCTGTTCGGAACACCGGTCTCGGGCGATGCGGCTCTGAAGCTTCTCAGGGAGCGGTTCCAGCCCACGAAGCGGGCTTCGTAAAGAGGATGAGTGCTGTAGCGCACTCCCCCGTCCCCTCTATCTAACGCGAGGTCATCCTCGGGCTTGACCCGAGGATCCATTGTCGCAGGTGGTTGTGGATCCTCGGGTCAAGCCCGAGGATGACGTCGAGGGTAAGGCGTTCCTTACTGAACCATCATCACCGGCTGTGCATCCGCCGCCACCCTCCCATGCAGGACGTCGTGAATGAATTCCATCTTCGTCACCACCGGCGGCGTCAGCACGAAGGGGTAGAGGTCCGCCTCCCCCATGCTGCGCTGGATGGAATTGATGGCGACGCTGAGCGGAATCCAGGCCTTGACCAGTTGCGCGGCGCTGCGGGCCTTGTAGGGATCGAATGTCACCTCTGCGGCCATTTCCTCATGTCCGTCCGGATCGATCGCCACGCCGAAGGCGCGCGCCGTTTCGAGCGTGTCAACGATATGCAGGTAATGGGCGAAACATTCGGCGAAATCTTCCCATGGGTGGACGGAGGCATAGGAGCTTATGAAATTCTCCTGCCAGTCGGGCCGCGGTCCCTGCTCGTAATTGCGTTGCAGCGCCGCCGCATAATCCTCGCGCTCGTCACCGAACACGGCGCGGCAGGCTTCCAGCCGGTTCTCATCGCGCACCAGCTTGTTCCAGATGAAATGCCCGACCTCGTGGCGGAAATGGCCAAGCATGGTGCGGTAGGGCTCGTTCATGTTGGCGCGCACCTGCTCGCGCGTCGCATCATCGGCTTCCGCCGCACGGATGGCGATCAGGCCCTCATCGTGACCGGTCATGGCGGGAATGACCGAACCGTCGGGCGCCACCTCATCGACCAGAAAGTCGAAGACCAGCCCACCCGCCGGATCGGCGTCCCGGTTGGGATGCGGCAGGCCGAGCCGCAGGATAGAATAAAACAGATGGCGCTGCGCCTGGCTGAGGCGTCGCCACTGTTCGATCCCCTGCTCGGTCGCGATATCAGGCACCAGACGATTATGACTGCAGGCCGGACAAAAGGCGCTGTCACTTTCCGCCGGGACAGACCAGTTGCAGATGTCATTCACCTCATTGGCGCAGAAACGCACCTGTTTTTCCGGCTGGGCAACGATCTGCCAGTTCGGCTCGCCCGCAGGCGCAAGCGCTTCCATGGAAAGGCGCTCCGGCACGAAGGCCAGACGATGACCACAGGAGACGCAGAAACGATTGTCGAAATGGACCGGCTGGCCGCAGGAAGCGCAGGAAAAAAGCTTCATCGATGAAACCCTTGCGATGGATCAGGTGGGTGGAGGCGAACGTAGAATATCAACATGAACGGCGTAACAAGCCGAACGTTCCTGCCCCTCAGACGACAAGAGCGCATGTGCTGTCACACATGCGCTCCGAGCGCCACGTCGTCAGAGAGGCGCAATCCGTCGGGCGAGATTACATCCGATCAACGGCGCCCTTGACGGCATCCTTGGCCTTGCCAACGTTTTTCTGGATCTTGCCCTTGGTTTCCTGGGCCGCACCCTTGGCGCGCAACTCGTTGTTGCCGGTCGCTTCGCCGACGCTCTTCTTGACCTTGCCGGCGACTTCGTTGGCTTTACCGGCGATCTTGTCTGATGTGCTACCCATGTCACTGCTCCCTAGTTTAACCGCACTGTCTTGTCCGGCTTTCCGGGTGACTAACGTGAGGGAGCAAGGTTTGGTTCCAGCCGGCAGCCGCGTGAAAGCGGCGGAAAACTCAGGCGTGGCCGGCATCGGGCGAGAGCATGCGCGGGTCGACGCCCATCAACGCTAGCGCGCGCTCATATTTATTGTCCAGTCCGCGGTCGAAGATCAGCTCTTCGGCAGCCGGGCAATTCAGCCAGCCATTATTGGCGATCTCGTTTTCCAGCTGCCCCGGTCCCCAGCCGGCATAACCCAGCAGCATGGTGGCCCTTTGCGGGCCGCGGCCGTTGGAAATGGCGCGGACGATATCGAGCGTCGCAGTCAGGGAAATGTCGTCGCTGACCGGAATGCTGGATTCGCTCAAGTAATCATCCGAATGCAGCACGAAGCCCCGACCGGATTCGACCGGACCGCCGCACTGTATCGGAAATTCACGGGTGCGGTTGGGCAGCATGATGGCGTCGTTGCTATCAACCAGTTTCAGATGCAGCAGAATATCGGTGAAGGTGATCTGCTGCGGACGGTTGATGATGAAGCCCATGGCGCCTGCATCCGAATGGGCGCAGATATAGATCACCGAACGGGCAAAGTTGCCATCGTCCAGCCCCGGCATCGCGATGAGGAACTGACCATCGAGAAAGCCACGTTCGCGTTTGTCCATCAGGGTTGAAAAGCTCACCGGCGCCTCCAGCAGGCCGAATTCCGTTCTTGAACGGAAAAGGCGTTCGCACTTCGACAGGGAACAGGATGCGGCATAGCGCCCGATCAATCAACCGAAAATGATGAACCGCACGAATTCGTAACTGGTCCGCCGGGCGATGTTGGGTTAGACGGAAAGAATGAGCTTCAGGACATTCTTTCGATTTTCACATCTTCGCTTCGTCGCCGCATTCGCCGCCATCCTCGGCAGCGGGCAAGCCGCCCGGGCGGAGATTACCGACTGGGCCAGAAGCGAAGGCGGCCAGATGCGCGTGGCAAGCCTTGCGATGGATGCGGACGGCGTGGTGCGCGGCGTGCTGCAGATCGAGCCGAAAGACGGCTGGATAACCTATTGGCGGGAGCCGGGGGAAGCCGGCATACCGCCTCAGATCAGGCTTGACCCGGCAAGCGGTGTCAGCCTTACCACCATGGCCTATCCGGTTCCGAAGCTGATCGAAAACGGCGACATTACCGATATCGGCTATGATCACGCCGTCAGCCTTCCCTTCCAGCTGAAAGCCGCCGACCCGGCGGCGAGCGGGAAAATCGACCTCACCGCCTTCATCGGTGTCTGCCAGAATATCTGTATCCCTTTCGAGGCGACGTTTTCGATTGAGCGCGGCAATGCGGGCAATGACGACGGCGAGGAACGGCGCCTGCTGGAAGAGGCGCGCGAGACGCTGCCCGAGGCGGCATCAGACGATTTCAAGGTGACCGATTTCCATATCACACCCGACAAGACCATGCTCGGCGTGCAGCTGCAGCTGCCGGAAAACGCGCCGAAGGAGACCGAAATCTTCATCGCCGGTCCCTCGGGCTTTGCCTATTACGAACCGCAGAACCTGGTGCGCGACAAGCGCAAGCTCTCCTTCTACATGAACATCAAGGGCCTGCCGAAAACCTATCAGGTGCAGGGCAATAGCTGGCCCATCCTGGTCAAATCCGGCGACCGGGCCATGGAGACGATGCTGAATTTCCCGAAGCCCTGATCGGTTTTGCCGCCACGCTTGAGCGATCGCCTCCGCAGTGGAATTTCCCGCGAAAACCGCATGACACGTTTCATTTGGTTGCTCTATAGTCGCGCGAACCGAACGGCTACAGGAGCACGGACATGACCATCAAGATCGGCGAAAAACTGCCTTCCGCAACCTTCAAAGAAAAGACGGCCGACGGCCCGGTGGAAACCACCACGGACGCGCTTTTCGGCGGCAAGAAGGTCGTGCTCTTCGCCGTGCCCGGCGCTTTTACCCCCACCTGCTCGCTGAACCATCTGCCGGGCTATCTTGAAAACCGCGACACCATTCTCTCAAAAGGCGTGGATGACATCGCCGTTGTCGCCGTCAATGACTGGCACGTGATGGGCGCATGGGCGCAATCGTCCGGCGGTCAGGGCAAGATCCACTTCCTCGCCGACTGGGATGCCTCGTTCACCAAGGCACTTGGCCTTGATGCCGACCTTTCCGGCGGCGGCCTCGGTGTGCGCTCCAAGCGCTATTCGATGCTGGTCGAAGACGGCGTGGTGAAATCGCTCAACGTGGAAGAGAACCCCGGTCAGGCGACGGTTTCGGCCGCTGCTGCGATGATCGAGCAGCTTTGAGGGCGGGTGGCTTAGTCTCTCCGTCATGCCGGACTTGATCCGGCATCCAGCCACGGCGCGTCTGCGCCGTGATAAGAGTCTTTTGCGATCAAGGACTTGATCGCGCTGGACCCCGGATCAAGTCCGGGGTGACGGTGTATCGGCTGACACGACATCGCCAAAGGCATCAACGCTGCTTTTAGCGACAAACAAAAAGGGCGGCCAAGCCGCCCTTCCCTCAGACATTCATGTCAAACACCAGAAGCCCGGCCAGACCGCCATCGGTCAGCGACACGAGGCGCTCGCCGACTTCCATATGCTGGGGATGGGCGAGGTAATCGTCGCGGGCCTCGGGGCTGTCAAGCGTCACGATAAAACCGTCGACGAAACCGCCGTTCAGACCCTCGGGCGAAACATTCTGGCCGTATTTTACATCGATGATGCCCGGTATCACGTCCTTCAGGGCCGCAATCGCTTCGAACACCGCTTGTTTTTCAGAGGATGCCGTCGCAGCCTTGAAGCGCAAAAATACACAATGCAGGATCATCCGAATTCCTCTCCTCCGCCGGACTGTCCGGCTGTTTGACGACAAGATAAATCGGGTTTCAGTTTTCACAACCCCGGATTAGATATGGCCCGGATTACACAGGCCGAATAAGACAGGTTTCCGTTACCGCCGTTTGAAGGGCTCCATGCCCTTGCGCGCCAATTCGTCGGCGCGCTCGTTTTCCGGGTGGCCAGCATGGCCCTTGACCCAATGCAGGGTAACCTTGTGGCGTTCCTGCGCCGCTTCCAGCGCCTGCCACAGCTCGACATTCTTGACCGGCTTGTTATCGGCGGTTTTCCAGCCCTTCTTTTTCCAGCCGAAAATCCATTTGGTGATGCCGTCTTTCACATAGGCGCTGTCGGTATAAAGATCGACCTCGCAGGGGCTTTTCAGCGCGTTGAGCGCCGAAATCGCCGCCAGCAGTTCCATGCGGTTATTGGTGGTCTCGGCCTCGCCGCCGGAGAGTTCCTTCTCCACCTCACCATAACGCAGCACGGCACCCCAGCCGCCGGGACCGGGATTGCCGGAGCAGGCGCCATCGGTGAAAATATCGACATGTTTCATTCGCCGGCCAGCCCATATTCGGCGACATTGGCGATGGAGCGGTGGAACCGCAGCTTGCGCAGATATTCCAGCGGATCTTTTTTCACCACCAGCGCGCCGGCCGGCGTCGTCAGCCAGTCGTAAAGCCGCGTCAGGAAGAAACGCAGCGCCGAACCGCGCGCCAGAAGCGGCAGCGCCTCCAGCTCCGCCTCACTCAGCGGACGCACCGACTGGTAACCCTCCAAGAGCGCCTTGCCCTTCGTGACGTTATAAGCGCCATCCTTTTCGAAGCACCAGGCATTGAGGCAGATCGACACGTCATAAGCGAGCAGATCGTTGCAGGCGAAGTAAAAATCAATCAGGCCCGAAAGCTCGTCGCCGAGGAAGAACACATTGTCCTGAAACAGATCGGCATGGATGACGCCGGCTGGCAGATCCTTCGGCCAATGGGCGGCGAGATAATCGATCTCGGGGCGGATCTCGTCTTTCAGGCCCTTCTCCACCTCGTCGGCGCGGTCTTCGGATTTGTCCCAAAGCACCTTCCAGCCCTCGACGGAGAGTGCATTCGGCCGCCTGATTTCGAACCCCTCGCCCGCCAGATGCATGGCGGCCAGCGCCTTGCCGACTTCGCGGCAGTGCTTTGCTTCCGGCTTTCTCAGCCACATGCCTTCAAGGAAGGAGATAAGCGCCGCCGGCCGGCCCGACAGTTCGCCCAGCAACGCACCATCCTTGCGCGGCAGCGGCAGGGGGCAGGACAGGCCCTTGGCGGCCAGATGCTGCATCAGGCCGAGGAAGAAAGGCAGATCGTTTTTTTCCACGCGCTTTTCATAAAGCGTCAGGATCAGCGGGTCCTTGTTGGTGTGCAGCAGGAAATTGGAGTTTTCGACGCCTTCGGCAATGCCCTTATAGGAGGTGAGGCTGCCGACGTCATATTGCGTGAGGAAATTCCTCAGATCATCTTCGGTGATGTCCGTATAAACTGCCAATTTCAAATCTCTTGATGAAGGAAAGGATGAAAATCTGGGGTTAGAATGACGGATGCAAGGCGAAGACCAGCCGCATTGACCGTCATTCCGTTTCAGGCACCGGCGGCGGTTTTCGGCGGAAGCGCATTGCTGGCATTGCCGTTGACGAAAGCCATGTCGTCCGTCGTCAGTTCGATACTGCGCAGCTCGCGATTGACGAGGAAATGTTCCGTTTCCTCCACCGTGACGGCCAGATCGAGCGTCGTGTCGAACCGCGCCTTGAAAGCTTCGATGATCTCATCGACGATGACTTCCGG
This sequence comes from Agrobacterium tumefaciens, assembly GCA_025560025.1. Classification (NCBI taxonomy): domain Bacteria; kingdom Pseudomonadati; phylum Pseudomonadota; class Alphaproteobacteria; order Hyphomicrobiales; family Rhizobiaceae; genus Agrobacterium; species Agrobacterium tumefaciens. The sequence continues at coordinate 446,084 of CP048485.1, read as the reverse complement.
TGCGGAGGCGCCAGCCGAAAGACCAACGGTGCGGATATCGCCGATCGCGTCCCAGTCGATTTCCGCCGCCCGCTGCACCAGCACGGAATGTTTGGCGCCGGCGCGCAGCGCCACTTCCACCAGCCGCTTGGAATTGGACGAATTGGGGGCGCCAACGACGATGAACAGATCGCAGCCGGGCGCCGCCTGCTTTACCGCATCCTGACGATTGGTGGTTGCGTAACAGATGCTGTCGGCGGCAGGCGCCTGAATGGCCGGGAAGCGTTCCTGGAGCCTGGCGATGACGCCGGCGGTATCATCGACCGACAGTGTCGTCTGGGTAACGAAACCGAGGTTTTCACGGTCCACCGGCTCATAAACACCCGCATCCTCCACCGTCTCGACCAGCGAGACCGTGCCTTCTGGAAGCTGACCCATGGTGCCGATGACCTCAGGGTGACCGGCATGGCCGATCAGCACGACATGGCGGCCGAGGCGCTGGTGGCGCATGGCCTGCTTATGCACCTTGGAGACCAGCGGGCATGTGGCATCGAGATAGAAAAGATTGCGCGCCTGCGCGTCTTCAGGCACGGATTTCGGCACGCCATGGGCGGAAAAGACCACCGGCTGCTCGCGGTGCTCGACGGGGATCTCATGCAGCTCCTCGACGAAGACCGCGCCCTTGGCTTCAAGCCCTTCCACCACGTAGCGGTTATGCACGATTTCATGGCGAACATAGACAGGCGCGCCATAGGCCTTCAGCGCCAGCACAACGATCTGGATCGCCCGGTCCACGCCCGCGCAAAAACCGCGCGGTCCGCACAGCCTTATTGTCAAAGGGGGTTTGGAAACGGCGATGTTCATTCCTGCTCCTTGGCCTTGCCCGATAACCAGCCATTATCGGACGGCACGTGCTTTATTCACCCTGCGCCTTACCGTTCCGGAAATAGGCAAAACCGGCGACGATGACAAGGGCCACCGCCAGGCCATACCACGTTATCGCATATTGCAGGTGATTGTTGGGCAAATCTATCAGCGTCACGCCACCTTCGGGCCAGCCTCCGGGATTGGGCGCATTATCGGCATCGACGAACAGGTGGACCAGCCGGTCCGACGGGATATTGACGCTCGAGGCCATCGCCGCCAGATCTTTCCAGTAGAAGATGTTCTTGGCGACATCATTATCCGGCAGCAGGGAAGATGGTTTAGCGACGAGCGGCGCGCGCGCCAGTCCGGTGATCGTCACCTCGCCGGCAACCTGGCCGTCGGGGCGCTTTGCCGGTTCCTTCATCTCGAAGGGCACGAAGCCGCGATTGACGAAGAGAATACGGCCATCGGCAAGCGTCAGCGGCGTATAGATATAATAACCGGTTCTGCCCTGATGGGTGGCGAAGAAATGCCGCTCGCGGGCGTGATCGAACGTGCCGGAAAGGCTGACCCTGCGATATTCTATCTCGCCGCCGCTTTTCGCGATGGCCTCGATGTCGGAAAGCGTGGCCGGGCTTGCGCTCCGTCGCTCCTCGATATCGGCCATCAGGGCCTCTTTCCAATAGAGCCGCTTCACCTGCCAGGTGCCCAGCCCGAGCAGGATGGCAAGTGCCAGCAGGACAAGCGGCGCGGCAAACCAGACCCGTCTTTCCGCCGCCTTCATGTGGGAAACATCATTCACGATCAAGCCTGCCTTCGCTTGCATTGTTGCGGTATTGCAGCGCAATCATGATCCCTTTCAGCTTGCGCAGCAGCACGAGCGAAACAATCACCGTGAAAGGCAACCAGAGCATGACATGCACCCAGACGGGCGGGCCAAAACGCTGATCGAACCAGAGCGCCAGACCAACGACCAGAAAACCCACAATCAGCATGACGAAGACCGCCGGACCATCACCCGCGTCAGCGAAACCATAATCCAGTCCGCAGGCGCTGCATGCCGGTTTCGGCGTCAGGAAACCGTCGAACAGCCGGCCGTTACCACAACGCGGGCAGCAGCCTTTCAAGCCCACCTTGATGGGATCAACAGGCGCAAAATTGCCGTTTGATGGTTCTGACATGATGACCTCCCGCGAAGTTGCCTAACCCCTCGCCCGTCCTCCTCGGGCTTGACCCGAGGACCCACGATTTCAGCGGGCTATGGATCCTCGGGTCAAGCCCGAGGATGACGTCCAATCTCCTGGAAGCTTGCCTCAGAACCCGGGCACCTGTTGTTGCTCGACGGCGCTGCGACTTTCTTCTCCCCGCCGGGGAGAAGGTGGCCCGAAGGGTCGGATGAGGGGGGCGAGCTATAGGTCTATCTCTACCGTAGCCCCCTCATCCCGCTGCCGCGGACTTCTCCCCGGCGGGGAGAAGAAACGCGTGGCACCCGCTCTCTCCACGGAATGCCTTGCTTCGGGCCCGAACTCTATCCAGCGCTATCAGCCGTGCACCGGCGCTCCCCAACCACCCCAGATGTAGATGGCGAAGAACAGGAACAGCCAGACGACGTCAACGAAGTGCCAGTACCAGGCGGCCGCTTCGAAACCGAAATGCTGCTTGGGCGTGAAACCGCCGGCAATGGCCCGGAACAGGCACACGAGAAGGAACACCGTGCCGACGAAGACGTGGAAACCGTGGAAACCGGTGGCCATGAAGAAGGTCGCGCCATAGATCGAATTCTTGAAGTCGAACGGGGCGTGAATGTATTCGTAGACCTGCACCGTAGAGAACAGGACGCCGAGCGCGACGGTGAGAACCAGACCGGTGATCAGGCCCTTGCGGTCATTGTGCAGCAGGGCGTGGTGCGCCCAGGTGACGCAGGTGCCAGACAGAAGCAGGATGACGGTGTTGTAGAGCGGCAGGTGCCAGGGATCGATGACTTCGATACCCTTTGGCGGCCATTGACCGCCGGTATATTCAAGGCGGGACGCCTGAATGGCCTCATGCGGATAAAGGCTGGCATCGAAATAGGCCCAGAACCAAGCGACGAAGAACATCACCTCGGAGGCGATGAACATGATCATGCCATAGCGCAGGTGAAGCGAAACGACGCGGGTGTGGCTGCCCTCATTGGCTTCCTTGATCGTGTCCGCCCACCAGGCGTACATGGTGTAGAGCACGATGACGAGGCCGATATAGAAAAGCCAGGGATTGGCCAGTTCCGCGCCGAACAGCTTGAAGGAACCGCCCGACAGGTAACGCATGTAACAGACGCCGCCGAAGGTCAGGATGAAGGCGCCGATCGAGGCCAGAAGCGGCCAGGGGCTTGGATCTATGATGTGGTAATCGTGGTTCTTCTGATGCGTATCTGCCATTGCGACAATCCCCTGGTATCTCTTCCCTGATCCGGCCTCGGATAAAAGGCCAGATCTCCTCTCACAATTTGCTTTCGCCAGACTCGGTCTTTACCGGCAAGGACGCAACCGGTTTTTCGGTTTTGGCCGGATAAAACGTATAGGACAGCGTTAAAGTATGAATGCTCTTGGTTTCGCGCGCAGTGGCGATGTCGGGATCGACGAAGAAAACCACCGGCATTTCCAGCGTTTCACCCGGCTGCAGCGTCGTTTCGGTGAAGCAGAAACACTCCACCTTGTTGAAATAGGCGCCCGCTTCCATGGGCGTAACATTGAAAACCGCCGTTCCCGTGGTCGCCACGCGCGAACGGTTCGTCGCCTTGAAGGTGACCTGCACCGTCTCCCCGATCTTTGGCGTCACCTTCTTGTCAACGGGACGGAAATCCCAGTTGAGGCCGTTCGACGTATTGGCGTCGAAGGTGACGTTGATGGTCTTGTCGAGGATGACGTCGGAATATTGCTCGACGCGCTGGGTCGTGCCGTTATAGCCGGTGACGCGGCAGAACAGCGTATAAAGGGGAACGGCGGCATAGGCCATGCCGATCATGGCGCAGAAAAACACCAGACAGAGCACGAGGATCGAGCGGTTGCTCACCCGCTGCGTACCGGCCGTTGCCTTATCTGATCCGATATTTGTCCCAGTATTCGCCATGTCCTCCCCCTCCTCCGATCTCGTCCTCTTACCGTCAGGCCGTCAATGCGAACCGATCTTGATGATGGTGATGACGTAGAACAGCACCACCAGACCGGCGAGCAGGACGCCGAGCGCAATATTGCGCCCGCGTCTCGATTTTTTCTGCGCCGCGCTCAGTTCCACCGTTTCCATCACAGAACTCCCGAAATCACGGCCTTCAGGGCCGGAGCAAAATGATCGGCCAGAAGGCCGGAGAAGATGGCGAAGAGGTAAAGCACCGAATAGGCGAACATCTTCTTGGCGGGCAGCATCTTCTCGTCACCCTCAGGCATGCGCCGGACATCGAGCGAACAGTAAACGAAGATGGCGCTCAATACGGCCGCGAAAATGCCGTAACCACCGCTCGCCAGACCCGTGAAATAAGGCGCCACGGCAGCGGCAGCGGTCAGCACGGCATAAACGATCATCTGGTTCTTGGTGGAGCGCTCGCCCGCCACGTTCGGCATCATCGGAATGCCGACGGCGCCGTAGTCACGCATCTTGAAGAGCGCCAGCGCCCAGAAATGCGCCGGTGTCCACAAAAAGATGATGAGGAACAGGATGATGCTGTCAAGCGAAACGCCGCCGGTGACGCAGGCCCAGCCGAGCATGGGCGGGAAAGCGCCGGCAGCACCGCCGATGACGATGTTCTGCGGCGTCGAGCGCTTCAGCCACATCGTATAAACAACGGCATAAAAGAAGATCGTAAAGGCCAGCAGGCCGGCCGAGAACCAGTTGACCGCAAGGCCGAGAATGACCACGGAAAAGGCCGACAGCGTCAGCCCGAAGGCCAAGGCCTCGCGCGGCGCAATGCGGCCGGACGGGATCGGCCGCTTGGCGGTGCGGCTCATCACGGCATCGATATCGGCATCGTACCACATGTTGAGCGCGCCGGAGGCACCGGCACCGACGGCAATACAGAGAATGGCGATGAGCCCAAGCACCGGATTGATTTCGCCCGGCGCCAGCACGAGGCCGGCAAAGGCCGTGAAGACGACCAGCGACATGACGCGCGGCTTCAGCAATTCGAAATAATCGCGTGCGCCGGCTTCCGAGAGTTCGGAGCTTTCTGCGCCCAGCATTTCGCGATTGTCGATAACGGTCATTTCCTGTCCTGTTTTCTTTCAGATGACGCTTGCCGCGGCATCCCCTGCACCGGCCCGAAAAACGAAGATTATTTTCGGCATGTTCGGCGCGTCAGTTCCTGGGTCCGAATGTCGCGGGCGGGCAGCATCGGGTCGAACCAATGCCATTCACCGGCTTTTCGCCGCGCCCATTCCGCCATTCGTCTGCGCCTGCTTCTTCATAAAGGCCAAAATTGGCATTTATCACATCCGGGCATGTATCATGTCGGACGGCGCGCTTCGCTTGGACAAAATGTCACGCAGCGGCGGATCCACCCGCCTTCGGAAACGGCATGGACGAAACCATGCCGCCCCGTATTCCAGCAACCGGAATGCACAGGCCTTGCCCGCGCCTTCCGGTCCGCGCATCAGCGAATGCGCGGAAGCTGTTCCCACTGGTGGTAAGGCGGCGGTGAAGACAGCTGCCATTCGAGCGTCGTCGCACCCTCACCCCAGGGATTGTTGCCGGCGATCCGCTTCTTGGCGAAGGCTTCCCAGACGCCGAAGAGGAAGATGCCGACGGCAACCGCCGAGATATAGGAACCATAGGACGATACCAGGTTCCAGCCGGCATAGGCATCGGGATAATCGATGTAGCGGCGCGGCATGCCGGCGAGGCCAAGGAAGTGCTGCGGGAAGAAGATCAGGTTCACGCCGATAAACATGACCCAGAAATGCAGCTTGCCGATGAACTCGTTGTACATGTAGCCGGTTATCTTCGGGAACCAGTAATACCAGCCGGCAAAGATGGCGAAGACGGCGCCGAGCGACAGAACGTAGTGGAAGTGGGCCACAACGTAATAGGTGTCATGCAGCGAACGGTCGAGACCGGCATTGGCGAGCTGCACGCCGGTGACGCCACCGACCGTGAACAGGAAGATGAAGCCGATCGCCCAGACCATCGGGGTCGAGAAGGTCAGCGAACCGCCCCACATGGTCGCAATCCACGAGAAGATCTTGATACCCGTCGGCACCGCGATGACCATGGTGGCGAAGACGAAGTAACGCTGCGCTTCAAGCGACAGGCCGACCGTATACATGTGGTGGGCCCAGACGATGAAGCCGACGGCACCGATGGCGACCATGGCGTAAGCCATGCCTAGATAACCGAAGACCGGCTTCTTGGAGAAGGTCGACACGATATGGCTGATGATGCCGAAGCCGGGCAGGATCAGGATGTACACTTCCGGGTGACCGAAGAACCAGAACAGGTGCTGGTAGAGGATCGGATCACCGCCGCCTTCCGGCGAGAAGAATGCCGTGCCGAAGTTGCGGTCGGTCAGAAGCATGGTGATGCCACCCGCCAGAACCGGCAGCGACAGCAGGAGCAGGAATGCGGTGACCAGAACCGACCAGGCGAACAGCGGCATCTTGTGCAGCGTCATGCCCGGGGCGCGCATGTTGAGGATGGTGGTGATGAAGTTGATCGCACCAAGGATCGAGGATGCGCCGGCGACGTGCAGCGAGAAGATCGCAAGATCCACCGCCGGTCCCGGCATGCCGCTCGTCGAAAGTGGCGGATACATGGTCCAGCCGCCGCCCACGCCGTAAGCGCCCGCCGGACCTTCGACGAAGAGCGACAGGAGCAGCAGGATGAAAGCCGGAACGATCAGCCAGAAGGAAATATTGTTGAGGCGCGGGAAAGCCATGTCAGGAGCGCCGATCATGATCGGAATCATCCAGTTGGCAAAACCGCCGATCATGGCCGGCATGACCATGAAGAAGATCATGATGAGCGCATGCGCTGTCGTGAACACGTTGAACATGTGCTTGCCGCCGTCGATGGCGGCGTCGCCCTCGAAGCCGTAAACCATGGCGGCCAGACCGTGGAAGATCTGGATGCCGGGCTCCTGAAGCTCCATGCGCATGACGACGGAAAGCCCGCCACCGACGATACCGGCAATGATCGCGAAGATCAGGTAAAGCGTGCCGATGTCCTTATGGTTGGTGGACAGGAACCAGCGGGCGAAAAAGCCCGGCGTATGGGAATGATGCGCATCATGCGAATGATCGTCATGCGCGTGCGCTTCATGTGCGGAATGACCATGCGAGTGATGATCGTCGTGTGTGGAAGGTCCAGCCATTGTCCTCACTCCAAGTCGTCAGTTGGTTTCGTTGGCGGCAACATCGACCGTGCGCGGAGCGCCGTCGACGGAGGCCATCAGCGCCCGGTTCGCGCCGTTCAGATCAGAAGCGGCGGCGGCGTGCCAGGCATTGTACTGCTGTTCGGAAACCACCCGAATGGCGATGGGCATGAAAGCGTGGTCCTTGCCGCAAAGCTCGGAACACTGACCGTAATAAAGGCCTTCCTTCTCCGGCTTGAACCATGTTTCGTTGAGGCGACCCGGAACGGCATCGATCTTGACGCCGAAAGCGGGCATGGCGAAGGCGTGGATGACGTCGGTCGGAGCCGCCGTCACCAGAAGGCGAACGGTCTTGCCGACCGGAACGACCATTTCATTGTCCACCGCAAGAAGACGCGGATAGCGGGCCTTGTCCTCCTTGCCCGCAGCCGCGCGATCCTGATCCTTCAGCATGTAGCTGTCGAAGGAGAGCGGCTCGGCACCCTCGGCGGCGGCATATTCATAGCTCCACAGCCATTGCGTGGCGGTTGCCTTCAGCGTCAGGTCCGGGTTTTCCGGCTGCGTCAGCTGCGCGTTCAGAAGATTGAACGACGGGAAAGCGAGGAACAGGAGAATGAGAACCGGCGCGAGCGTCCACACCACCTCGATCGTCGTGTTGTGACTGGTCTTGGAAGGCACCGGATTTTTCGCAGCGCGGAATTTCAGGGCGACGATAATGAGCAGCGCAAGAACGAAAAGCGTAACCGGAACAATGAACCAGAGCGTATATTGTTCGAACCAGCGTATTTCGTGCATGATCGGCGTGGCGGCCTCCTGCATGCCCATTTGCCAATGCACCGGCTGATCGGCGTGGGCGCCGACAGCCGTGAGCAGACAGGTCATCCCCGCCAGTGCTGCGTAAATCCTATTCGTCACGGTACCCTCTCCCTCACGCGTCTGATCTAGATCAATCACAGACGCAGAATCCATGCTTATGGTACTAACTTCAAACCACAGTTTGTCCTCTGCCGCAATATGCGTCGGGACACGGATGCGCCCCAATTTTGCCATTGGTCAATCCACGACCGACTTTCTCCGCCCCCATGCCCGACCGAACTGGCCGAACACAGTTTCAAACAGCGCAGATGCGACAAAGCCCCTTCTTGCGGCCGGTTTTGCCGCACCTTTCGTCGCCGGATAATGAATGTCGCGGCGGCAAATCAGACGTCCATACGGGCGGACAGGTCCTATTTCCGCCCAACTCCGCTGGAATTGAAGGCCTGAGGCTTTTTTTTCCGGATTATGGCGTCAAAATAGCCGCACTGATTCGAATCCCAGAGGTATCCATGCGTCTTTCCCCGCTCGCGCGCACTTTTCTTGCCGCCGCCGGTCTTGCCATCATCGCCCCCGCCGCTGCGGCGCTGGCGCAACAGCAGCCGCCCGGCACGCCAAAGTCGACGCATGGCGCATGGTCTGTCATCTGCGACAAGCCGGCCGGCGCCTCCGAAGAACAATGCGCCCTGATGCAGAACGTGATTGCCGATGACCGCCCGGAAGTGGGGCTTTCGGTGGTGGTGCTGAAAACCGCCGACCGCAAGTCGCGCATCCTGCGCATCCTCGCGCCGCTCGGTGTTCTCCTGAAGGATGGCATGGAGCTTTATATCGACAACAACAATATCGGCCGGGCCTATTTCACCCGCTGCTTCTCCGAAGGCTGCTATGTGGAAGTGGATATTGACGACGAGTTGCTGAAGGTTCTACGCGCCGGCAAAGCCGCCGTTTTTGCGCTGCGTGAATCCGTCGATCAGGATCGCGTTGGCATTCCGATCGAGCTGACCGGCTTTGCCGAAGGCTACGACGCGCTTCCTTAAGGCCTCGCCGTTCACGGGCAGCCTTGCGTCTGCCCGCTCCAGTGCCTAAATCGGTCATTGAACGATAATGACTGGAGCCTCCCATGACCGACGATCTTGTAAAACTCTTCGATTGCGATGAAACGCAATTGCGCAAGCTCGTCGCGGAAGCGCTTGCCGGTGCTGACGATGGCGAACTGTTCATCGAACATGCCCAGGCCGAATCGCTGACCTTCGACAATGGCCGCCTCAAGGGCGGCTCCTTCAACACCGACCAGGGCTTCGGCCTGCGCGCCGTTGCCGGCGAGACGGTGGGTTACGCCCATGCGGGCGAGCTTTCGGAAGGTGCGCTGAAGCGCGCTTCGGATGCGGTCGGCGCCGTCACCAGAGGTTATTCCGGCTCTTATGCCGCCGCACCCCAGCGCACAAACAAGAAGCTCTACGGCGACGAAAACCCGATCGGCAGCCCGAGCTTCGAGGAAAAGGTGAAACTTCTCACCGATATCGATGCCTATCTGCGCGACAAGAATGAGAATGTCCGGCAGGTGACGGCGACGATTTCCGCGAGCTGGCAGGTGGTGGATATTCTGCGCGCCGACGGTCATCGCGTCAGCGATATAAGGCCGATGACCCGTATCAATATTTCCGTGGTGGCCGGCGAAGGCGACCGGCAGGAAAGCGGCTCCTACGGCATTGGCGGCCGTGTCGGCTTTGGCGATTTCATCACCACGGAAAGCTGGCAGCGTGGCGCGGACGAGGCGTTGCGTCAGGCGCTCGTCAACCTCACCGCCATCGATGCGCCGGCGGGCACCATGGATGTGGTGCTGGGTTCCGGCTGGCCCGGCGTGATGCTGCATGAGGCGGTCGGTCATGGTCTGGAGGGTGATTTCAACCGCAAGAAGACCTCGGCCTTTGCCGGGCTGATGGGCGAAATGGTCGCCGCTCCCGGCGTAACGGTCGTGGATGACGGCACCATCGACAGCCGCCGCGGTTCGCTGACCATCGATGACGAGGGAACGCCCTCGGCTTATAATGTACTGATCGAGAATGGCAGGCTGGTCGGCTATATGCAGGACCGGCAGAACGCCCGGCTGATGGGCGCGAAGGCGACCGGCAATGGCCGCCGGCAGGGTTATTCGCATGTGCCGATGCCGCGCATGACCAATACCTACATGTTATCGGGCGACAAGACGCCGGAAGAGATCATCGCCTCGGTCAAAAAGGGCATCTATGCCGTTTCCTTTGGCGGCGGGCAGGTGGACATCACCTCGGGCAAATTCGTGTTCGGCTGCACCGAGGCCTATCTGATCGAGAACGGCAGGATCGGCGCGCCGGTGAAGGGCGCCATGCTGATCGGCAACGGGCCGGACGCGATGAAGCGCGTATCGATGATCGGCAACGATTCCAAACTCGATACGGGCATCGGCAATTGCGGCAAGGCCGGGCAATGGGTGCCGGTCGGCGTCGGCCAGCCGCATCTGCGCATGGACCAGATCACCGTTGGCGGCACGAAGGCTTAGTCGCGGCACGGGCGGCGTCGCGCGTGGGGGGCATACGTACTCTGAAGACCGGTGCGGAGCCCTCCCCTACTCCTCATTGCGGCCTCGATCCGGCATGACGGCAGGAACCCTGTTGCCGGGCGAGAAGTTAAACCGGCTTCAGCACAGAGCCTCACACATGCCAGCCATGATGAGGATTTTTCTGGCAAGTCACCCGGAAGACGATAAGATCGTCGCATTACCGCAGGCCCATCCTCCCACCGCCGGGCCTCTGCGCGTCAAAGGAGACCATGACCATCATACGAAATGCCCTCGTCCCGGAACTTGCCGTCAGCGACTGGCAGAAAAGCCGCGCTTTTTATTGCGATCTGATTGGTTTTCATGTGGTGTATGAGCGGCCCGAAGAGGGCTTCACCTATCTGGCGCTGGGCGATGCGCAGCTGATGATCGACCAGATCGGCGCGACCCGGACCTTCGTGGCGGACAATGCCGCGCTTGAATTTCCGCTTGGCCGTGGCATGAACCTGCAACTCGCCGTCCCTTCCCTGCAGCCCATTCTCTCCCGGCTGGAACGATCCTCGATCGATCTCATCATGCCGCTCGAGGAAAAATGGTACAGGCGCGGCACGGTCGAGGTCGGCAACCGGCAATTCATCGTCGCCGATCCGGACGGCTACCTCATCCGCCCGTTCGAGAGCCTCGGCGAACGCCCCTTCCGGTTCGGCTGAGCCAGCATGCTGCCTTTTCTTCCTCACGCCGTCGTTTTCGACATGGATGGATTGCTGATCGAAAGCGAGGCGCTCTATCGCGATTCATTTCTGGCAGCGTCAGATGAAGGCGGCCACGGGATGCGGGTCGAGACCTATCAGAAGGTCTGCGGCAGCCCCTGGGATGTCATCACCGGAACCATCTTCGCCGATTATGGTGCGGATTTTCCCATCGATGCCTTTCGGGATGCGTGGCTGCGGCATCTTGCCGTGATGATGGCGGAAGGCGTGGCGCTGAAACCGGGCGTCATCGACATTCTCGATCTCCTCGACAGGCTCGACATCCGCCGCGCCATCGCCACCTCCTCGCGGCATGATTCGGTAACGCGCCATCTCGGCCCCCATGATCTTCTCAAACGTTTCGACACCATCGTCGCACGCGGCGACTATAAGGAGCCGAAGCCCTCACCCATGCCGTACCTGGCCGCCGCCAAGCGTCTCGACATCGATCCGGGCCGCTGCCTGGCGCTGGAGGATTCCTATTCCGGCGTCCGCTCGGCCACATCGGCGGGCATGATGACGATCATGGTGCCGGACGTTGCGCCGCCGACCGAGGAAATGCGGGAGAGATGCATCGCCGTATCGAGCGACCTTCATGCGGTTGCAGACCTCCTGCAAAAGGCGCAGCTTTCAGAGGTTTGAAAACGCGTCACATGGCTTTAGCCATTGGTGTTTATGATAATGCGCATATCGGCTGACAGGCCGGTCCCGTTCGAATGCATTTGGGGCGCATCCATCAACGGAGTGATCATGCTGCTTGTCGCCGTGTCGCTCGCAACGCTTATACTGTTTGCTCTTTCCGCGTTTCAGATTGCCCTTGCAACGGGTGCGCCCTTCGGCCGCTTTGCCTGGGGCGGCGAGCACAGGGTTCTGCCCGCCACGCAGCGCCTTGCCAGCATGGCGTCCGTCGCAATCTATGCACTTGTCGCATCTTTTCCGCTGCAAAAGGCAGGCTTCATCACTTTATGGCCGGCAGGCTGGATCGAAGCCGGCATCTGGATCACCGCCTGCACGCTTGCGGTGAGCATCGGACTGAACGCCATGTCGCGAAGCCGTGCGGAGCGGCGGGTCATGACGCCGGTGGCCACCATTCTCGCAATTTTATTCTTTATCGTCTCGCTCTCATGATCGCAGCCGGGGGGCGGACCCGGCAGCGCAAAGGTCTGATTTCCCGCCGCAAACTGTCATACCAACGCCGTAAAACGCCACTTCCGCTCTATCGCACCTTTGATATCGAGACCGTTATAATGGGCCAGCAGCAGCACATGGCCGAGAAGATCGGCGGTTTCGTCGGCCAGATCCCGTTTCATCTCCTCCTTGCTCCTGCCCTTGATGCGCCCCCGCCCCGTCAACCGGTTCCAGGCCTGCGTGACCTCGCCCATCTCTTCCTGAAGCTTCAGCATGTACCAGTCCGGATCGCGGATGATCCCGTTTTCAGCAGCATATTTTTGGGACGCCTCTTCAAACTGGCGCATCATGACAGTGAGCATTTGTTCATCCTTTGTTCATGCGCTACAACTCTAATCACGATTCTCCGGCGGCGTCGACCGGAAAGGACGTCATGCAGCGATGAACGGAAATTTCCACGACAGGCGCCTGCGAGCAGGATAGAGAAAAGGTATTCGAAAAACCGTGCCATCCCCCATGTCTCCTCTCGACTTCTTCTCGGCCCTCATCACCGCGCATAGTCCGTCGCTGCTCGCCATGTTTGCGGGCGCCGCCTTTCTGGCCGGCCTTGCCCGTGGTTTTTCCGGCTTTGGCGCGGCCCTCATCTTCATTCCGCTTGCGAGCGCCATTGTCGGGCCACGCATCGCCTCAGTGGTTCTTCTGGTGGTGGACGGCGTCCTGACGCTTGGCATGATACCGCCCGCCTGGCGCATGGCAGACCGGCGCGAGGTATTCACCATGGCGGCCGGCGCGCTTGTCGGCGTGCCGGTTGGAACCCTGCTGCTTTCAAATGGCGATCCGCTGACGCTGCGCTGGATCATCTCCGTCGTGGTCGTCGTGCTTTTGCTGTTTCTGGTTTCCGGCTGGCGTTACAGCGGCCGGCCGAAGACGCCGCTGACGCTCGTCACCGGCCTTGTCGCCGGGCTGTTTTCGGGGGCGGCGCAATTGGGTGGTCCGCCCATCGTTGCCTATTGGCTTGGCGGCGCGCTCAAGGGCGCCTTCGTGCGCGCCAATGTCATTCTCTATTTCGCGATCTCGACCGTCATCTCCGCCACCAGCTATTTTTTCAGCGGTCTGTTCACGGCCGATGTCTTCGTGTTTTTCCTGCTGGCCCTGCCGTTTTACGGAGCCGGTCTTTACGCCGGCGCGCGATTGCACGGGCTGGCCGACGAGGCGGCGTTCAGGCGTATCTGCTACGGCCTGATCGCCATTTCCGCCGTCATCGGTCTGCCGCTCTTCGATTCGCTGCTGAAGTAAGCAGGACTAGGCGGCCTGCATTTCAAGGATACATGCGGACCTTGGACCATGCCGCATCCGGCGTCTCGCGGCGGAATTCGACGCGGTCGTGCAGGCGGAACTTGCGGTCGTGCCAGAATTCGATGCTGACGGGGCGAATGCGGAACCCGGACCAGTAGGACGGGCGCGGAATATCGCCGATCGCATATTTGGCGGTATATTCGGCGACGGCCTTCTCCAGCGCGAAACGGCCTTCCAGCGGCCGCGACTGCTTCGACGCCCAGGCGCCGATGCGGCTTCCGCGCGGGCGCGAAGCGTAATAAGCGTCCGCTTCCGCGTCGGTGACGATCTCCACCTCCCCGCGCAGGCGCACCTGCCGACGCAGGCTTTTCCAGTGGAAACACATGGCCGCTTTTTTCTGGCCGAGGATCTCGCGTCCCTTCTGGCTTTCGAAATTCGTATAGAAAACGAAGCCGCGATCATCGACGTCCTTCAGCAGCACCATACGCACATTCGGCAGGCCGTTTTCGTCCACGGTTGCGAGCGCGACCGCGTTCGGATCGTTGATTTCGGAGGCCGTCGCATCCTTCAGCCATTCGGCAAAAAGCGTGAACGGTTCATTTTCTTCAGTGAAGTCACTGGATGTTAACCCCGTTTCCGACATATTGACTAAAATGCTCCCGAGCTGATTTGGACCCCAGAGATGATCTCTGGTGAAAGATGGTGACCGTCATAGCAAAGTCGAACAGTCGAACAAAGGGCCTCCTTTCGTCGATCGCGGAAGTTTCCGCTGTCGTCTCAATGCTCGTGGTGCTGAGCGGCTGCGTCAGCCTCGATCTGTTCGGCGGCGACAAGGTCGACCGCTCACTTTCCACCGCTTCCGTTCCAAACCAGCAGAATAACGGGCCGCAGACCGACGACGCGACCATCCGCAACGCGGTGACATCGGCGGATCTGGCCAAACTTGCCGACCAGCCGCTGCCCTGGGCCAATGCCGCAACCGGCAGCGCCGGCGTCGTGACCGCCATCCACGAAGACAAATCCAGCGGTTTCGTCTGCCGCGAATTCAGGACGACACGCCACTCCTTCGAGGGCGTTGCAGCCTATGCCGGCCAGGCCTGCCTGTCGGAAACCGGCGAATGGCTGTTGACCCGCTTCGAGCAGAAATAATCTGTTTACCTTGGCGCATGGAATAGGGCCGACCTCGGCGCAGCGCGCATTCCCCGTAAAGAACTGATTAGCAACTTATTGCAACAGTCGACGTTGATTAAACCGAGGGCGTGCAGGCGAATGATTGTCGGCATCCCTTTTCGGAGGGGTTAGTTTCAGGATTGCGCCATGAGCGGCAGCATGCGCCTGAGCCAACGTAACTGGTGTTTCGCATGCGCGATCCATATTCGATCCTTGGCGTGAAACGTGACGCCCGCCACGAGGAAATCAAGGCCGCCTGGCGCACGAAGGCGAAAACCGTCCATCCGGACGCCAATCGCGACGACCCCGATGCCTCGGCGCGATTCGCCGAGATCGGACAGGCCTATGATCTTCTGAAAGACCCCAAAAAACGCGATCTTTACGACCAGGCCCGCAGGGCGGCCGAAAAGAAGCAGCGCGGCGAAACCATCATGCAGCAGCGGGAGGCGGCGCGCGAGGCTGCCGAGCGCGCCAAGGCGGCCGAGAAGCTGATGGAGGAACTGGCCCGCGCCGACGCCCGCAACCGGGCGCAGACCGGCCAGAAGACCGACGCCAGGGCGGAAACCGCCGAAGATATCGTCGAGCGGATTTTCGGTGCAGAGGCACAGAACGACCCGAAGGTGCAGCAGGCGGCGGAAGCCGCGAAAGCTGCGGCACAAGGCGCGAGAGGCGACGTGCCGGGCGCCGGTGAAACGGCGCAACCCGTCACAGGTGACGACAAATCCGCCCCCACCTCGCTTGCCGCCAATCTTTTCAGCGCGCTGGTTCGCCGTTTCCGGCCCGCGCAGCCAACGCCCGAAAAAGCGCCCGATATCACTGCGGAAGCCACCGTCACCGTCGCCGATCTTCTTGAGCGCAAATGGATTACGGTTGCGCTTGCAGAGGAAAGGGAAGCCCGTTTTCAGCTTGAGCCGGGCATGACGGACGGTCATGTGGTGCGGCTGAAGGGACAGGGGCTGAAGCTTCCCAACATGGCGCGTGGCGATCTTGCCGTGACATTGCTCGCCGCCCGCGATGACGCTTTTTCCGTTCGTGGCTTCGATATTCACACAACTTTGCCGATCTCGCTCAGCGATGCGGTTCTGGGTTGCGAAACGAAGGTGAAGACGCCGCTGGGCGAGGAAAGTCTCAGCATTCCGGCCTGGTCCGGTTCGGACCGCGTGCTGAGGCTCGCCGGCAAAGGCCTTGCCGACGGCAAGGGGGAATCTGGCGATCTCGTCATCGAATTGCGCATCGTCCTGCTTGAAAAGCCGGATGAAAAGGTGACCGATCTCATGCGGCACATGCGCGAAGGCCTTTATTTATGAAAGTTTTGCGAATAGCCGGGACAACGCACCCTTTGTTACGCTCCCTAACAGTTGATGATCTTTGGCAATCTTGAACAGGATTGCAGCCTATGCCATAGGCAGGATCAATCGAAAGTATCAGGGAGCATAAAATGGCTCAGGCATCCGGCCTCATGGCTGGCAAACGCGGCCTCATCATGGGCGTCGCCAATAATCGTTCAATCGCTTGGGGCATTGCCAAGGCTTGCGCGGACGCAGGCGCGGAACTCGCACTCACCTGGCAGGGCGATGCGCTGAAGAAGCGCGTCGAGCCCTTGGCGCAGGAACTCGGTGCATTCATGGCCGGCCACTGTGACGTGACCGATCTCGAGACGATCGATGCGGTTTTTGCCGGGCTGGAAAAGCACTGGGGCAAGATCGACTTCGTCGTGCACGCCATCGCTTTCTCCGACAAGGACGAGTTGACCGGCCGTTATCTCGACACTAGCCGCGACAATTTCAACCGCACCATGGACATTTCCGTCTTCTCGCTGGCCGCCGTTGCCAAGCGTGCCGAGCCTGTCATGAATGACGGCGGCTCGATCGTCACGCTGACCTATTACGGCGCCGAGAAGGTCATGCCGAACTACAACGTCATGGGCGTGGCCAAGGCCGCACTCGAGGCCAGCGTGCGTTATCTCGCCGTCGACCTCGGCAATCGCGGCATCCGCGTCAACGCCGTTTCCGCCGGCCCGATCAAGACGCTTGCCGCTTCCGGCATCGGCGACTTCCGTTACATTCTGAAATGGAACGAATATAATGCGCCGCTGAAGCGTACAGTTTCCATCGAGGAAGTCGGCAAGTCGGCGCTGTACCTTCTGTCCGACCTTTCGACTGGCGTGACCGGCGAAATCCACCATGTGGATTCCGGTTACCACACTATCGGCATGAAGGCGGTGGATGCGCCTGACATTTCGGTGGTCAAGGACTAAGCCTGAAAAGTGTAAGAACGGGGTATCGCCTTGCTCGTCTATGTGATCCGGCACGGACAAACGGACTGGAATGCGATACGCCGGCTTCAGGGCCAGAAAGACATTCCGCTCAATGATTTCGGCCGCCAGCAGGCGGTCGGCAACGGCAAGGTTCTGGCGCGCATCCTTGGTGCTACAGCCGATGATTTCGACTACGTGGCAAGCCCGCTCGGGCGCACGCGCGAGACCATGGAACTGATGCGCGGGGCCATGGGGCTCGACCCCAAGGCCTACCGCACCGATGACCGTCTCGTCGAAGTGTCCTTCGGCGACTGGGAGGGCCAGACCCTGCCGGAACTGAAAAAAGAATTTCCGGACCGGGTGAAGGCGCGCAAGGCCAATAAGTGGGACTTCATTCCCCCCGGACAGGACGCGGAAAGCTATGAAATACTGTCCTGGCGCATCGGCGCATGGCTTTCCTCCGTCGAGGTTCCAACCGTCTGCGTCTGCCATGGCGGCGTGATCCGCTCCATCTTCCGGCTCGTATCGGGCATGGACAAGGACGAAGCCTCAAGAACGCAAATCCCGCAGGACCGGATTTTGAAAGTCGAAATCGACAGGAATAGTGCGGATTGGATTTCGTGAGGGATCACAGGGCATAACCCTCTGCGTCGTCCTCTGAGAAGCTTATATTTGGCGCAGTGGCCGCCTCTCGTTTCTTCTCCTCGCCGGGGAGAAGGTGGCCCGAAGGGTCGGATGAGGGGGTAACGTTGCCGAATATCTCGACCCTTGCCCCCTCATCCCGCTGCCGCGGACTTCTCCCCGGCGGGGAGAAGAAACAAGCGGCAACCGCTCGTTTCACAACGGACGTTTTAGCGTAATGGCAGAGGAAAGAATTGCCTTATCGGCAGGCAGAGCCGCAATCGCCGCTTATTCAACGACCTGAAGATCGTCGACCACGCGTTTGCCATCCACTTCCGTGTAGAAAACCACGACCTTGACGCCCGCTTTCAAGCCTTCGAAATTGAACTCTTCCGGCACGCGATAGGTCTTGCCGTCGTTGAGCGTAATGCTGAGCCCATTCGCGTCGATCTTGCTGATCGTTCCCTCCACGTCGACGCTCTGGGCGAAGCCGTTGATGGGCATCAAAAGGTTGGCGGTAGCCAGAAGGGCGGCAATCATCATACGCATCGATCTAGCTTTCGTGGATTTGCGTGAAAACCTTACATGCATGAAGAATTGCCTTTCGAATGTGGCGGAAATTGCCCGCAACCATGACATTTTCGGCCCAATTGATGAACGGATTTGGGATCGCGTTCAAGCCGTTAGTGATTTTTACACCGCATTTCGCAGCAATATTGGAAAACTCCGGATTAGCGTGGAAAACGCCGGCATCTTTATACTCTCGTCATCTCCCAAAACCCGGGGGTTCAGACCGAATCATTTCCCCAGCGGGGTCTATTCTCCGTGGTTATGTGTGTCGCCCTGCGGCCTGTCGCGCTTCGTGAACGGTATGTCACCTTCTTATCGGGCCTGCGATGAAAGAAAGGCTTTTGCCTTGGTCTCATTTTCCACTATGACAAATCCGCTTGTTTTAAACGGCCCCTGTCCGCAGGTCGGCCCTGTTTTCCGGTCTTGAAAAATATGTCGCATAACAGCTTCGGTCATCTTTTCCGCGTTACCACCTGGGGAGAAAGCCATGGGCCCGCCTTGGGCTGCGTGGTGGATGGTTGCCCGCCCGGCATCCGCTTCACGCTTGCCGAGGTGCAGCACTGGATGGACAAGCGCAAGCCCGGCCAGAGCCGCTTCGTGACCCAGCGCCGCGAGGATGACATCGTCAAGGTTCTCTCCGGCGTGATGCTGGACGACGACGGCGAGACGATGGTGACGACCGGCACGCCGATCTCGATGCTGATCGAAAATACCGACCAGCGCTCCAAGGATTACGGCGAGATCGCAAGGCGCTTCCGCCCCGGACACGCCGATTTCACCTATGACCTGAAATACGGCATTCGCGACTATCGCGGCGGCGGACGTTCCTCCGCGCGCGAGACGGCGGCGCGTGTCGCCGCAGGCGCAATCGCCCGCAAGGTGGTGCCTGATCTCAATGTGCGCGGCGCGCTGGTGCAGATCGGCAAACACAGGATCAATCGCGACAATTGGGACTGGGATCAGATCGACCAGAACCCGTTCTTCTGCCCGGATGCGGCCATGGTGCCCGTGTGGGAAGACTATCTCGACGGCATCCGCAAGGCGGGATCGTCGATCGGCGCCGTCGTCGAGGTGGTAGCCGAAGGGGTTCCGGCCGGTATCGGCGCACCCATTTATGCCAAGCTCGATCAGGATATCGCCTCCAACCTCATGTCGATCAACGCCGTCAAGGGCGTGGAAATTGGCGAGGGATTTGCCTCCGCCGAGCTTTCCGGCGAGGAAAATGCCGACGAGATGCGCATGGGCAATGACGGCAAGCCGATTTTCCTCTCCAACCATGCCGGCGGCATTCTGGGCGGCATCGCGACCGGTGAGCCTGTTATCGCACGCTTCGCCATCAAGCCCACCTCCTCCATTCTGACCGAGCGCCAGTCGATCGACGCGGACGGCAACAATGTGGATGTGCGCACCAAGGGCCGCCACGACCCCTGCGTCGGCATTCGCGCCGTGCCGATCGGCGAAGCGATGGTGGCCTGCACCGTTGCCGACCATTACTTGAGAGATCGCGGCCAGACCGGCCGGTTGAAGTGAGGTAGACTAGAAATGGCATATGATCAGAAACGTGTCGTCGACGCCATCCGCGCTTTCGAAGCCGGCGAGATCGTTGTCGTGACCGATGATGACGACCGGGAGAACGAAGGCGATCTGATTATTTCGGCGGTTCATTGCACCGCGGAAAAGATGGCCTTCATCGTTCGCCACACATCCGGCATCGTCTGCGCCCCCATGCCACGTGAGGAAGCCAAGCGGCTGAACCTCAATGCCATGGTTGCCGAAAACGACAGCGCCCATACGACCGCCTTTACCGTCAGCGTCGATTTCAAGCACGGTACCACAACCGGAATTTCGGCCGACGACCGCACGCTGACGGTGCGCAACCTCGCCAACCCCAATGTTGGCGCCGCCGATTTTACCCGGCCCGGCCATATCTTCCCGCTGATTGCCCGCGAAGGCGGCGTTCTGATGCGCTCCGGCCATACCGAAGCGGCCGTCGATCTCTGCAAGCTGGCGGGCCTGTCACCGATCGGCGTCATCTGCGAGCTCGTCAATGATGACGGCACCGTCACGCGCGGGCCGCAGGTCACAGCTTTTGCGGACAAACACCAGCTGAAGCAGGTTTCCGTCGCCGACCTCATCGCCTATCGCCAGCGCAAGGAAACGCTGGTGGAGATGGAATCTTCCTTCACCATCGAAACGCCCTTCGGACCGGCCAAGGCGCAGACCTATTCCCTGCCCTGGGACCGCATGCAGCACATGGCGGTGATTTTCGGCGATATCAGGGACGGTGTCGATATTCCCGTTCGCCTGCACCCGGAAAATGTCGCCGACGACGTGTTCGGCGACCGCCAGCCGGTGCGGCACTATATGCAGAAGATCGCCGAGGAAGGCAGAGGTGTCATCGTCTATCTGCGCGAAGGCTCCGTCGGTGTCGGCCAGGTGGCCGGACGGCGCAAGTCACGCGATCCGGACGAGGCGCATGCGCAGGCCCGTTCCCGCGAAAATGAGTGGCTGGAAATCGGCCTCGGCGCGCAGATCCTGAAGGACCTCGGCATCAGTTCGATCAAGCTGCTGACGACGCGCGAACGCCATTACGTCGGCCTCGAAGGTTTCGGCATCAAGATTTCGGCGACGGATATCTGCTGATTTGGGGGCTTTTGCCTAGCTTCACAGGGCTATCGTGAGGCGAGCGGGTTCCGCTCGTTTCTTCTCCCCGTCGGGGAGAAGTCCGCGGCAGCGGGATGAGGGGGCAAGTTCTCCGCATATCTTTGCCGTTGCCCCCTCATCCGACCCTTCGGGCCACCTTCTCCCCGGCGGGGAGAAGAAATATGCCGCAACGCCGCGCGACAATCCGGCATCACGGATCAGGAACGCTGTGTCTGCGTGCCCCGTCTTGCAATCAATCGAGCGAAAA
The DNA here is from genome assembly GCA_025560025.1 of Agrobacterium tumefaciens. Classification (NCBI taxonomy): domain Bacteria; kingdom Pseudomonadati; phylum Pseudomonadota; class Alphaproteobacteria; order Hyphomicrobiales; family Rhizobiaceae; genus Agrobacterium; species Agrobacterium tumefaciens. Next base: position 424,853 of record CP048485.1, on the reverse strand, counting down.
ACCTCAGTTTTCCTCCCGCCAGCCCTCCAGATAATTCACGCTCTCAACACCCGTAAATTTCGCCAGCCTCACCAGTTCGGCGTCGAGCTTCTCCAGCCGGCCCGCCGAGGCACGTACGCCCGGTTCCAGCCACAGACGTCGAACATCGAGCGTGCTGCGCTTGCGATCCGCCTTCATGTCGATGCGACCGATCACGCGGTCTCCCTCCAGAAGCGGGAAGACATAATAGCCATATTGTCTTTTCGGCTCCGGCACGAAGACCTCGATGCGGTAATAGAAGCCGAACAGCCGCTCCGTGCGATTGCGGTCACGCAACAGCGGATCGAAGGGGCTGAGGACGCGGACGCGGGATGACGGTTCCGGCACGTCGGTCAGGTCGGCGGTGAAACCGGCAAAGGCATAGGACGGACGGGCAGTGTCGCCGTCACTTGCAAGAAGTGAGACCTCGCAGAGTTCATCGCGATGGCTTTTGACCCAGTCCCTCGCCTCCTGCGGGGTGACGAGATCGAAAAAGGCGGCGATTTCACCGTGGGTGGCGAAGCCCAGCCGCTTCAGCGCCTCGCGGCAGGCCCAGTCGACAAATTCGGCGTGCTCCACCTCGGTTTCGTGATGCTCGCCGGGAATCACCCGTTCGGCGAGATCATAGACCTTCTGGAAGTTCACGCGGCCGGCAATCGCGAGCTTGCCGGTGTGCCAGAGATATTCGAGCGCGGTCTTGGAAGGATGCCAGTTCCACCAGCCGCCGGACTGGTGCCCCTCTTCCTTCAGCTCCCGCGCCAGAACCGGGCCGGTTGCCGCAATGCGCTCCAGCGTTTCACCGAAAGCGGCGTCGAAACCCTCGCCGTGCCATTTGCGCCAGCGCTCCTGAATGATCGGCTCGCGCCGGCGGAAGCGGTGCTTCCAATAGGGATAAAATTCCGTCGGCACGATGGAAGCGTCATGCGTCCAGTGCTCGAACAGCGCCCGGTCCTTTTCCAAAAGCGTGGTCAGATGATCACGCCTGTAGGTCTGGTTGCGGGAGAAGATAATCTGATGGTGGGCGCGCTCCACCGTGCCGATGCTGTCCACCTGCACAAAACCGATATCGGTTATCAGCTGCAGCAGGTCGCTCTTGGAAAGAGCCTTGCCGGGCGGCGAGGAAAGCCCCTGCCGCGCCAGAAAAATTCGTCTTGCCGCTTCGTTTGAAACCTTGATCACCATGGAGCAGAAAGTATGACGGCTTTTTCAGGATTGCAATGTTCTTTTTTTGTTCCTTGTTTCACTTCTGTTGATGACGGGGTATAGAACCGGAAAAAGAGCGCGAGGATGTAAGCTTGGAAATCCGTTTTAACGCCGCCGGCGTCGCTTTCGAGGGCCGGCAGGCCCTGCAGCCGCTGTCTCTGACATTGACGGAACGGCGTATCGGCGTGATCGGCCTCAATGGTTCCGGCAAGACCACATTTGCGCGGCTGATCAATGGGCTGAACAAGCCGAGCGAGGGCAAGGTTGCGGTGAACGGCCTCGACACCGTGAGCGACGCCAAGGCGGTGTTGCAGGCGGTCGGCTTCATCTTCCAGAATCCGCAGAACCAGATCATCCTGCCAATCGTGCGCGACGATGTTGCCTTCGGGCTGAAGCGGCTCGGTCTCGGCAAGGCGGAAACCGAAAACCGGGTAAAGGCCGTTCTCGCCCGGCTCGGCATTCCTCACCTCGAAGAACGGCGCGCGCATGAGCTTTCCGGCGGCGAATTACAGCTTGCGGCGCTGGCGGCGCTTCTGGTCACCGAACCGCAAATCCTCATTCTCGATGAGCCGACCAACCAGCTCGATCTCAAAAACCGAGCCACCGTGGAAAAGACCATGGCGGCGCTGTCGCAGGCGCTTGTTGTCATCACCCACGATCTGCCGCTGGTTGCGGGTTTCGACCGGGTGCTGGTTTTCCATGAAGGCGCGCTGGTCGCCGACGCCGCCCCCGAAGAAGCGGTAGCGCGCTATCTGGAGGTGGCATCGCGATGAAATCACTGCATGTGGAAGGCACCGGCTGGCTCTACCGCGTCTCGCCGCGCATCAAGCTTCTGGCGCTCATGGGTTTCAGCATCGCATTGTTCCTCACCCGCGATCTGCTGGTTCTCGCAGGCGCGACGGTTCTGGCCGCCTTCATTCTGGGCGCTACGCGGCTGCCCTTCAAGGACATCGGCCTGCGGCTGCGGCCGGTGATGCTGACCATCTTCCTCGTCGCGGTCTTCAGCTATCTTTTGCTTCCGACCCATGATGCGACAGTCAATCTTTTGCGGCTGACGGCGCTGGCGCTGCTTGCCACCGCCGTCACCATCACCGTCAGCATTTCGCAATTCATGGACGAGATCGCGCTTGCCGCCGCCCCGCTGGAAAGGCTGGGGCTGGTGAAGGCCGCCGATATCGGGCTTGCGGTCGGGCTCGTCGTGCGTTTCGTGCCTGAAATCGTCAACCGTTACCATGCGGTGCGTGATGCGCACCGGGCACGCGGCCTGCCCCTGCGGATGGCCACCATTATCGTGCCGCTCGTCATTATGACGTTGAAGGATGCCGATGCCATTGCCGACGCCATTGACGCGCGCGGTTTCAGAGGCCAAAGCTGACGGCCAGATAACCATCCGGAGTTTCCGAGCCATGACGACCCGCGACCTTGTGCTGATTTCGCTGTTTTCCGCCATCATCATCGCACTCGGGCTTCTGCCGCCGATCACGCTCGGTTTCATCCCCGTGCCGATCACCGCGCAGTCGCTCGGCGTCATGCTGGCCGGTGTCGTGCTGGGCGCAAAGCGCGGTACGCTGGCGGTTCTCCTGACGATCCTGATTGCCGCCATCGGCCTGCCTGTGCTTTCGGGCGGACGCGGTGGTCTTTCCATCTTCACCACGCCGACCACGGGCTTCCTGATCGGCTGGATCGCGGCGGTTTTCGTCACCGGCACGCTCTCGGAAAAACTCGTCAATCGCGGCCAGTCTGCTCTCACACAGGGCATCGGCTTTTTCGTCGCCAGCCTGATCGGCGGCGTGGTCGTGCTTTATGCTTTCGGCATCACCTATCTGGCGCTGGTCGTCGGGCTCGGTTTCGAAAAGGCCTTCATGGGTTCGCTCGCCTTCATTCCGGGCGATGCGCTGAAGGCCGTGCTTGCCGCACTTGCCGGCCGCGCCGTGATGGCCGGTTATCCGCTTCTGCCGCAGCGCGTCTGAACAGACTTTCTTCGGGAGGAAAAGAATGGCGACGCGTTTATACGAACATCCGATCTTCCTGGAGCATATCACGCCATCCGGCCACCCCGAGCGGCCGGACCGCCTGCGGTCGCTGAACATCGCGCTTGAACATCCGAATTTCGAGCGGCTGGAACGCAAAGAAGCCCCGCAGGCCAATGAGGATGCGGTGCTGCTGGTTCATCCGGAGGAGCATCTGCTTGCCATCATGCGGCAGATCCCCGAAGAGGATGGCGAGATCAACCGCGTCGAGGCCGACACTTACGTTTCGCAAAAAAGCCTGCAGGCGGCGCTGACCGGCATCGGTGCGGCCATGGCGGCGGTGGATGACGTGTTTACCGGCGCTGCCGACAATGTCTTCGTCGCGGCCCGCCCGCCCGGCCATCATGCGGAAACCGCAAAGGCCATGGGCTTCTGCCTTTTCAACAATGTGGCCATTGCCGCCCGCCATGCCCAGAAGGCGCACGGCGCGGAACGCGTCGCCATCATCGACTGGGACGTGCATCACGGTAACGGCACGCAGGATATCTTCTGGAACGACACATCCGTGCTGTTCTGTTCCACCCACCAGATGCCGCTTTACCCGTGGAGCGGCGACAAAAACGAAACCGGCGTGAAGAACAATATCGTCAACGCGCCGCTTTCGCCCAACACCGGCAGCGAATATTTCCGCGAGGCCTTCAAATCCCGCGTGTTGCCAGCCATTGCCGATTTCTCGCCCGATCTCATCCTCATCTCCGCCGGTTTCGATGCGCATCACCGCGATCCCTTGGCGCAGATCAATCTGGTCGGTGAGGATTTCGACTGGGCGACGGGGCGGCTGCTGGAAATGGCGGACAAATACGCCTCGAACCGGGTCGTCAGCCTGCTTGAAGGCGGTTATGATCTGGAAGGGCTGGCGGAATCGGCGGCCATGCATATTTTGAGAATGATGAAGGGTTGAACATGACGGAAAATGCCAACACAGCCGATGTCAGCGGTTATTCCTTCGAAAAGGCCGTCGCCGAGCTGGAAAGCATTGTCGCACGGCTGGAGCGCGGAGACGTGGCGCTGGACGAATCCATCGCCATTTATGAGCGCGGCGAAGCCCTGAAGAAGCATTGCGAGACGCTGTTGAACGCTGCCGAAAAGCGAATCGAGAAAATCCGTCTCGATCGTGCGGGCAAGCCGCAGGGTGTGGAGGCGCTCGACGGGGAGTGATTTTCCCCTTCCTCATTCCTGTGCTTGTCACAGGAATCTAGTCAGACCAAGTCCTTGGGCTGAAAAGACTCTTATCGCCGCGCAGACGCGCGTCGGCTGGATTCCTGTGACAAGCACAGGAATGAGGGAGGCTGTAGGTCAAGCCACGTTCAACTCTCTCCCGCGCAACCGGTGACAATGCACAAACACAGCGTTCGACATCCCGATACTCCCCCTCCCGCTCGGTTATGCTAAACTCCCGCCAGACGATACGAGGAGCTTGCGATGTCCTTCTTTCCCGGCAACGATCCCGTCGCGGGTGATGCTTTTGCCTGCGATGCCATCGAAAACCTGATCATTCCCCGCACGAGCGATATTGGCGGCTTTGCCGTGCGCCGTGCCCTGCCGACCCGGCAGCGGCGGCTTGTGGGACCGTTCATCTTTTTCGACCGCATGGGCCCGGCGATCCTGAAGGCGGGTGAGGCGCTCGACGTCAAGCCGCATCCGCATATCGGACTTTCCACCGTTACCTATCTGTTCGACGGCGAAATCAAGCACCGGGACAGTCTCGGCACCGAACTTGTCATCCGCCCCGGCGATATCAACCTGATGACGGCCGGGCGTGGCATCGTGCATTCGGAACGCACGCCGGAAAACCTGCGTGGCCACCCGCTTTCCATGTCCGGACTGCAGACATGGCTTGCCCTGCCGGACCACATGGAAGAAATCGACCCGGCCTTTGCCCATACGGCCAAGGAAGACATGCCTCTGATCGATATCAAGGGCGCGTCCGGCCGCGTGGTGATCGGCGAATTCGAAGGCCTCACCTCCCCGGTTTCGGCCTTTACCGATACGCTTTATGTCGATCTGACGCTGGAACCGGGGGTGAAATTTCCCTTCTCCGCCGATCATGAGGAACGGGCGATCTATATTCTGTCCGGTTCTCTGGATGTCGCGGGTGATATTTTCGCCGCCGACCAGCTGCTCGTCTTCCGGCCGGGCGACGACATCACGTTGCAGGCCGGCAGCAATGGCTGTCACATCATGATCTTCGGCGGGGCGGCGCTCAATCAACGCCGCTACATCTGGTGGAACTTCGTTTCGTCATCAAAAGAACGCATAGAGCAGGCCAAACAGGAGTGGAGAACCGGACGCTTCGATATCGTTCCCGGCGACGAAGAAGAGTTTGTCCCTTTGCCGGAAGGTTGAAATTCTATAGAAGTGTACGACATGCAGGAGTGGACCGTCGGCTTTCACCATGAAAGCCGCTCCGGTGCCCCCTGCTGACCACGAGAAAAGGCCGAACGATTGACCGGAATGCCCCAGACCCCACTGCTCGACCGGGTGAATTTCCCCTCCGATCTCAAGGAGATCGACGATCGCGACCTGCCGGAACTGGCACGGGAACTGCGCGACGAGATGATCGACGCGGTGTCGAAGACCGGTGGCCATCTGGGTGCCGGCCTTGGCGTGGTGGAATTGACGATTGCCATTCACAAGGTCTTCAACACGCCGGAAGACCGGCTGATCTTCGATGTCGGACACCAATGTTATCCGCATAAAATCCTCACTGGCCGGCGCGACCGCATTCGCACGCTGCGCCAGGAAGGCGGGCTTTCCGGTTTCACGCGTCGTGCGGAAAGTGACTATGACGATTTCGGCGCGGGCCATTCCTCCACCTCCATTTCCGCCGGTCTCGGCATGGCCGTGGCGGCGGGGCTGGATCAGAGCGACCGTAAGGTGATCGCCGTCATCGGTGACGGCTCGATGTCGGCAGGCATGGCGTTCGAAGCGCTGAACAATGCCGGCGCGCTCGATGCGCGGCTGATCGTCATTCTCAACGACAACGATATGTCGATTGCGCCGCCGACGGGCGCGATGAGCGCTTATCTGGCACGTCTCGCCTCCGGCCGCACCTATATGGGCTTCCGCGATTTCGGCAAGAAACTGACGGCCTATCTCGGCAAGACCATCGACCGCGCCATCACCCGCGCCGTGACCCATGCGCGCGGTTATGTGACCGGCGGCACGCTGTTCGAAGAGCTTGGCTTCTATCACATCGGCCCAATCGACGGTCACTCCTTCGATCACCTGCTGCCGGTGCTGCGCAATGTGCGCGACAACCAGAAAGGCCCTGTCCTCATCCATGTGGTGACGCAGAAGGGCAAGGGTTATGCACCGGCGGAAGCCGCAGCCGACAAATATCACGGCGTCAACAAGTTCGACGTCATCACCGGTGCGCAGGCGAAAGCCAAGCCGAATGCGCCGAGCTATACCAGCGTCTTTGCCGAAGCCCTGATTCAGGAAGCCACCCTCGACGACAAGATCATCGGCGTCACCGCCGCCATGCCGAACGGCACCGGCCTCGACAAGATGGCCGAGCTTTTCCCGTCCCGCACCTTCGATGTCGGCATTGCCGAACAGCACGCCGTCACCTTTGCGGCCGGGCTTGCGGCTGATGGTTACAAGCCGTTCTGCGCGCTTTATTCCACCTTCCTGCAACGCGGTTACGACCAACTAGTGCATGATGTGGCGATCCAGAGCCTGCCGGTACGTTTCCCCATCGACCGCGCCGGTTTTGTCGGTGCTGACGGGCCGACCCATGCCGGTTCCTTCGACACGACTTTCCTCGCCACCCTGCCCGGCATGGTGGTGATGGCGGCGTCCGACGAGGCGGAGCTGAAACATATGGTGCGCACGGCGGCGGCCTATGATGAAGGCCCGATTTCCTTCCGTTACCCGCGCGGCGAAGGTGTGGGCGTCGAGATGCCCGCGCGCGGCGAGATTCTTCAGATCGGCAAGGGCCGCATCATCAAGGAGGGCACCAAGGTTGCGCTGCTCTCCTTCGGCACGCGCCTTGCGGAATGCCTGGCGGCGGCCGAAGACCTTGAAGCGGCCGGCCTTTCCACCACGGTTGCCGATGCGCGCTTCGCCAAGCCGCTCGATCTCGATCTCATCCGCCAGCTGGCCGCCCATCACGAGGTGCTGGTGACCATCGAGGAAGGCTCCGTTGGCGGTTTCGGCGCGCATGTGCTGCATTTCATGGCGAGCGCCGGCCTGCTCGACCATGGCCCGAAGGTCCGGACACTGACCCTGCCAGACCAGTGGGTAGAGCAGGCAAAACCAGAGACCATGTATGCCAATGCCGGCCTCGACCGGGCCGGCATCGTTTCCACCGTGTTCCATGCGCTCGGCCAGCGTCAGGCCGGCGTCGGTTTCGCCGGCTGACAAGATTGCCGGGACAGGAGGCGGGACGATCCCGCCTCGTTCTCAGGATGCCGCGCCGTCGAGAAAACCGACGACATTTTCGATCCGCCCCTCGGCATTCAGGCTGACGACGTCGGTACCACCCGCAACATCGTCCCCATCAGGCGAAATCAGACGCCATGAGAAACGGGTGAAATTGCCGTGGCCATCCGGGGTGCCGGCAAGAACAAAACGATATCCCGGAAATTTCTGCCGTGCCGCCTCGATCATCGCGGCAATCCCCTGCTGGCCTTCGCCCTGCATCAGCGGATCGACGTAGCGCGTATTTCCTGCCCATGCCTGACCGACGAGATGCCTGCGGCGTTCATTGTCCTCCTCGTTCCAGGCTGCGAGATAGGTTTGGGCGATTGCGAGATGCTGCGTCATGATTGCGCTCCTTCTGGTTGACGGCCCAAACATGCCGTGGGTCGGGAAGCGGAACAATTACCTCAGAGGTAATCGCATTGGCGCTCTCTTCTGCTAGGCTGCGGGGCATGACACATCATCGAGAACATGTCGGCCAGGTGCTGAAGGAATGGCGTGCGCGCCGCAGGTTGAGCCAGCTCGATCTGGCGATGGAGGCGGACATATCCGCGCGCCATCTGAGTTTCGTGGAAAGCGGACGATCATCCCCCAGCCGCGAGATGCTCGCGAAACTGGCCGAGCAGCTTTCCATGCCCGCCCGCGCCGCCAACCGGCTGATGCTGGCGGCTGGTTATGCGCCTGTTCATTCCGAACGGCCGATGGATGCGCCTGATATGGCGGCGGCCCGGCAGGCGGTTGAAACCGTGGTGCACGGGCATATGCCCTTTCCCGCCCTTGCCGTTGACCGGCACTGGAACGTCGTTCTCGCCAATGGGGCGATCACGTCGCTTCTGGCCGGCGTTTCCGAAGAGCTGCTTCGCCCGCCGCTCAACGCACTGAGGCTGAGCCTGCATCCGCAGGGCCTGAGTTCGCGCATCGTCAATCTTGCCGAATGGCGTCATCACCTGCTGGAACGCCTGCGCCGTCAGGTCGAAGAGACGGGAGACGAGGTGCTTTCCCGGCTGCATGCGGAGCTTGCGGCCTATCCTGCGCCAAAGGTCTCGCCGCATGCGGCCGGGACCGATCCGCTGGCCATACCGCTCCAGCTTCGCGATCCATCTTCGGGCGGCATATTGAGCTTCATTTCAACCACCACGGTTTTCGGAACGGCCACAGACGTCACGCTGTCCGAACTGGTGCTGGAATGTTTCTACCCCGCTGACGCGGCAACCCGCGAAGCACTGATGCAAGGCACCAAGGAGTAACACCCGTGCACACCACCTATCTCATCGGCTTTCAGGTCCGCCCCGGCCAGCGCGAGCGCTTTCTCGAATTGCTGAATGCGCTGCTCGACGCCATGCGGCACGAAAAGACCTTCGTGAACGCAACCCTGCACCGGGACGGTGAAAACGAGAACCGCTTCCTGTTGCATGAGACCTGGAGCGACCATCAGGACGTCATCGACGTTCAGATTCACCGGCCCTATCGGCAGGCATGGCACGATGCCCTGCCCGAGCTTCTCGACGTCCCGCGCGATATTTCCGTCTGGCACCCCATGCGGGCGGATCACGCCGCATAGCGACATGGACGAAGGGAAAGTCGCGCACGCACCCTTTGCACGCGCTAGGATTTTCGCGACAATATCCGCGGCTCACCGATCTTGAACCAGGCCTTGGCGATCCTGCCGTTTTCAACTTCATAGATGCAGGCAACGTCGACCTCTCCCTTTCCTTCCGGAAAGTTGCGGGTGACCGTTTCATGGTCGATGACGACATTGCCAACGACAATGCGCGTCAGCAGTTCCCATAGAGATCCGGTTCCTTGAAGCGCTGGATGTGGCGCTTTCGGATCTCTGTCGCGCTTCCTGCCAGAAGCGTCGCCGGGAAAGCGTAATACTGACAGTCATCAGCCCACCAGAGCATGAAGGCATCGATGTCACGGGCATTGTAGGCCTCAAGCTGCTTTTGTACCGGAAGCTCGATTTCACTATTCAAAACACACCTCTGCAGACATGCCGTCGTGGTTAGATTGATTCTTTGATGAGCGAATGTCCCATATTTGCAAGCAGACCGAAGGCTTTTTCCAGATCGCCGGTTTTCAACAGCAGGTGGTCGCCATCGAAAGTCGAAACCACAAATATTCCTATATCATTGGTGGATAAGGGCTCGATGACGGACAGGACGATGCCCGTTTCATCAAAGGCAAATGGCCCCTGAAACTTAAAACACGACCAGCCCGCATCAAACTGGACATCCCGCGGGATGCGGTCTTTCCGGCAGACGATGGAAAGTTCGTCATCGGTCCGGCTGATGCTGACGAACCCGCCACCATCGGCCCATGCGGGGATGGCTTCAGACGCTTGAAGCCGGGCCACCCCATACTCGCCCTCCAAAACCCGTAATTTGACGCGCGCTGCCATCTGGAAAATACCTTTCTCAAAAATACGAAGGCTTGGCCTACCAGCTGCCGATGCGCGCAGTTGAATGCCAGCCCTTATTTGACGCGAAAACCCACCAATAAAAAGGGGGCCTTACCGGCCCCCAATTCTCGCTACACAACCGTGACCGGCCTGCTCAGAACTCCGTCCAGTCCTGATCCTTGGCGGCTGGCGCTTCGGCTGCACCGCCGAAGGCGCGGGCGAGGCTCTGGCCAAGCGCGCGAGCCGGCGAGGCGACGGGCCTTGCGGTTGCGGAGGCCGATTTTACCGGAGCCTTGCGGACCGGTGCGGCCGACGCGGGCTGGAAAGCGGGCCTTGAAGAAGACTGGCGCGGCGCGGCGGCATATCCACCGGCAACGGCAGCACGGGCGCCGCCCATCCTGAACTGGCCAAGTAGGCTGTTCAGCGCTTCCGCTTCGCGGGCCAGCGAATGGCTGGCGGCGGTCTGCTGCTCCACCATGGCGGCATTTTGCTGCGTGCCCTGGTCCATGGTGTTCACGGCCGTGTTGATTTCCTGCAGGCCCGTTGCCTGTTCACGGGCCGCGACGACGATGGCGCTGACATGGGCGTTGATCTCTTCGACTTCCGCGACGATGAGTTCCAGAGCCTTGCCGGTCTCGTCGACCAGATTGACGCCGTTTTCCACCTGCTGGCTGGACGCGCCGATCAGCGTCTTGATTTCCTTGGCGGCATTGGCGGAACGCTGGGCGAGTTCACGGACTTCCTGCGCGACCACGGCAAAACCCTTGCCCGCATCACCGGCGCGGGCGGCTTCGACGCCTGCGTTCAACGCCAGAAGATTGGTCTGGAAGGCGATATCGTCGATGACACCGATGATATTGCCAATTTCGCCCGAGGATTTCTCGATTTCGCGCATGGCGGCGACCGCCTTGCGGACCACGACACCCGACTTTTCCGCACCGGCGCGGGCGCGCTGGACCAGATTGCCGGCATCTTCCGCGCCGCGGGCGCTGTCGCGCACCGTGGTGGTGACTTCTTCCAGGGCTGCGGCGGTTTCTTCGATGGAGGCCGCCTGCTGTTCGGTGCGGCGCGACAGATCGTCGGCGGCCGACAGCATTTCCGAAGCGCCGGCATTGATGGCGGCCGCGTTCTCGCCGACGGTTTGGAGCGCCTGCTGCAGCTTGTCGACAGCGCTGTTGAAATTGACGCGGACCGGATCGATGGCAGGCACAAAGGGCGTTTCAATACGATAGGAGAGATCGCCATCGGCAAGAGCGGCTAGGCCCTTGCCAAGCTCGGCGCTGGCGAAGGCGCTGGCGGCTTCGTCGCGCGCCTTTTCCTCTTCGTTGCGGCGACGTTCAGCCTCCGTCGCGGAGCGCATGCGATCGGTCTCGCCGGCAAGGCGGGATTTTTCCAGCCCGGCTTCCTTGAAGACCAGAACAGCCTTCGCCATCTTGCCGACTTCGTCTCCACGATCCGTGGCGGGTACTTCCGTCGTCATGTCGCCATCGGCAAGCCGGCTCATCGCCGCCGTCATGCCGACGATTGGCGTGACGATGGAGCGCGACAGCGCCCAGATAAGGGCAACGGCGAGAAGACCGGCAACAGCGCCGCCACCCAGAAGCGCATATTTCAGGTTCAATGCGGCGGCCTGCTGCTCGGCCGCGTAAGCGGTGGACAGGCCGTTCAGCTGTTCCTTGATCTTGGCGGCGGAGGCGCGGAAGCCGTCGAGCTGGCCCTTGGCCTGATTGCGGCCGATCTCGATGATTTCGGAAATCGGCGCTTCGGTCGTCTTGCGCGCGGCGATCTGCGGTTCCGCCAGTTCCTTGAAGAACACGGTGGCGGATTTCTGCATGTCGTCGATGGATTGCAGGATGTCCGGCTGGCCGGCGGCCAGCGCACGGGCTTCGTCGAGCTTCTTCAACATGATGTCGCGCTGGGCGAAAACATCATTATAGGTGCTGTCGCTGCGAAACAGCAGGAAGCCGCGCTGGTTGACGGCCTGTTCCAGCATGGCGGCCTTCGCGCCGTCCACGGCCTGAATGATGTCCTTCGTGCGGTTATTCTCGACCGTGACGCGCTCGCTCCCCAGCGTCTGCCAGAATACGACCGCGGAGGCGAGCAGACACACGCTCATCAAAGCGCAGAAGGTGACAATGAGCTTTATATTGATGGGGAGATTTTTCAGCGACATCGCAAACTCTCTCGGCGACCCGATGCCGCGTAGCAGGCGTCTGCGCTGCAACGGTCGCAATTTTGTGGATGGGAGGAGTTGCCGTCATGGCAGGTTCCGGTGGCCGCACGGGCCTTGCGCACAAAGTGCAATACAAGCCTTTATATTGGATTAATCGAACATTCTGACTTTGCGGTGCAACATCAAGGACGACAGCGGGCATAACCGGTCCCTTTCAGCGATAAATCGCTTGCATCGGCGGGGTTTGGCGGTCATTGACACGGGACCATGTCCAAAACATCTGAAAATGAACGGCTTGACCAGCTTCTAGTATCGCTCGGCCACTTCGCCAGCCGCTCGCGTGCGCGCGATGCGGTTTCGCGCGGCACCGTGACCGTCGACGGCAAGACCGTTACCAAACCCAGCCAGGCCGTTGCCGCAAATGCGAAGATCGCCATCAGCGATCCTGCGCAGGCTTACGTCTCCCGCGCCGGCCTCAAGCTGACAGCCGCGCTCGATCATTTCCGGCTCGATCCAAAGGGCCATGACTGCCTCGATGTCGGCGCTTCGACCGGCGGTTTTACCGAGGTGCTGCTCCATCGTGGTGCCAAACACGTCACCGCCATCGATGTCGGGCACGGGCAGATGCATCCAAGGATCGAGAACGATCCGCGCGTGACCAATCTGGAAGGGCTGAATGCGCGCTATCTGACGGCAGAGGATATCGATGACCGGCCCATCGGTTTCATCGTCTCCGACGTGTCCTTCATTTCGCTGAAGCTTGCACTTGCCCCGGCACTTGAGCTTGCGGAAGCCGGCGCTCTGGCTGTCCTGCTGGTGAAGCCGCAATTCGAGGCGGGCCGCGACGCGATCAGCAAAGCGGGGCTGTTGAAGGAGCCGGAAACGGCACCTGCCGTTGCCGCCGAACTGGAACGCTGGCTGACCGAGGACATGGGCTGGAAGAGCCTTGGCCTCATTCCCTCGCCGATTTCCGGCGGTGACGGCAATGTCGAATTTCTTCTCGGAGGCGAAAAGCCATGAGCACACAGACCGTCACCATCAAGAGCCTCGGCGCACAGGGCGACGGCATCGCGCACTGTCCCGACGGCCCGGTCTATGTGCCCTTTTCGCTTCCCGGCGAGACGGTCGCCATCGCCAAGGTCAAGGATCACGGCACGGTCATGTCCATTGCGGAAACCTCGGCTGACCGTCGTGACCCCGTCTGCCGCCACTTTGGCCCCGAGGGCAAGAACGGCACCTGCGGCGGCTGTTCGCTGCAGCATCTGGCCGACCAGCCCTACCACGCCTTCAAGCGGGAACTGGTGGTTTCGGCATTGAAATCAAAGGGCCTGACGCCGCCGGTGGACGATCTCGTCATCTGTCGCCCCGGCGAGCGCCGCCGCGCGGTGTTCGCCGCCCGCCGGACGGAAAAGGGCCTGCTGCTCGGTTTCAGCCAGGCGAACAGCCACCACATCGTCGCCATCGAGGAATGTCCCGTCACCTCGCCCGGCATCGTCTCGCGGCTGGACGCCATCCGGGCCATCGGCCTTTCGATGGTGGCGAATGCCGAACCCTTCCGCATGACCGTTCTTGAAACGCTCTCGGGCCTCGACATTTCCGTCGAAGGCATCAAATCCGTCGCCGACAAGCAGCGGCGCGCATTGACGGAAACGGTGCTGGCCATGCGCGGCATTGCTCGCGTCTCGTTATCAGGCGAAATCCTGATCGAGCCGCAAAAGCCGATCATCGAATTCGGCGGCGTTCCGGTCTCACCGCCCGCCGGCGGTTTCACGCAGGCGACCAAACAGGCCGAAGACGCCATGGCGGAGCTGGTGCTTGCCCATGTCGGCAAATCCAAACGCATTGCCGATCTGTTCTGCGGTTCCGGCACCTTTGCGCTGCGGCTCGCGCGCATCGGCAGGGTGCATGCGGTGGAAGCGGAAGACAAGCCGCTGAAGGCGCTCGATTTCGCCGCCCGCAACATGCAGGGCCTGAAACCCGTCAGCGTCGAGAAACGCGATCTCTTCCGCCGCCCGCTGATGACGAGCGAATTGAAGAATTACGATGCTGTCGTGTTCGATCCGCCCCGCGCCGGCGCCGAATTCCAGTGCAAGGAACTGGCCCGCAGCACGGTGAAGAAGATCGTCGCGGTGAGCTGCAATCCGCTGACGCTTGCACGCGATCTCGCGCTTCTCACGGAGGGCGGTTATCGCATCACCCGCGTTACGCCGGTCGATCAGTTTCTGTGGTCGCCGCATGTGGAAGCGGTGGCGACGCTGGAGAAATAATCACCAGGCGGTATCGACCGTGCCGTTGCCGACCACGCCCGAGCAGCGGCAGCTGCCGCCGACACGGCCCCGCTCGATGGGGCAAACATAGGGCCGGCGTCGATTGGCGCTGTCCGGCGGGGTGATGACGCAGACGAAACGGGCGCGGCGCTGGCGGTCGCGGCTGTTGCCGGAATAGAAATTCGGGCTGTCGTCATCCGTGGACTGCGCCAGAATGACGTTGTTGCCCGAAACCGGCAAAGGCGCGGTCGTCGCCGCCTCTGCAACAGTTGCGGCGGAGAGGAACAAGGACAGGGCGAAAACGAAGTGGCGCATGGCAGTTGGCCTTCGGACAATGACGTTGCTTTATCTAACCCAAGCCATATTGACCGCTTCCTTAACCGCAAGGACTTCCTACCAGAACGCTTAACGGCGCATGAATGCCTCAAAGGCGGCTCGCGCTTCGGCACTTTGCAGCTGCGCGATGAAATGGCGGCCTTCCTCTTCGATGCGGGCGAGCAGATCCGCCGGGTTGCCGCGAACCAGATCGCGGGCGATCTTCAGCGCCTGCTGCGGTTTGGCCGCAAGCCGGGTGGCAAGCGCCAGCGTTTCGCTCTCCACATGTTCGGGGGCGACGACTTTCCAGATCATGCCGGCCTGCACCGCCTGTTCGGCGGAAAAACCTTCGCCCATGGCAAGCAGCGCGAAAGCGCGCTGATGGCCGATGAGTTTTGGCACGAGCAGGCTGGAAGCGGCTTCCGGCACGAGCGCCAAATCCACGAATGGGGTCTTGAACAGGCTGCGGTTTGAAGCGACCGTCAGGTCGCAATGCAGGTTCAGCGTCGTGCCGATGCCGATGGCGAGCCCGTCGACGCCCGATACCATTGGCTTTTCGAAAGCGACGAGCGCTTTCAGAAGGTCGAGTGCGGCGAGTTTGCCCTTTCCGCCCGACATGGCGAAGGCGAGAAAATCAGCCATGTCATTGCCGGCGGAGAAGCAGCCTTCCGTGCCTAGAAAGGCGACGACGCGAATTTCCGGGTCCGCATTGGCGGCATGCAGGGCCTCGGCCATACGCAGATACATGGCATCGGTGATGGCGTTTTTCTTGTCCGGCCGGTTGAAGCGGATGGTCAAGACATCAGGCGCATGACCGACGCGCTCGACGAGAATGTGTTCGTCCGACATCTGGAGCTCCTCAAGCCAATACGGTGCGGGCGGCGGCAAGGCTTGCCGCACCTGATATAACGCGGTCCTTCAGCGCCGCCGTTTCCGCCAGCAGATTTTCCGCTGCAAAACGGCAAAGGGCTGCGCGATGTCCGCCCCTGCCATCATCGACGGCGGCCAATGCGCCCTTGGCGAGATAGGCGCCGGTGAGCGCCAGGCCGAAGAGGCGCTGATAGGGCGTCGCACCGGCGAGCGCCGTTTCGGCTTCGCCCGCCTTGATACGGTCCAGCAGCCAGTCGGTCGCCGTTTCCAGATCGCCAAGGCTCGCTTCGAGATAACGGCCGGTCTCACCGAGATCGTCGCGGTTCGAAGCGGCTGTGCGGGCGGCGATCTCGCGCAGTTCGGCGATGAAACCGCGCACCTGCGCGCCTTCGGATAGCGGCAGCTTGCGCAGCACCAGATCGATGGCCTGAATGCCATTGGTGCCTTCATAGATCGGCGCGATGCGGGCATCACGCAGATAACGTGCCGCGCCGGTTTCCTCGATAAAGCCCATGCCGCCATGCACCTGAATGCCCATGGAGGCGACATCGACGCCGGCATCGGTGGAGAAGGATTTGGCGATGGGTGTCAAAAGGGCAGCGCGCTCCTGCCAGTGAGCGCGCTCCCGGGCGTCTTCAGTCGCATGCGCCATATCGATGGCGTGCGCGCAGCTGAAGGAAATCGCCCGCGATCCTTGCGTCAGCGCCTTCATCGTCAGAAGCGTTCTGGCGATATCCGGGTGCTCGATGATCGGGCTCATGCCGGAACCCTGCCAGCCGGGCGCCTTGCCCTGCGTGCGCTCTCTGGCATAGTCGATGGCCTTCTGGGTGGCGGCCTCGCAGATCGCCACTCCCTGCATGCCAACCGCAAGGCGGGCGTTGTTCATCATGGTGAACATGCAGGCGAGACCCTTGTTCTCCTCGCCGATCAACCAGCCGAGAGCACCCTTCCCTTCACCAAATTTTCCATCGCCGAAGATCATGGTGCAGGTGGGCGAGCCGTGAATGCCGAGCTTGTGTTCCAGCGAATGGCAGAACAGATCGTTGCGGCTGCCCGGCGCGCCGTTCTCATCAGGCAGGAACTTCGGCACGAGGAACAGCGAAATGCCGCGCGTACCGGCCGGCGCATCCGGCAGGCGGGCGAGGACGAGGTGGATGATATTATCAGCCGCATCGTGTTCACCCCAGGTGATGAAAATCTTCTGGCCGAAAATACGGTAGGTGCCGTCGCCATTGCGCTCCGCCCGGGTCTTCAGGACGCCGAGGTCCGAACCCGCATGCGGCTCAGTGAGGTTCATCGTGCCGGTCCATTCGCCGGAGACGAGTTTCGGCAGATAGGTGCGCTTGAGGTCATCGCTACCGTGGGCGACAAGGGCTTCCACCGCACCCATGGTCAGCGTCGGTGCCAGCGCAAAGGCCATGGAGCCGGAATTCCACATTTCGAGTGCGGCGACATTCAGCATATGCGGCAGGTTCTGGCCGCCAAACTCTTCCGGCGCGGTCAGGCTGTTCCAGCCGGCTTCCGCCCAGCGGCGGTAAAGATCGGCCCAACCGTCGGGCGTGGTGACCTTGCCGTCGGCGAGCTTTGCGCCCTGGCGGTCGCCGATCTCGGCAAGCGGCGCGACCTCGGCGGTGGCGAAACGGCCGGCTTCGTGCAGAATGGCATCGACGAGATCTTCACCGAGATCTCCCAGCACACCCTTTGCAAGTGCGTCCTGAAGACCCGCCACATGTTTGAGCGTAAAGGCGATATCGTCCACCGGCGCGGTATACATGCTGCCTCCTCCCGAAGCTTTTGCCTATCGTGCTGTTCTTCGGGCTAAATGATTTTTACGTAAACGTCAATTTGAAAATTCCCGTCATTTCAGCGGGATTGTTATAAAACTGTCATATGAATTTGCTCAGCATGCGCTGAAAGGCGCCTCGCCGCCGCCGCTCCCACACCGGAACGACGAACGCCTCCCTCCTCCCATCCAGCCGGTCAGGACTGCCACGATGGATCTCGTAACACCCGTTATTCCCGGCCTTGTCTGGGCCTATCAATTCCACCCCGGCACAGCCCCGTGCCACCGGCTTGCACCCGATGCCGGCTTTCACGAAATGGCCGATTGCGACGGTTTCTTCTGGCTGCATCTCAATCTCGCCGATCAGCGGGTAGCGGGTTTTCTCGAAACCATAGAGGGTCTCGATCCGGCGGCGCGGGCAAGCCTCACCACCCACGAGACACATCCCTCCATCGTGGTGGATGAAAAATCGCTTTACGGCACGCTTGTCGATTTCCAGCGGGAATTCGACAAGGAGACACGTGATTTCGGGTGGCTGCATTTCGCGGTGAGCGACCGTTTCATCATCACCACCCGCCTGCAGCCACTGCATTCGGTGGACCGGCTGAAAGCGGCGGTCGACAAGAATTCCAACCGTTACCTCACGCCATCGCATGTGTTCGAAGGCCTTGTCGCCGAATTCCAGCGCTCACTCATCAATCTGGTGATGGAGACGACGGAAGAGCTGAACGCCATCGAGGATATGGTCTATGACAGCGAGACGCGCGACGAACGGCGGCGGCTTGCCCCGCTGCGCCGCACCGTGGTGCGCCTGCACCGGCATCTGCGCACCGTGCTGACGTTGATGCGACGGGCTTCCGCCGCCGATGATGACGAGATGCCCAACGGTTTCGAGGATGTCGCCTCACGCCTGATGGGGCGTCTGGAAGCCGTCGATCATGACGTCTACGCTTTGCAGGAGCGGGCAAGGTTGCTGCACGAGGAAATCGATTCCAAACTCTCGTCGGAGACAAACCGGCACCTTTATATCCTGTCGTTGATGACGGCGTTCCTGCTGCCGCCTTCGCTGGTGACCGGTTTCTTCGGCATGAATACGGATGAGCTGCCGTTTACCGTCGGCACCGGCGGCACGCTCTCGGCCAGCATTTTCATCGTCATCTCGGTAGCGCTTGCCTGGTTCGTGCTGAAGCGGGCACGGATTTTGTGACGATCAACAGAGGTCAACCGACTTCTTAGAGGGGTGGCGTCGACAGTCTCACTCAGCGTCATCCTCGGGCTTGACCCGGGGATCCACAACCACCGGCGACAATGGATCCTCGGGTCAAGCCCGAGGATGACGAAGGCTGATGTTACGAGGCCTATAAAAAGCTTGAGCCGCCCGGTATCTCTCCGGGCGGCTCCATCGATTTCGGCTCGTCCAATCTATCAGCTGTAAGGCGAATAGCAGGGCTGGCGCGGGCCGTGATATGGCTGGAACGTGTTGCTATAGGCATCGTAGGACCGATAGCGGCCATAGCACCAGTTCACATGCGCCTGGCTCATGCCGGCACGACGGACCGGGCGGTATTCGCGATAGACCGGACGCGGACGATATTCCGGAACCGGGCGGTAGATTTCGCGCGGCTGCGAAAGCGCACCGCCGATGATCGCACCCGTCGCAAAGGCTGCAAGCGGGAACCAGTAACCGTCATGATGACGGTAGCCCGGACGGTAATCGCGATAACCGCGATGACCACCGTACCAGCCACGACGTCCGCCATCCCAGTCGCGACGATCGCGCCAGTACTGCACATTCACGATATTCTTGCTGGCGTCATTGCCCACCGCCTCGACACTCTTCGGTGCCGCCGGCAATGGCATTGCCGCTTCCGCCGGAACAATCGCTCCCGCAACCACGATCGCAGAAAGACCGACAGCCAAGATATTCTTCATATAGTCTCTCATCTGACTTCCTCCATTCACGACGGTCGACAGGCCGTTGGACGTGAATAATAACACCTTTTTCTTCTTACTCAGCCAGCTTGTCGGCTCTGGCCGGAACATTACTGGTTGCAAGCTAGGCGTTTTCGCCTGAACCCAGCATTAACGATGCATTCACGCTTCGGTTACCGAACCGACAGTCCGAAAGCAAAAGCCCGGATCAAAATCCGGGCTTTCGAAAACCACTATCAGCGGCTGTAAGGCGATACGCATATGCGGCGCGGACCGCTGGTCGGCTGGTAGCTGTTGTCGTAAGCGCGATACGAACGCCAGCGGTTCTGACACCAGGAAACATGGCTGCCGCCATAGGCCGGGCGCGGCTGCTGCACGGCGCCGCCGATGATCGCACCAGCTGCAAAGGCTGCAAGCGGGAACCAGTAACCGTTATGATAGCGATAGCCCGGACGGCGATCGCGATAGCCGCGGTGGCCATTGTAATATCCATCACGCGGCGGGCGCGGGCGATACATGCGGTCGCCATGCCTGCGGTCGTAACGGCGGTCCCATTCGCGGTACTGCACCGGCACGACATTATTGTCGGCGGCGATCGCCGGCTTCGGCATCGGTACAGGTGCCTGGAACGCCTGCGACGGCGTGAAGCTTGTGAGGAAAACGACAATCGCCGTGGCGACGCTCGTTGTCCGGAAATTCATCATGATCTTCCTCCGTTTGCTCTGGCGCGTTGAACCGCGCCTTTCACCGTTCACTCTCATCGGAGGTAAGGGTCAGTCCCCCAAGAACACCCGAAAAGAATTCGATGACGTGCAAACGAGTTTGATGAAATTTAGTTCCACGGCAAAAATCACGCCGCCCAATGAGATGGGTTCCGCCCGTCAGGCTTCCACCTTCACATCCGCCAGAGGCCGCGAGCAGCAGGCGAGAATATAACCTTCCTCGATTTCCTCATCGAGAATGCCGCCATTGTGGTTCATCTCCACCTCGCCGGAAAGCTTCAGCACCCGGCAGGTGCCGCAAATTCCCGATTCGCAGGCGGCGCCGATGCGCACACCGGCGGCGCGCGCCGTCATCAGAACGGTCTGGCCAGGCTGGCACGGCATTTCTTTTCCGGAAACGGTAAAGCCCACCATCGACAGCGCTTCGCCATCCGCATCGACAAGAACGCTTTCGCCGACGGCAACGGGAGTGGCGGGCGAAAAGCTTTCCTGATGGTAGCGCCCCATATCGAAGCCCGACGCTTCCAGCATGGAGCGGACGGCGGCCATGAAAGGCTCCGGCCCGCAGCAGAAGACGGTGCGCTCCATGAAGTCATGCGCGAGCAATGCGATCTTGGCCTTGTCGACCATGCCCTTCAGGCCGGACCACAGATCGGTGCGGCCGCATTTCTCGACAATAAAGCCGAGAGACAGGTTTGGCATGAAGCGCGCGAGATATTCCAGCTCGTGACGGAAGACGATATCGCCGGGAGTCCGCGAACAATTAATGAAGGCAATATCGCTCTGCGGGGCGCGGTCGCTCATGTCGCGCACCATCGACATCATCGGCGTGACACCGGAGCCTGCCGAGATGAACAGATATTTGTCACCGGGATGTTTGACGTAGGAAAAGTCGCCGAGCGGGCCGAGCGCCCGGATCTTCATGCCGGGCTTCAGATTGTCGAACATCCAGCGGGTGCCGATGCTGTTGGCCTGCGCCTTGACCGTGACCGACAGCGCATAGGGCCGCGACGGGCTGGAGGACAATGTATATGTCCGGTAGAGTGGTTCCTTACCCACCGGCAGTTCCAGCGTCACGAACTGGCCCGGCAAATAACGGAACCAGTTCTGATCTTCGGAGCGGAACAGGAACGTCATCACGTCAGGCGTCTCGGGCGTCACCGAGATACATTCCAGGAGGTGAAGCTTGTCACTCCACGGCTTCATCTCGTCTATGTGCTTGTAGCTCACAACCATATTCATCTTCGCATCACGCTACAGCCGAAAGCCTGGCCTTGTCGCCGGACAGCCGGTCGACCATGAAATCGGCATACCAGTTGACGAACTGCATCACGCCGCCTTCGTCCTCCATGGAATAGGGGCCGGGTTCATAGGCGGGGGAACGAATGCCGAAGGCATTTTCCTCGACGATGCGGCGGTCCTGATCGTTGGTTTCGTTCCAGACGTGGGTGAGGTCTTCCAGATCGTAATCCACGCCCTCGACCGCATCCTTGTGTACCAGCCATTTGGTGGTGACCATGGTTTCATTGGCGCTGAGCGGCAGCACCCGGAAGGAAATGGTGTGGTCACCGAGGAAGTGGTTCCACGTCGTCGGGTAGTGGAACAAGAGCAGCGCGCCGATATGGCTGATGCTGACATCGTCGGATAGCGGCCGGCGCACGGCGCGTTTGCCGGACATGGTGTAGCTTTCCGCTTCGCCGATCAGCGGCATGCGGGCGACGCGGAACTGGCCCTTGGGGTCGATCTTGAAACGGCTCGGCAGGCCGGCGGCCTCGCAGCGCGCCCAGTGGCCGCCGATTTCAGGATCGCTCGCACCACCGTCGGTTCCCGTCACGCTCGGATTTTCGGGATAGGTGCGGCAGAGTTCCGGGTGATTGGCGGCGCAATGGTAGCATTCGCGGTTATTTTCCCAGACGAGCTTCCAGTTGCCCTTTTCGATAATGGTGCTTTCATGCGCGACCTTGGCTTCCCAGATGCGGTGCGGGGCCATGTAGCTTTCGACTTCGGCGCGCATCGGCGCGAAATCCGCCGGCTGGTCGGCAAGGCAGATGAAGACGTAACCGGCAACGGTTTCGCAGGCGACCGGCTTCAGGCCGAAATCGCCCTTGTCGAACTCCTCGCCCATATGGCGGGCGAACAGCAGCTTGCCGTCCAGATCGTAGGTCCACTGGTGGTAGGGACAGACGAGACGCGCGGACTGGCCCTTCTGCGTGGTGCAGACGCGGGAGCCGCGATGGCGACAGGAATTATGGAAGGCACGGATCTGCCCGTCACGACCGCGCACGATGACGACGGAATAGGCGCCGACCTGAACGGTGAAATAGCTGCCGGACTTCGCCACCTCGCAATCATGGCCAACGAACAGCCAGTCGCGATACCAGATCGTTTCCATATCCAGCTTGAAATAATCCGGGTCCGTGTAGAAGGGCTGTTCCAGGCTGAAGCCTTCGCGGCGGTTCTTCAGCTGGCGCAATACGGTTTCACGCAATTCCATGGCCAAATCCTCGATCAAACCGCCCTGCCCGGCACCATTCACGCGGGCTGCGGAAGCATGTCCCATCTAAACACCGGCGGGTATTTGCGGCAGCGCAAACAGCGACATCGGCTTCCGCATTGGCGACAAATTGCGACATGCGCCGATAGCCCCCGCAGGCCATTCCGCTTGCGAAATCCGCGCGCTATTCGGTCCACCAAACCGCGTCGCAATATGACGCATGATGTCGCGCGCATCCTATCAACCCTTCAGAAAACAGGGGTGGCGGCGCAACGGAGTTTTAACGCTCCCTAAACTATGTTGGCTGATCGACAGCAACGAGGGCGTTCCTGGTGGAGAAGGCGACACGCATACGTTATTTCGATGCGGGCAAACATTCGGTCACACCGATACGTTCCAATACCGCGCATTCTGACTTCCTGCGCACCGGACGCATCACCCGTTACGAAGAGCGCTGGCTGCCGCGGGAGCGCGTCTATTACAGCCACGACGAAGTGGCCGCGATAACCGGGCGCAAGCTCGAAGCTGCCGCCGACGCCACCCATAGCCGTCTCAATGGCTTTCACCACTCCATCCGCTTTCCCAAGATGGTTTTCCACCATCTGCTGGATGAGCGGCCGCATCTCGGCTATTGCCATGTCACGGCGGCCAAGACCAGTTTCGACGCGCGCCGCCATGTTTTCTGGTCCTTCTATTTCGCCAATTTCTTCGCCGAGCTGAGCGGTGTTGAAAACTTCTTCGAAAACATCGATGCACGCTATTCGCGGATGTATTTCGCAGTCGCCATAAACGCGCTCCCTGATCAGGGCATCGCGGTCGATACGTCCTTTCATCGCAGCGGCCTTCTGTTCCAGACCCATGATCCGCGTGTGGCCCTGAAGAACGTGCTGATGCTCGGCGCGCGCTCGGACGAGATGCGCAAGATCATCAAGGCAATATAAAAGCAGCGATAACGCTTCCCATAAAGGCTTGAAATACGCTATTGACCGCCCTGAAAGGCAGCATCATGGCGCGTCACATCAACATCGAAACCGAGCGGGAAACCGCCTTGCAGGCAGCCGTTACCGAGCTTGCAAACGGCCAGCCCATCGCCCTGCCGACGGAAACCGTCTATGGCCTTGCTGCCGACGCCACCGATCCGGCCGCCATCACGCGTATTTACGAGACGAAAGGCCGGCCGCAGTTCAATCCGTTGATCTGCCACATGGCCGATATCGCCATGGCCGAACGTTACGCGGTTTTTGACCCTGTCTCGCTGAAACTCGCCGAAGCTTTCTGGCCCGGACCGCTGACGCTGGTTTTGCCGCTGAAACCGGCAAGCGGCATTCATTCGCTGGCGACGGCCGGGCTCGACACGGTCGGCATTCGTGTACCGCAGGGTTTTGCCGGTGACTTGATCCGACGGTTTGACCGGCCGCTGGCCGCGCCCAGCGCCAATAGTTCCGGCAAGATCAGCCCGACGAGTGCGGCCCATGTCGAGGCCGATCTCGGCCAAAAGATCAATCTTATTCTCGATGGCGGCGCGGCCTCCGTCGGCGTCGAATCCACCATCGTCAAGGTGGAAGAGGATGGCCGGGTGCGGCTGCTCCGTCCCGGCGGCATTGTCACCGAGGACATAGAACGCATTGCCGGCAAACGGCTCGAACGGCCGAAAAAAGCCTCTGCCGCCATTGAGGCGCCCGGAATGCTCGCCTCGCATTATGCGCCGGGCGCTGCCGTGCGCCTCGGTGCAACATCGGTTTCCCCCGGCGAAGCGCTGATCCGGTTCGGCGGCATCGCCATTGCCGGTGAAGAGGCGGCGCGCACCGTGCTCGATCTCAGCCCTTCCGGCGATCTTTCCGAGGCCGCAGCCAATCTGTTCGATTATCTCAAAGCAGCCGATGCAAGCGGTGCGGCTACCATCGCCATCACCGCCATTCCCACCCATGGTCTTGGAGAGGCGATCAACGACCGCCTTTCCCGCGCCGCCGCGCCGCGAGGCTGACGGCACCCAATCCTTTCGCCCATGTTTCAAAAGATAGCGAGACGCCGCCCATGACGACCACCGCCATCCCCTCCTCCGACATCCTTGACCGCTTTTCCGCCATTGTCGGCGAAAAGAACGCGGTCCGCGACCCGGCGGAAATGGCGCCGCGCCTTGTGGAAAATCGCGGGCTTTATCGCGGCGCCTCGCCGTTGCTCATCAAGCCCGGTTCGGTCGAAGAGGTTGCGGCCATCCTGAAGCTTGCGAGCGAAACCGGAACCCCCATCGTGCCGCAGACCGGCAATACCGGCCTTGTGGGCGGCCAGACACCGCGTGCGGACGGCACCGATATCATCCTGTCGCTCGAGCGCATGAACCGCATCCGCGATATCGATCCCGTCGCCAATATCATCGTGACGGATGCCGGCTGCATTCTTGATGATATTCACAAGGCCGCCGATACGGTGGAGCGCATGTTCCCGCTGTCGCTCGGCTCGCAGGGGTCGTGCCGCATCGGCGGCAATCTCGCCACCAATGCCGGCGGCACGGCGGTTCTCGCCTATGGCAATATGCGCCAGCTTTGCCTGGGGCTCGAAGTGGTGCTGCCAACAGGCGAAATCTGGAACGGGCTGCGGCGGCTGAAGAAAGACAATACGGGTTACGATCTGCGCGATCTGTTTATCGGTTCAGAAGGCACGCTCGGCATCATCACTGGTGCGGTTCTGAAGCTTTTCCCGAAACCGCTCGGCCATCAGGTGGCCTTTGCGGGACTTGGCTCCACTGAGGACGCGCTGAAACTGTTCGAAATGGCCTCGAACCTCTGCGGCACGGCGCTGACCGGCTTCGAACTGATGCCGCGTATCGGCGTGGAATTCACCACCAAACACATTCCCGGCGTGCGCGATCCTCTCGAAAATCCGCATGACTGGTACGCACTCATCGATATTTCCACCTCCGATTCAGCGGAGACGGCGGATACCATGATGCAATCGCTGCTGGAGCGCGGTTTTGAAGCCGGGCTGGTTCAGGATGCAGTGATCGCCGCGTCCGAGGCGCAACGGCAGGCGCTGTGGCACATGCGCGAAAGCATGTCGGACGCGCAGAAACCCGAGGGCGGTTCGATCAAGCACGATGTTTCCGTTCCGGTTTCAAACATACCGGAATTCATGGCGACGGCGGAAAAGGCGGTTCTCGCCGCCATTCCAGGTGCCCGCATCTGCGCCTTCGGCCATCTCGGCGACGGCAACATCCATTATAATATTTCCCAGCCGGTCGGTGCCGACAAAGCCGAATTCATTGGCCGCTGGCGGGATATGAACGAGATCGTCCACGGCATCGTGTTATCGCTCGGCGGCTCGATTTCGGCCGAGCACGGCATTGGCCAGTTGAAGCGCGATGAACTCGCCGCCATCCGGCCCGGCATCGAAATGGAACTGATGCGGCGCATCAAGCACGCTTTCGACCCCGCCGGCATCATGAACCCCGGCAAGGTGCTTTCGGCCGGCCAAGCCCATTGAGGGCCTGATAGAATACGGGCGGTTATGACCGCCCGTTTCTTCCAGGAAGGGGCCAGCTCAGACTAGCGGGCACATTCAATCAATTTTTCAACGCCGCCCCAATTGTCGAAATGGGTTTTTCCCATCGCGGCAATCTCATTACGCCATTTTTTTGCGTCGACTGTCGGATGAGACGTCTTGCCGGGAAACACGACGGTAATGACCGGGATCGGATCCTTATTTCTCTTCTCATCGGCAATGCCTGATTTTGCTCTCAGAACGCCGCCCTTGTTCACCAGAGGATTATTGCCGATGTCCTGATGGAAGCGCACGGAGGCTTCGCCGAGCTTACCGCCGTCCCCGTAAACCCCGTAAGCGAAACGTTTGGTTGCCGGGCGATAAACGACGACTATGTCGCCGCCCTTCACACCATATTTCCTCACGAAGCTACCAGACAAAACAACATAGGGAATTTCATTGGCGTCGATCCAATGCCTTTGTGTTCCTGCCGGTCCATCTGGAACCGAAACGGACGTCTCCGTAATAAACGCCTTTCCCGGCAGGGGATCGCCAGCCTTTTGAACTATCGGCCTGTTATTCTCGTCTTTGGAAAAACCAAATATTCTGACCTTCGAATAATCACCGGTCGCAACGGCTTTCTTCCAGGCATCACGGCATTTTTTCTCCCATCCATGCCGGTCGGTTTCAGGTGTTGATCCTACCGCAGTGACGCCGTCGCAGGTGTAGGATAGTCCCTCGCCGTTAACCAGATAGGAGTTCGGCGCTCCATCCGCATCGACCTTGAGTTCTGTCGTGGTGAAAACGACACCACCCGTTCCACATCGGGCCTGAGACAAAGCCGCTGTAGGGAATGCCAATATTGTAACAATGCAAAAGGCAGCGTGGATTTTGGAAGAATTTGACTTAAAGAATCCGCAGGACATGCAACCCTCCCCTAAAAGACATTTATAGGTTGCATTTATTCCCGTAAAAGTCGAGCCGATATTCTTTCTTCGCGATGCAGTTCAGCGGCTTGCTGACACCACAGTCGCGTCCGGTCTTTCGGTTGATTGTGTCAGGCGTGGCAGTTTAGCCCGCAGGTCGCGCCGTCCAGGCTGGAACCAGCTCCGCATTCAGGCGACGCGACTTTTGCGCCTGGATGAACTGTGTCAGGTCCATGCCGGGTTTTGCGATCGCGACAGCATGTTTCTTCGGCATTAGGTAGCCATATTCCAATGGCGGTTGACGGCGGATGATTCGGCTGAAAAACGGACGCTTGTGATAACGGGACGGGGAAAACCGGGCAGGCTCCGCGCATACCGTCACATATTCCAGTATTTCCTCGATCCAGCCGCTCTGCGGGCGTGCGCCCGGCTCCACCAGCAGGATCCATTGTCCACGCGCGGACTGCATGACGTCCGCAATGTCCCATTGCACATAAAAACGGCAGCCAGCGGCATCGGCGACGCGCGACGATCCATCGCGCGAACCGTGATCGAGGATCACAACATCGCTTACAAGCCCTTCCACGGCCCCGGTTACGAGCGCAGACAGCGTGTGCGCCAGCTCCGGTTCCTGATCCCGGCATTCCATTATGACTGTCAACATATGCATAGCTCTAACGCATCGCACAATAAATTGCCACTCCGCTCGCCGCGAGAAAAATCCGGTATGGTTTATCGCGGCGACAATGGACAAGCGGCGCCAATTTTCATTTTTGTTCTTGTATTGTTCTCATTCCTGCGTTAGGAATTTAATCATTCGAGGAGGTGATGAAATCCTGCTCGGACGGAAACGGTTTAGGGCGTTGGGCGTGCCTTCAGGGGCGTGCCGCGACCTCGGAGCATCCAGATGAGAGACCATACTCTTTCGGGGCAGGCTGCCTTTCAGCCGCGCCATACGCCTGACATTGCCAATGCGCTGGCCGATGCATCGGGCCTGCGGATCGAGATAGACCGTCGTCGCGGCCGTGGTGCGGGACTTAATCCCGACGGGCGCTTCGAAGCCTTGCAGCGCGAGGTTTTCGACGATGGCTGGCAGACGCTGGAGGACATGCCGGAATTCCGTACCGAAGTGCAGGTGGAAAAGCCGCGCAGCATCATCACCCGCAATGAATCCCCCGATATCCCATTCGACCGTTCCATCAATCCCTATCGCGGCTGCGAACATGGCTGCATCTATTGTTTCGCCCGCCCCACGCACAGCTATATGGGGCTTTCGGCCGGGCTGGATTTCGAATCGAAGCTCTTCGCCAAGCCGGATGCAGCGAAACTCCTGGAACGGGAACTGGCGAAGCCGGGCTACAAGCCGCGGGTGATCGCCATTGGCACCAATACCGATCCCTATCAACCCATCGAGCGCGAGTGGCGCATCATGCGGCAAATACTGGAAGTGCTGGCCAAGGCCGAGCATCCCGTCGCCATCGTCACCAAATCGGCGCTGATCAAGCGGGATATCGACATTCTGGCACCCATGGCCAGAAAGGGGCTTGCCAAGGTCGGCATTTCCGTCACCACGCTGGACCGGAAGCTCTCACGCAACATGGAGCCGCGCGCCGCCACGCCGGAGAAGCGGCTCGAAGCCGTCAAGGCGCTGACCGAGGCGGGCATTCCCGTGGCTGTGATGATGGCGCCCGTCATTCCGGCACTTAACGATCATGAGATCGAGCGTATTCTCGAGGCCGGCAAGGCCGCTGGCGCCACCGAAGCGTCCTATGTGCTCTTGCGCCTGCCGCTGGAGGTGAGCCCGCTGTTCCGTGACTGGCTGCTGCGCAACTATCCGGACCGTTATCGCCATGTCATGTCGCTGGTGCGCTCCATGCGCGACGGCAAGGATTACGATGCGGAATTCGGAAAACGCATGAAGGGTGCCGGCCCCTATGCCTGGCAGATCGGCAGGCGTTTCGAGATGGCGACCAAACGGCTCGGCCTCATCCGCCGCGGCATTCATCTGCGTGACGATCTCTTCGTCCCGCCGGGCGGAGCCGGCGTGCAATTGTCGCTGCTTTGAAAGACCGTTGCTGAAAACAGACCCCGCCTGATCGAAGCACCACATGGAGCGTGTGACGATATCAGGCAGAACATGACAAGGAGCGGCGGCCTCTTTTTTGGCCGCCACACTCCCACGAAATGCCCTGCGGGTTTTCCCTGGCCCGCCGGACATCGCCCCCGGAACCGCCGCCTCGCGTGCGATCGTTTTTCCTCCGCCGCCCCGTTGGAGGATCAAAGGTCATGATGACCGTCGGGGCACGGTGAGCCACGCCCCTCGACCCCGGCTCACCGCGCCTGTCATCGCCCGCTCCGGGGGCTTGCAGGAGATCGGGTGTGTGTGCCAGTTTCGCCGCATGAAACGCACGGCCACACCCGATTCTCCTGCTCTTTTTGATCTTGCCGATACCGGCCCGGATTTTTCCTTCGAACTGGAGGCGAAAAAGAAGGGCCTGTGGCCCGTGGCGGGCACGGATGAGGCAGGCCGGGGACCTCTGGCCGGACCGGTGGTTGCGGCAGCTGTCATTCTCGATCCGGACAATATTCCCAAGGGGATGGACGATTCCAAGAAACTGACGAAGCAGAAGCGGGAAAGCCTGTTCGTGCAGATCATGGAAACCTCGATCGTATCCGTCGCCTCTTCCGGCCCCGGCCTGATCGACAGCATGAATATCCTGCGCGCCAGCCTCGACGCCATGCGCCGCGCCGTGCTTGGTCTCGAAATCTCCCCTGCCCTTGTGCTGGCCGACGGCCGCGACCGCCCGCCCGGTATTACCTGCGAAGCCAAAGCCGTCATCAAGGGCGATTCCCGCTCCCTCTCCATCGCCGCCGCCTCGATCATCGCCAAGGTGACCCGCGACCGGATGATGGAACGGGCCGGTGTGGTGCACACATCCTACGGCTTTGAAGGCCATGCCGGTTACGGCACACCGGCCCATCTTCGCGCCATCGAAAGCCACGGACCTTGCCCGTTGCACCGGATGAGCTTTCGGCCGCTGAAGCGGGATTGATCGTGGCGGCGAATGCAACTCGCGATTTTCGTTCGATCACCGCCTTCGCAATGCAAAATACATCGACACGGATAAAGCCTTGAAGCGGGTGCAAGTCAGGACGTGGCTTGTCTGCGACAGGGAACAGCCCCGTCTTTGCAGCATGACGCGCTGGCACCAGCCTCAGAACAGACGATCGGAAAATCGATCGATCTCCCACTTGGTGAGAAAATCAACCTGCCGCGGGATCCATCCGACAGAGTTGCTTCCCCATTCGTGGGTTCGGCTTGCGTGTTCACCCATAAGCCATAAGTGACGAACCGTCACAAACCTCAGCGCCGCTTCGAAGTCGTCAGGCGATATCGGCCGAATTGCCCGATACCCATCCACGAAGGCGTGCCAGACGGTAATATGTTCCCGGCCAAAGGAAATTTGAGCCCAGAGGAATACAGCGAGATCATAAGCGAGATATCCCGGGCCTCCATCATCAAAGTCGAAGAATACGGCTTCACCATCCTCATTGATACGCGAATTGAAACCGTGGCAATCTCCATGACAATATGTCCAGGTCAGATTACCGGCCGCCTCGATCGCCGTTGCTGCGCGCTTGGCGATGTCTTGAAGATCAACGAGAACCTTCGCATCATCCACAATTCCGCTGTCACGTATTCGTGCGAGAGGCCGATGCAACAAATGTTCGAGATCAAGCCGATATAGCGTTTCGCCAATGGAAAATGTCTCTGCCGCGTTGTGCACAAGAGCAAGGGTTTTTCCGTTAGCCCGGGCATCGCCAGCATCAGCGGCGCGCACTTCACGCCCACCAAGCGCGTTAAAAAGCACGCCCTCGCGCGCACCTTCCAGCGCCTGGCCTCGAACGAAGAAAGCGCCGTCACGTGTCGGAACTGGCCCGGCGACTGGAACTCCTGATGTCGAGAGATGGGACAGAAATGCAGTTTCGCTTTTGACGTCGGCTGCGCCGCGGGCACGACGGTGGGAAAGCCGAAACACATAACGCTCGTTGTCGTTCACGGTGACGAGATAAACGTCATTAAATCCACGCTGAAGCAACTTGCAGGAGACTGGTCGTTTTAGTTCGTAGTGCCGATTGATAAAATCTTCGATCGCTTCACTCTGTGGGGTAGAATACAGCGGATAAAAGTCGATCATTCGGCTATGTCCTGCGGAGCTTGATGAGGCTGTCTCAGCATCGCGACCAAGTCGCTTGCTCCATAGAATAGGGAAATCTGCTGCTGCGGCAATAATCGTTGCTGGTGGATGCGCCATCGAATATTTGGGGTCCAGAAAGCCAAACCCCAAGTTTGCCAATACCCGCCCCTTTTAACCTGCCCCCCGAGGCTGACCGTTTGTATGGGTGGCCCATTAAAAGAACAGCATTTCGACAGGCCTGTCGGCGCTGTATTTCTAACCGATTCCCAGGGCCCAAAATAAAAAACCCCTCACGGCTCGCGCCGGAGGGGTTTTGAAACAATCCGAGATAAATCTCAGTTCAGCTTCGACTTCACGTCGCCGATCGTGGCGGTGAAAAGCTTGGCCTTTGCGGCGGCTGTGGTCTTCTCGGCAATGAGCTTCTCGGAAGCGGCAATGGCGATATCCACAGCGGCGGCGCGGACGGCGCCGATGGCGTCTTCCTCGGCCTGCTTGATCTTCTGCTCCGAAAGAGCCGTGCGGCGGGCGACGAATTCTTCCGTCTTCTGCTTGGCTTCTTCCGTCAGGGCAGCGGCTTCGCGTTCAGCGGCGGCAACGATGCCGGCGGCTTCCGCTTCAGCTTCCTTACGCTTGCGCTGATATTCGGCCAGCAGGTGCTGGGCCTCTTCACGCAGGCGCTTGGCTTCGGCCAGCTCGTCCTGGATGTTCTGCGCACGCTCGTCCAGAGACCTGGAGAGCATGCCCGGAACCTTGAGATAGGCGATCAGGACGAAGAAAAGGACGAGACCGACGAGAGCGAAAAATGATGCATCAAATGCCATGTCAGGCTCCCTTCACGTTAGAAGCGGCAGCGATGGCGGCCTTGACGTCCGTGTCCTTGACCTTGGCGCCAACCAGCTGGTCGACGATAGCGGTCGCGGTTTCCTCGGCGATGGCGCCGACATCGGCGAAAGCCTGTTCCTTGATACCGGCAATGCGCTTTTCGGCGGCGGCGAGCTTTTCAGCAAGTCCGGCCTCGATGGCGGCGCGGTCGGCATCAGCCTTGGCCTTGGCGGCGTCACGTGCCGCGGAGCCGATCGAGCTTGCCTTGGCGCGGGCTGCCGCGAGTTCTTTTTCATAGGTTTCGACGGCTGCGTCGGCTTCGGTTTTCAGCCGTGCCGCTTCGTCGAGATCCTGTGCAATGCGTCCGTGACGGTTTTCGAGAATGCCGCCGACGCGCGGAACGATGACCTTCTGCATGAGCAGGTAGAAAAGGCCGAACGTGATCGCCAGCCACAGGACCTGCGATGCATAAGTAGACTGGTCGAACGGCGGGAAAACGCCGGAAGCACCGTGTTCAGCGCCGTGCGCTACACCGGTTTCCGTGTGCGTGGCTTCCGGTTGCGGCTGGCCGACAGCCGGAGTTTCCGTATGCGTTTCACCTACGGTCGGTGCTGACTGGGCATAAGCCTCGGTCACGAACATGCTCACCTCCAGGGGGACTGCAAATGCGAAGGATCACGGCACGCCATTTGCGGGCCGTGATCCAGACCTGATGCCGTTATCAGACAGCGAACAGGAGAAGGAGAGCAACGAGCAGCGAGAAGATGCCCAGAGCTTCCGTAACGGCGAAGCCGAATACCAGACGGCCGAACTGGCTGTCGGCAGCAGAGGGGTTGCGCAGTGCGCCGGACAGGTAATCACCGAAGATACGGCCGAGTGCGAGGGACGTACCAGCCATGCCGAGGCATGCGAGACCTGCGCCGATGTACTTTGCTGCTTCCGCTTCCATGTGAGACTCCTTGAGATATTGGTTGTTGCGGCTGTTTTTGACACCCGTTTCCGGGGTCAGCGACTATACTTCTCAGTGACCACCATGCACGGCGTCGTTCAGGTACATGCAAGTCAGTACCGCGAAGACATAAGCCTGCAGGAAGGCAACGAGAAATTCGAGAGCGGTCATGGCGACCGTCATGATGAGAGGCAGCACGGCGCCGCCGACACCGAGCGCGCCGAGCGCGCTCATGGAGGCGACGAAGCCTGCGAAAACCTTGAGCGTGATGTGGCCGGCCAGCATGTTCGCGAAGAGACGAACGGAAAGGCTGATCGGACGCGACAGGAACGAGATCATTTCAATTGACGCGACAAGCGGCAAAAGCGCCTTGGGAACGCCCGAGGGGGCGAAGATGCCGAAGAAATGCAGGCCGTGCTTGTAGAAACCGTAAACGACGACCGTACCGATAACGAGGCAGGCGAGCGCGAAGGTGACGATGATCTGGCTGGTGACCGTGAAGAAATACGGGAACATGCCGAGAAGGTTCGCCGTCAGCACGAACATGAACAGCGAAAAGACGAAGGGGAAGAAGACCATGCCCTTCTTGCCCGCGCCTTCGCGCAGCATGGAGGCAATGAATTCATAGGACATTTCAGCAACGGACTGCATGCGGGTCGGGATCAGACCGCGGTTCGACGTTGCGAAATAAAGGAAACCCGACGCTGCAGCCACGGTCGCAACCATGAAAAGCGACGCATTGGTGAAGGAAAAATCGACGCCGCCAATTTCGATCGGAATGATCGGCTGCACCAAGAACTGATGGGTCGGATCGTTTGCCACCGGCTGCCCTCTTTACCTGTCGCCGCGACTGCGCGGCATCTCAACTGCAAGAAAAAACAGCTTAAACGCCGCCTTTTCCACCCTCGTCTCGTCTGTCCGCCTTTTCCAGCAGCGGCGGCTTGGCCACCGCGCCAGTCGAGCGCAACACATTCAATACGCCTGCGCAGAAACCGAGAAGAAGAAGAACGATCATCCCCCACGGCGTCGTGCCGGCAAAATAGTCCAGAAGATAACCCAGCATAGCGCCGACCACGATGGCCGAAATGAACTCCGATGAGAGCTTCACCGCCATCGCAAAACCCTTCCGGGTTTCCGCAGCGTTGGTCTCCGCCCTCACTTCCGCCTCATCCTCCGCCTTCACCTTTGCCAGTTCTTCGGCAAGGCGCTTGCGGCGCTCGTCCAGACTATCGTCACGGTTGCCAGTCATCTTAAAATCCCACCCATTTTCTCCGTTCCAGCCATGCCAGAACCCTTTGGAGTTGTAAACGGTGACGGATTAAGCCTGTTCCAGCCCGCTCTGAAGTCGCGCGCAACATAGTTTTAGGGGCTTCTCTAGTCAAGGCACTGGAGCCGCTTGTTGCAGCACAAATTAATCATTGAAAAACAATGACTTGATGCCAAATCGTCGTTTGGCGGCGATGTTTCGCGAGGGAATCGGCATTTTTGACACGCAAAATGCGACAAATTGGCGGTAGTATCAGCTCCAGCCGCCACCATAGGTACGGTAAAACACGTGCAGGCCTATCCTGCCGACTTTCTTCATCGACTTACCCCAGGCGGGACGGACATAAACGGCATGATAATGGGTGGCGGAACCCACCTCGTTCAGCCAGATCTTGCCGGCAGTCGTCGCCATGGCCACTTCGCGCGCCATTTTCCAATGGCGTTCGGAATTCACGCGGTCCTTGATATTGTCGCAGGCGAAGGAAAACTGGCAGCGGTTGCGCCAGTCCTTGTTCTGATAGACCACGCCGCAGATGGTTTTCGGATAGGCGGGGTTACGCACGCGGTTGAGGATGACCTGCGCCACCGCTGCCTGTCCCTTGACCGATTCTCCGCGCGCCTCGAAATAGATGCCGGATGCCAGGCATTGCTGCTCGGCAGCGGAAAACACCTCGGCCGGCAGGGGGGTCGCCGCCCAGGCATGGTCTTCCGGGCTGATCTGCGGCACGAAACGTCCGGCCTCCGGCTTCTTAAGAATGGCGTCAAAAGGCGACTCGCGGGCAAAATCCGGTGCGGCCGGCGCATAGGCCGTGGCGAGAATGTCCGGGGTACGGTTGGTGACGAGTTCGGCGAGCATCGGCGAAACGCTCTTATCCACCTTCTTTTCGTCTCGGCGGAAATAGAAGGAAGCGAGTTCGACATCCTTGCCGCG
Source organism: Agrobacterium tumefaciens (assembly GCA_025560025.1). NCBI lineage: Bacteria > Pseudomonadati > Pseudomonadota > Alphaproteobacteria > Hyphomicrobiales > Rhizobiaceae > Agrobacterium > Agrobacterium tumefaciens. The sequence continues at coordinate 389,650 of CP048485.1, read as the reverse complement.
TTTCGGATTGACGAAAGCCGTGCGATCCTTGCGCTTCAGCGGCTCTATATCCAGCATGCTGGTGCGCTGCAGAACGGAACCGGCGGTGAAGGCCTTCGGCGGCTGCATGATTTCGGTTGCAACGATACGGCCTTTCTTGGCGGCGCGGTTGACACGCTCGCTGTCCGGCGTCGTGGCCTCACCCTTCTTGTTGGTGACGAAGGCGACCTTGCTGCCGTTCGGCAGGGTCATGCCGCTGCCATGCAGCGCCGCCTCGCCTGCCGCATCATTAAAAGTGAGCGAGGCATTGTGCACCGAACCCGCCGGAGAGGCGGTCAGCACCATGCGCCATTGCTCGCCACCATTGTCCAGCCCGGCCAGCAGCGAGGCCAGATCGGCACGTGCAGCGAGGGAGGGAAAGACGAGCCAGGCGGCAAGGCCGAAGACGACCGGTGAGGCCCATCTGGACGTCCATGCCTGAAGGGACGCGGAGGACCGACGACGCATTACACTTTTCGAACGCAAAACCAGCACTCCGAACACCGACAACCATATTTGCTACAGGTGTTCGAGAATCTCTTATTAACCTTGATGCTTGGTTAACGGCGCGCGCGGACGCGGCTTCACGTTAATGTGTAACCATCTTCTAATGCGCGTGGCGCTTCATCGAATTCCAGCTCTGCGCACCGGCGACTCCATTCCGTCATTCCGGCCTTGAGCCGGAATCCAGCCGACGCGCGTCTGCGCGGCGACAAGGACTCCTTTCAGCCCAAGGACTTGGGCTGGCTGGATTCCGGCTCAAGGCCGGAATGACGGAGATGCAAGCGTCGCAAACCCCGGCTCACTTTTGGGAGACATTCCCCACTTCATCACACGACGACGTGAGACCCCAGTTCCACCACGCGGTTGGCCGGAAGGCGGAAATAGTCCGAAGGGTCGGCCGCCGTTTCGGCAAGCGCGATGAACAGGCGGTTCTGCCAGCCCGGCATGCCCGATTTCGGATCCGGCACCAGCTTGCGGCGGCCGAGATAGAAGGAGGTGGACATGATGTCGAACTTGTAGCCGGTGCGCCTCAGATAACCCAGCGCCTGGGTGACGTTCTGGGTTTCCATGAAACCGAAATGCAATTCCACCACCGCGAAACGATCACTGAGTTTCGTCAGCGTGTACCTGTTCTCCGGTCGAACGCGGGGCTGGTCTTCAGTGCGGATCGTCAGGATGACGTTCTTGTCGTGAAGGACGTGGTTATGCTTGAGATTGTGCAGCAATGCCGCTGGCGCAGCTTCCGGATCGCCGGTCAGGAAAATCGCGGTGCCGGGCACACGCACCGGCGCATGGGCGCTTTCCTTTTCCACCGAGGCGACGAAAGCCTTCAGCGGCACGTCGCTGCGACGGGTCTTGGCAAAGAGGATTTTCGAACCGCGCTGCCAGGTGGTCATGATGATGGTGAAGGCGATCGCCAGCATGACCGGCACGTAACCGCCATCGTGAATCTTGAGCAGGTTGGCGCCAAGGAACACCAGTTCCAGCAGTAGCAGCGGTGCCAGCACGGCAAGGGCCAGCCAGACCGACCATTGCCAGCGCTTGCGCACGAATTCGAAGAACATCAGGCTGGTGACGACCATCGCGCCGGTGACGGAAATACCATAGGCGGTGGCCAGCGCATCGGAACTCTTGAAGGTGAGCACCAGCGCGACGACGCCGAACAGCAGGATGGTGTTGACGGCGGGAAGGTAGATCTGTCCCGTATTGGTTTCCGAGGTGAAGAGGATTTCCATACGCGGCAGGTAACCGAGGTGGATGGCCTGGCGCACCAGCGAAAACGCGCCTGTGATGACCGCCTGGCTGGCGATGATGGTGGCGGCGGTCGCCAGAATGACGGCCGGCAGGATCGCCCATTGCGGGAACATCAGATAAAACGGATTGGACATCGCCGCCGGGTCTTTGAGCACCAGCGCGCCCTGCCCGAGATAATTCAGCGTCAAAGCCGGGAACACCAGACAGAACCATGCCCACTGGATGGGACGGCGGCCGAAATGGCCAAGATCGGCATAAAGCGCTTCAGCACCCGTGATCGTCAGGAAAACCGCGCCAAGCACGACGATGCCGTAAAAACCTTCATTGGCCAGAAATTCAACGGCGTGCCATGGGTTGAAGGCAAAGAGAATGCTGAAATCGTCGGCGATATGGAAAAGGCCCGCCAGCCCCATGACGATGAACCATAGGGCGGTGATCGGCCCGAAGAATTTCGCCACCGTTCCCGTTCCATGCGACTGGATGGCAAAGAGGCCTATCAGGATACCGACGGAAATCGGAATGATGAAGGCGTCCAGTTCCGGCGTAACGAGCTTCAGACCTTCCACCGCGGACAGCACGGAAAGTGCCGGTGTGATCATGGCGTCGCCCAGGAACAGCGCCGCGCCGATGAGGCCGAGCACGATGAGAACGCTGCGGTGGGTGCCCGCCGTCTTCATCAACAACGCCAGAAGCGACAGCGTGCCGCCCTCGCCGTCATTGTCGGCGCGCAAAAGCAGGGTGATGTATTTAAATGTCACGATGATCGTCAAAGACCAGATCATCAGGGAGATGAGGCCGATAACCTCATTTTCGGTGACACCGTCATAGGCGATCGGTCGCAGCGCTTCGCGGAAGGCGTAAAGCGGGCTGGTGCCGATATCGCCATAAACGACACCGATGGAACCAAGGATCGCGGCATATAGCCCCTTGTTCTGATGCTTGTCGTCCGCATCCGGTTTCTCTGTGACGTCCTTGTCGACGATTTGGGACATGATGATCCTGGCTCCTTAGAGCCAGCCCTTCCAACGAAAAAAGAGAAACGGAATGATGGCGGACATCAGCATGATGACGAGCGCGAGCGGATAACCAAATGTCCAGTTCAACTCCGGCATGAGCTGAAAGTTCATTCCGTAAACCGAGGCCACCAGGGTCGGCGGTAAAAACACCACCGAGGCAATCGAAAAAATCTTGATGATGCCGTTCTGCTCGATGTTGATAATACCAAGAGAAGCGTCGAGCAGGAACGTCAGATTGCCGGAAACGAAGGAAGCATGTTCGTTCAGCGACTGAATATCGCGCCCGATCGACTTGCCCTGCTCTCTCGCACCCTTGTCCTCGCGAACCTGATCGCTGGTGGACAGAAAGGTCTGGAGGCGCGCCAGCGATGCGAGGCTCACGCGGACCTTCGAGATCAGCCGGTGATAGGCGGCGATGTTGGTCAGACGATCTTCGAGATAACGCGGCGCCTTGCGTTTGGAGCGAGCCTGACTGCCGAGAATGTCGGCGGCGAGATTATCGATGCCGGTGACCGAATTTTCGAGAATCTCCGCCGTGCGGTCAACGATGGTTTCCAGCAACTTCAGAAGCAGCGCCGTGCCGCTGCGCATCTCGTGCGGCACGCGGGTGATGGCGGCGATGAAGAGATGGAAGGATTTCGGCTCGGCATAACGGATTGTTACGAGGCGTTTGCCGGCAAGAATGAAAGCGACGTCCGTGAGGCGCGGATCGTCCGAATCCGCCTTCCACACCAGAGACCCGGTCATGAAGACATTGCCGTCTTCCATGTAAAGACGGCTGGAGGGCTCGATATCCTTCAAATCTTCACGGGTGGGCAGATCAAGCCCCAGCAGCTTTTCCACATGATGCTCTTCGGCCCTGTCCGGATTGACGAGATCGATCCAGACGATGTCGTCGGGAATCTGTTCGGAGCCGTCGTCTGGCGACAGGCTGATCGCCTCGCAATTGGCGCGATAGGCTTTTATCAATCCGTTTCTCCGCTCCACATCGCAGGCTTCAGCCGCAATGCTGCTTAACATATCCTGTTCAAGGTCGGCAAACCTTTGGACGACACTTCAGGGAACGCTGGAACGGGCGGGATTTTCACATCTCGCCAGCCCGACGGACCAAGAGCCAAACGGCGCAGGCGTATGCTCCCAAAGCGAGAAGCAATCAAGCAATATTTTTTCGCGACAGCCTTGCAGGCAAAGCATCTCTGGAGAAAAACCACAGAGAGCTTTCCCTATAAAGCCGATTAATCTTTTGTATTTAAAACATATTCTTTCCGTCCCGCCACCGGGCCGGCTCGTTGCCCGCTATTCGAAAACAATTTTCGGCGCCGGTTTTCTTTCATCCGCACCGATGCGCGCCCAGACCTTTTTCGCGATATCGCGGTAGATCGCGGCCTGCGGGCCGTCCGGTTCGGCGGCAACGACCGGGGTTCCGGCGTCCGACATTTCGCGGATGGAGATGGTGAGCGGCACTTCGCCGAGGAACGGCACGCCGATCCTTTCCGCCTCCGCCTTTGCCCCGCCATGGCCGAAAATATCGTAACGCGCTCCCGTATCGGGCGCGATGAAATAGCTCATATTCTCGATGACGCCGAGCAGTGGAACTTCCACCTTGCGGAACATGGTGATGCCCTTGCGCGCATCGATCAGCGCCAGATCCTGCGGTGTGGAAACGATGACGGCGCCGGCGAGCGGCACCTGCTGGGCGATGGTGAGCTGCGCATCACCCGTGCCGGGCGGCATGTCCAGCACCAGCACATCAAGTTCACCCCAGGCGACTTCACGCAGCATCTGCATCAGGGCGGACTGCACCATCGGTCCGCGCCAGATCATCGCCGCTTCCTCATCCACCAGGAAGCCCATGGACATGACCTTCAGCCCGTAATTCTCCATGGGGACGATGATACGGTCTTCCTGCTGCTGCGGGCGGCCGGAAATCTTGAGGAGACGAGGCAGCGAAGGACCGTAAATATCGGCATCGAGCATACCGACCTTGAGGCCAAGTGCCTGGAGGCCGAGCGCCAGATTAACAGCGGTCGTCGACTTGCCGACCCCGCCCTTGCCCGAGGCGACCGCGATGATGGCGCCCACACCCGGAACACCGACCTTGGAAGAGCGTGGCTGTGCCGCCGGGCGACCGGTTGCCGCAGCGGGCCGTGCCGGCTGTTCTGCGCCGGGCTTGCGGTCCGCGGTCAGCGCCACCACCGCACCGACAATTCCCGGGACATTCTTGGCAGCCGTTTCCGCCGAAAGCCTCAACGGCTCCATGTCCGCGGCCCTGTCGGCGGGAACCGTAATCGAAAAATAGGCTTTCCCATCGGCAATGAAGATTTCAGAGACCATGCCGAGCGCCACGATGCTTTTATCGCTGCCGGGATAGATGACGGCTTCCAAAGCCTTTTCGACCTGGTTCCTGCTGACCTCTGCCATAGTTTTACTCCGCTACATCATCCTACCGGATATGGGCTCAATTCCGCGCCATCCATAGACAAGGCGGAGCGCTTCGCCAATGCTAAAGAACATCAGGCGGCCAATCGCGACGATTTAACGTCCCGGTTTCAGATTTCGTCGTCCATATCGAGCGTTTCCGGGTCGAAAACGCGGCCATCGAAAAAACAGTCGGGGCCGAGCACGAGGCCCGTGCGCGACGCGCCGACATGGACCGGCTCCCGCAACGTCCCCTCCAGCTTGAGGTTCGCGCCCGGCACCGGCACGAAAAGCGGTTTCATGGCCTTGCGGAAAATATCCGGCCTGTAGGCATTGCGCGCGGCCTCCACCACGGCCGCATCGAAGCGGCGATCGGCGGGAACCTCGCCCCAGCGCAACATCTGGCTGAAGAACCACAGCGCCTGGCTTTGCCAGGGAAAATTGGCAGCCTTGGCATTCGTCACGAAAAATTCCGGATAACGCTGCATGTCCCGCAGCGAAGTGGAAATATACCCCGTCAGCGCCGGAAGCAGGAATTCACCGTTTGCGCCAATATAATGGGGAGCGGCGAGAATACCGGTGAGTTCCTCGATGTTGGCGGGATTGGCGCACCACTCACCGGCACGGTAAAGCGCCCGCAGCAGCCCTTCCAGCGGGGTGGCGTTCGCCTCCGCCCAGGGCCGTCTCGTGGCGAGAATTTTCTCCGGGGCATTGTGCCAGATCAGCGCTCCGGTCGTCACGATCCGCCCGGCACCACCCAGCACCAGGGCGCTGCCCGCCGGTTCGGCCGTACAGAGCGCGTCAACCTTGCCGCTTTCCAGGAGCCCAGGCATTGCCTTGGGCAAAGCTTCGACGATTTCCATATCCCGGCCGAGCAGCACGCCGCAGCTTCCGAGCAGATATCGCAGGGTATAAAACGGCGTCGAGATGATGTCTTCGACCGCGAATACAGGCGGGTTCCCACCGGAGGCCCGGCGCGCGGCGCAGACACGGGCCATAGCTCGCCCGAAAGCGGCCGGATCCGGCAGCTTCAGACCTTCACGGTAAAGCTCATCATAAAATTCGTGCGAAACAGTCGTTGCCGATCCGCCAAGGGAGAGCGTGAAAACACCGATAATATTGCCCGGCAGATCATCGAGACCAACCGCGGAACCGACCGGAACCGGAGCGGGCAGATGGGCGACCTGAACCTCATCTCCGTCAAGCGCGGCAAGCACGGAGCGCGCGGATTGCTTTCGAACGAGTTGCAGTTCTATGCCTTCATCGGCAGCGAAACCTTTTTCGGCAGCGGCTACCAGCACGGCGCAGTCGACAGTCGGAGAAAATCCCGCTTTTACCTTATGCCGCTCCGGCAAACGATTTCTCCTTTCCGGTGATTCGAAAGAAGGATCGCCCAGGAACCCGTTTATCACAATGATAAAGTTGTGATTTCGCTATTTAATCAAGCCAACCCGCAGGGCCTTGGCAACGGCCTGGGTGCGGTTGACCGTGTCGAGTTTTTTCGTCGCACGGTTCAGGTAATGATTGATGGTATGTTCCGACAACATCATGATTTCAGCGATTTCGGCGCTTGTCTTGCCGGCGGCCGTCCAGTTCAGACAGTCGATCTCGCGCTCGCTCAATGTTTCGGGAACGCGCAGGTCAAGACGGCGGATTTCAGATAGCCGGGCAAAGACATGGCTGGAAATGTAGAAAAGTTCCGCCAGCCGGCTGACCGGCAGAACCGTCTTGTTTCCGGAGAAGGACACCGCACCCCGTGTCGTGGTGATGTCGTGAACGGGAAACCACACCGAATTGACCATTTCAAATCTTTCGAAGAGACCGATAACGGGCTTTTTCGCGAGATGCTCTTCGCCTTTGACCAAAAAATCCATGGACACGGAAAAGGGCGCGGTCGATTTCTTCAACTGCGCCATGACCCGGCTGCTCTGCAACATGCCCTCTTCATCGTAACGCTGCAAAAGCTCGGCCGGCCAGCTTGTAATGATGGTATATTGCGACAGCTCGCTCGCCATTTCGGACGACAGGTCAAGAACCATGAAGGCCTTGAATTCCCAAGCTTCCGTCAGCCGCTTCAAGAACCGGAATATGTCGAATTGGGTGTTCAGATCGGCGATCTCGCGAACGCAATCAACACCAATCGACTGAACGGCGGCCGTCTCTGTTTTCTGCATGAAAGCTGTTCTTCGAGAATGAGAAAATGCCGCCGCAAAGAACCCCCTTTGCCCGGAATTGCGGATGTTACTCACCAAAATGATTCATGCAAACAAAAGTTGAAAACTTAATTCAGAATAATCGAAAATAAGATTCAACCGTCGCAAACCCGCCCTCTGCCAGCGTTTCGGACGCAGGTTTTCTTCAACCATCCGCAACCGGGGATAATCTGCAGGCAAGTTCCGCCGCGATTTTATCAGCCGTTTCACGCACCAGCGGCCCCCATTTGCGAAGCTGTTTCAGATCAACGCGATAGGCGGGACCGGTGACGGAAATCGCCGCGTAAAAATTGCGCCCGGGTGCGCGCACAGGCGCGGCAACACAATGAATTCCGACCTCATGCTCCTGCAAGTCGAAGCCATAGCCGTTTTTGCGAATAGCCGAGACATCCTCGATCAACGCCTCGGAAGTTATCAGCGTGTTTTGCGTGAAGCGATGGAAGTCCAGCCCCGCGGCGAGTTCCACCAGATCGGCGGCGGAGAGCAGGGAAAGCGCTGCCTTGCCGACGCCAGTGCAATAGGCTGGCGACGTCTTGCCGACCTGCGAATGCATGCGCAGACTTTGCTTACCTTCCATCTTGTCGAGATAGGTGACCTGGCCGCCGTTCAAGACGGCGAGATGCACGGATTCCTGCGTCGCATCCTGCAACGCCACCAGATGCGGGGCGGCAACGCTGCGCAGGTCATTGCCGCTCCAGGCTTTCGCCGCCAATTGCAGCAGCCTCAGACCCACGGCATAGGTCTGGTCAGCGGCATGGTCAATCAGGCCTTCGGCAATCAAATGGGCGAGCTGACGGTGAACGGTGCCGCGCGGCTGGCCGCAAGCCTCGACCACATCGGTAAAGCGCATCGGTTTTTCGGCGAAGGCGATGAGTTCCAGAAGCGAAACCGCCTTTCCGAGCGTGCCGGTCACGGTTTCCGTTTTTTGCGCCCGACCCGGAACGGCCTCATGCTTTTGATCATCAGGCTTTCTAGGATTGGGCTTTTTAAGATCGGGCATGGCAACATCCATCGTCATCTGTCTTGACATAAGCGTGACGCCAAGAGAATAATTCCATTTAGTAAAATCTAGTTCCATATAATGGAACAATCAAGCCCTCAATGGACGAGACGATGCCGATGATGCAAGCCCATTTCCCTGACCTCAAGGACGCCGGCGTGCTTGTCACGGGCGGCGGCTCCGGCATCGGCGCATCGCTGGTGGAGGCCTTTGCCATGCAGGGGGCGAAGGTCGCCTTCATCGACATCGCGGAAGAGCCCAGCCTCGCGCTTGTCCAGCGGCTGTCGGCAACGGCGCCTCACCCGGTCCATTTTTTCAAGACCGACCTCAGCGACATTCCTGCGATCGGGCGGACGGTGGAGGCGGCGGCGTCCGCCACCGGCGGCATCAAGGTGCTGGTGAACAATGCCGCATGGGACGACCGCCATGACATCGACACCGTGACGGAAGCCTATTGGGACGCCAATCAGGCGGTTAATCTCAAGCAGATGTTCTTCACGGTCCAGGCGGCATTGCCGCATCTGCGGCAGGCAAAAGACGCGTCCATCGTCAATTTCTCCTCGATCTCGTTCCTGCTGAACATGGGCGATCTTCCCTCCTATGCGGCGGCCAAGGCCGGCATCATCGGCCTGACGAAAAGCCTTGCCGGCAGGCTGGGGCCGGAAAACATCCGCGTCAACACGCTGCTGCCGGGGATGATAGTGACGGAGCGGCAGAAGGAACTGTGGCTGACGGATGACGGGATTGCCGCAACCACGGCACGGCAATGTCTCAAGCGCACGCTCATTGCCGCCGATCTGACGGGGCCGTGCCTGTTTCTCGCATCATCGGCATCGAGCGCCATCACGGCGCAATCCATAATCGTAGACGGAGGCCTGTTATAATGTCTGAACCCGCTTTTATCGCCGTCGACTGGGGCACGACCAGTTTCCGGCTGTGGCTGCTCAGCCGGTCGGGCGCGGTGCTGAATGAGCGCAGAAGTGCGGAAGGCATGACGACAGCCATGCGCACCGGCTTTGCCGATGTGCTGCAATCGCATCTCGACGCCATCGGCGCACCGGAAAACCTGCCGGTTCTCGTCTGCGGCATGGCGGGTGCGAGGCAGGGCTGGGTAGAGGCTGGCTATATCGACGTGCCGGCATCGCTTTCTGCAGTTCTCGAAGGGGCGGTCCGCGTGCCGGGTCAGGCGCGGGATGTTCGTATTCTGCCGGGGCTGGCGCAGCGGGATAAAAACGCGCCTGATGTGATGCGCGGCGAGGAAACACAGCTGCTCGGCGCACTTGCTTCCGCTGACGCCGGCGAAAAGCTGGTCTGCATGCCCGGCACGCATTCCAAATGGGTGACGGTCAAGGGCGGCGACGTTACCGGCTTTGCCACGTTCATGACCGGCGAACTCTTCGAGGTCATCTCCAAGCAGACAATCCTTTCCCATGCGGTGGCCGAGGCCGAAGCCTTTAATGGCGAACACGAGACCTTCAAGGCGGCCGTGCGCGACATCTACGCCAATCCGCAGCTGGCGACCAACCGCCTGTTCACCCTGCGCTCCGGGCAATTGCTGCATGGTCTTGGCGCAACCGATGCCAAGGCCAAGCTTTCCGGCATCATGATCGGGCTGGAAATTGCCGGCGCGCATTCCACCGCAAGCCGGGATACGCCGGTGGTGCTGATCGGCTCCGGCGCACTTGGCGCGCTTTACGAGGGTGCATTCGCGGCCCTGGACATTCAATATACGGTCATCGATGCAGACGAGGCCGTGCGGCGCGGATTGCTGGCCGCTGCAAATGCCATCTGGCCCTAAATCATATAGTGTGAGCGGAATTTCTCGCGAAAACCGCTCGCACTTGTCGCCATTCCGCTTCAGGACGAAAGAAACACCATGCGTATCCCCTTCCCTTCCATAAAATATCCGCTGATCGCCATTCTGCGCGGTCTGAAACCCGAGGAAACCGAAGGCGTCGTCGGCGCGCTGATCGAGACCGGCTTCCGCGCCATCGAAATCCCGCTCAACTCGCCAGATCCGTTCCGCTCGATCGAGATCGCCGCGAAGATGGCGCCCGCCGATTGCCTGATCGGCGCAGGCACCGTGCTGAGTGTGGAAGACGTGGAATCGCTTGATGCGGCCGGCGGCAAGCTGATGGTCAGCCCCAATGCCGATGCGGACGTAATTGTCGCCGCGCGCGTCAAGGGCATGGTGACGATGCCGGGCGTTCTGACGCCCACCGAGGCGCTGGTTGCGGCAAAGGCCGGGGCGACGGGGCTGAAATTCTTCCCCGCCAGCATCATCGGCCCCGCCGGCATCAATGCGATCAGGACAATCCTGCCGAAGGATCTGGTCATTGCCGCCGTCGGTGGCGTGTCGGACAAGAATTTCAGCGAATATACCAAGGCCGGCATCCTTGCTTTCGGGCTTGGAACCAGTCTCTACAAGCCCGGCATGACGGCGGCGGAGGTTCGGGAACGTGCCACCGTCACGCTTTCTGCCTATGACGCCGCAATCGGAGGATAAGAGCTTGGCAACCGTTTTCCCCTTTGTCGGACATGTTCTTGATGATACGCCGATGACGCTTGGCGAAGGCCCGACCTTTGACGCCGCGACCGGCACCGCCTGGTGGTTCAATATTGTCGAGCGGGAGCTGCATGAACTGCATCTCGCTTCCGGCCGCAAAACCGTGCACGCCCTGCCCTTCATGGGCAGTGCGCTGGCCAAGATCAGCGACAGCAAACAATTGATCGCCTCCGATGACGGCCTTTTCCTGCGCGACACGGCGACAGGCGTTCTGACACTGCATGCGGAACTGGAAAATGACCTGCCCGGCAATCGGTCCAATGACGGGCGCATGCATCCCTCCGGCGCGCTCTGGATCGGCACAATGGGCAGGAAAGCGGAAACCGGTGCCGGCAGCATCTACCACGTTGCCAAAGGCACGGTGACGACGCTGTTTGCCGAGATCAGCATTCCGAATTCGATCTGCTTTTCCCCCGATGGCGCGACCGGATATTACGTCGACACCAAGGTCAACAAGCTGATGCGGGTGCCTCTGGATGCCGAGACGGGTCTTCCCTCGGGCAAGGCCGAAGTGCTGGTCGATTCCGCCGGTATCGACGGCGGCATAGACGGCTCGGTCTGCGATGCGGATGGGCATATCTGGAACGCCCGCTGGGGCATGGGTGCGGTTGATCGTTACGATGCCAACGGCAATCATATCGAACGCTATCTGGTACCGGCGGGGCAGACCACCTGCCCGGCCTTCATCGGGCCCGATGCGTCGCGTATCCTTGTGACTTCCGCCCGCGAAAATCTCGGCGACGACGCCATCGCCGCCAATCCGCAGCATGGAAAGACATTCGAGCTCGGGATTGACGTCAAGGGCCGGTTTGAGCCGCTCTACCGGTTGTGATGCGCGGCAAGAACCGCCCTCACGTCATTCCTGTGCTTGTCACAGGAATCTAGCCAGCCCAAGTCCTTGGGCTGGAAAGACTCTCCTCGCCACGCAGACGCGTGTCGGCTGGATTCCTGTGACAAGCACAAGAATGAGGGCTGTGGGGAAGCACCACCGCCGCCTCTTAACGGCCATTTCGTTTCTCAGGAAATATCCGAGAGAATCTCGCGATAATTCTCGTGCAGGTAACGCTGGGTGGCGGCGGCATCGGCGGGGCGGCCGTAAAAATAGCCCTGGCCCATGGCGCAGCCGAGCGCGCGCAGCTTTTCCTCTTCCGCACGCTCCTCTATACCCTCGGCCACCACTTCGAGATCGAGACCTTCGCACATGGCGACGATGGCCTTGATGATGTGTTCCGAAGGGCGATCGCTGCTGATGCGGGAAACGAAGGCGCGGTCGATCTTGACCTTGTCGAAGGTGAAGTCGCGCAGGCGGCCGAGGCTCGACTGGCCGGTGCCGAAATCGTCGAGGGAGATGCGAACACCCGCACTCTGCAATTCGCTGATGATGCGCTGCGCGGTATCGGCGGAGGTCATGACAGCCGTTTCGGTGATTTCAAGCTCCAGCCGATGTGGGTCGAGACCGACACGCGACAGGATAGAGAGAATATTGTCCGCCGTGCCAGGATCCATCAACTGCGCGGAGGACAGGTTGAAGGACAGGAAAAGCTCGCGCGGCCAGAACAGGGCTGCTTCCGCCGCCTTCCTGAGCAGGGCTTCCGAAAGGGCGTCGATAAAACCTCTTTCTTCAGCCAGCGGCACAAAAACGGCGGGCGATACGAAGCCGAGATCAGGGTCGTTCCAGCGGGCAAGCGCCTCGAAACCGATGACTTTCGCCTCTTCCAGCCTGACGATGGGCTGGAAATGCACATCGATCGCGTCGGTGATGATGGCGTTTCGCAGAGCCTGTTCCAACTGGGTGGCGCGCTTCATCTCCTGCGCTATCTCGCGCGAATAGACCGTTATCTGGCCGCGGCCGCGCCGTTTGGACCGGTAAAGCGCCGTCTCGGCGCTTTTCAACAGATCCTCGAAATCATCGCCGGCAAAAGGGTAGATGGCAAAACCGAAGGAAGAGGAAAGCCGGACGTTGCGATCGCCGAGATCGTAAGGAGCGGACAGCACGTCCTTGATCATGTTGCCGACACGCTCGGCGCCGGTGCGCTCGAAGACCAGCGGCAGCACGAAAGCGAATTCATCGCCGTCATGGCGCGTCACGACCGCGCCATCGGGAATGCAGGCCTTCAGGCGATGCGCCACCTGGCACAGAATCTCGTCGCCCGCCTGCACGCCGAAAAGATCGTTGATGGGTTTGAAGCCGTCTATATTCGCGATGCCGACCGTGAAGGGTGCGGGATCGCTGGAGCGTTCGCTCGCAAGCATGCGAATCTTGTCTCGCAGACGGTAGCGGTTGCCGAGCCCCGTCAAAGGATCGCTGTAAGCCATCGCTTGCAGCTCGTTCTGGCTGACCTGCAACGCTTGCGGCTCTGGCCGTTTCATTCCTGCATCTCGTGAATCCTGTGTGATTGCGCTCACAATGCAGGGCAAGTATTAAAAAAGCCATAGAGCCGCGAACCGAAAAATGCGGGCAGCGTTTTCCGGGAGCCCAAAGCTTCGATCAAAATGAGCCTGAGAGCGGTCAATTTCCGCCTGTCTCTCGCCGTGGCGGCGGAATTTCAGGCTTGAAGCCGCAGGTCATCCTTGCTGAAAAGGCGCAGGAAAGCGGCCTCGACCATATCGGGACTGACGGGTTTCAGCAGCATGTCTTCCATGCCCGAAGCCAGGCACTTGTCGAGATCGCCTTCGAAAGCGTGCGTTATGACGCCGACAATGGGAATGCGATTGTCGCCGGCAAGGCCGCGCATGCGGCGGGCAACCTCAAAACCGTCGATATCGGCAAGCGTCGTATCGAGCAGAACGGCGGATGGCGCCTGTTCGGCAAAAAGACGCAAGGCTTCTTCGCCGGAGGTGGCGAGCCGGTAGGATAGTCCAAGGCCCTCGAGTATCTGCGAAAAGACGATCTGGTTGACCCTGTTGTCCTCAACGAGAAGTATCTCGCAGACGCCGCCGGTCTTGAGCATTTTGGGCAGGTCTTCGGTCATGATCTCCCAGTCCTCCTCAGAGGATTTTTCCCTGGGAGAAGAACTGAGGCCAACGGCAAGATAATGCAGCAGCGACGCGCCTATCTCGTCTTCCTCGATGGTGACGACGGGCAGTCCGTGGGCTTCGGCGATATCGAGACAGGCGACGCTCATCTGCGCGTCCACCACGACAACATCGATGGTGACGCCGACCGAGGCGGCGACATCGATGAAACTGCGCTGTTCTTCTTCGCCCGTCACGACGGCGAAATCCATGCCGCCCGCGGCCAGCAGGCGACCGGCGGCTTCGCCGAAACGCCCGTTTTCAGATACGACCAGCACCGCCTTGCTCTTCAGCAGGCCGCTTCTGGCATCGCGCTCATCCTCTTTGCCATAGGTGGAGGAAACGAAGGCAACGTGCTCGAGCGACGGAATGACGGGCATGCCGTTTGCGTCGATGGTGGCGAGCGCGGTGACATCCTCCATCGTCGTCACCAGAAAATATCGGCCGGGCCTGCCCACACGCTGCTTGCGGGTAATCGTCAGGACTTCTTCGCCATTCAGGCGTCTCACCCTTTCGGGAATGACGCTCGGTGTGCCGCTGTCCAGCACCATGCGATCGGCGATATCGATCCGCCCCGCAACCTCACGCGAATGGAGATCGAAAACGGTTCGGCCGAGAATAGCTTCGGCACTGGTCTCGACCATGGCGCAGGCGGATTTGTTGATTGCCGCATAGGCCATGTTCCGATCCTTGACGAAGACCGGAAATGGCAGATTATCGAGAATATCCTCGATCAGCTGGACGCGTTCGAGGTCGATGCGCCACTGTTCTTCTCTTTTCTTCTGTTCGGAAATATCGGCAACAACACTGATGCCGAGACCGGAAGGCAGGCGGTTCATGACGAAACGCAGGAAGCGTTCCCCCTTCAGCCGCTCGGTCTTTTCCGAGCGCTCTTTCCAGTGCAGCGCCAGCCGCTCGCCGATCCATTCCTCCCGCCCGAGCTGGCGGGCGTTGGCGGCCAGGCTTTCCGCCTCCAGAAGATAACAATCGTAGAGCGCGCTCAGATAGTCGCGCAGCCGCGCGCCCGGTCCGACAACGCCCTCCTGGAGCGGGAAAAAACTCAAAAGTTTCCGGCTTGCGAAAATAATGTGATCGTTACGGTCGTAAACGACTATCGCCGCGCCAAGCGCGTCGCAAAGGGCATCAAGCATCACCGTATGAACGCCCGCGCCAGAGGACGCCAAATCACTCAACTGCAAACTCCCGCCTGTTTTAAAGGGTCAGGCTTATGTTTCTATTGGAATCGTCCAAAGCGGATGCCGGGATGAAACGATAAATTCCGAAAAAGAGACATCAGGGTTCGCCACTTGAAGCAGTCTTGAGGAGAAGATGACGTTCACCCATAGTCGACGTCACACACCACCCGGCCAGGGGGGCCTCGTTCCTGCGATCATTTCAAGCCGCCACACCATAACCAGGGTCGATTAAAGGCGGATTAACGCTTAACGCCATGTTGAGCGAAATGATCAAATGCCCGAAAGACCGCAAAACATGTGCAAATGTCCGCGACGCCGGTTTTTTGCTTTCGAAGCCGCAGCGAATCCGCGAAAATGACGATCATGGCCATCAAGCAGCTTTCAGAAACCCTCATCAACCAGATCGCCGCCGGCGAGGTCATCGAAAGACCCTCCAGCGCCACGAAGGAACTGGTGGAAAACGCCATCGACGCCGGCGCGACGCGGATCGAGATCGCCACAGCGGGCGGCGGCAAGGGGCTGGTGCGGATCACCGACAATGGCTCCGGCATGTCGCCCACCGATCTGGAACTTGCGGTCCGGCGTCACTGCACCTCGAAAATTTCCGATACGCTGGACGATATCCGCACGCTCGGGTTTCGCGGCGAGGCGCTGCCCTCCATCGGCTCGGTCGCCAAGCTGACGATTACCAGCCGCCAACAGGGCGCGGAACAGGGTTCGGTGATTTCCGTTACCGGCGGCAAGGTTTCGGACGTGCGGCCCGCCGCCTCGAATGCCGGCACCATCGTCGAGGTGCGCGACCTGTTCTTCGCCACGCCTGCGCGGCTGAAGTTCCTGAAGACGGAACGCGCCGAGGCGGCCGCCATCACCGAGGTCGTCAAGCGCATGGCGATCGCCTTTCCGCATATTCGCTTCGTGCTATCGGGCACCGATCGTTCCACGCTCGAAATTCCCTCGACCGGTGACGATCATCTCGCCCGCATGGCGCAAATCCTCGGTGCCGAGTTCAAGGATAATGCCATCGAGATCGATGCCGGGCGCGAGGATGTGACGCTGACCGGTTTTGCCGGTGTGCCGACCTTCAATCGCGGCAACTCGGCGCATCAATATGTCTTCGTCAATGGCCGCCCGGTGCAGGACAAGCTGCTTTTATCCGCCATTCGCGGCGCCTATGCCGAAACCGTGCCGCATGGGCGATATCCGGTCGCGGTGCTGTCCATCACGCTCGACCCCGCCTTTGTGGATGTGAATGTGCATCCGGCAAAATCCGACGTGCGTTTTCGCGATCCGGGCCTCATTCGCGGGCTGATCGTCGGCGCGATCCGGCAGGCGCTGACGCGCGACGGCGACAGGGCGGCGACGACGGGTGCGAGCCAGATGATGAGCGCCTTCCGTCCGGGTTACAGCCCGTCCAATCTCCGGCCTTCTCCGTCCGCGACATGGTCCGCCGCGACTTCTCCTTCCCGGCCGCTTGCTGTTTCCAGCGGAACGCAATTTTCGGAGGCAGTGCAGTCGCGCTTTTCCGACATCACCATGCCGACGGCGCGGGCCGAGCCGCGGGAGACTTACGACACAGCCGCAAGCCCCTCGCCAGAACCGGTGCTTTATCCGCTGGGTGCGGCACGGGCGCAGCTGCATGAGAACTACATCATCGCGCAGACGGAAAACGGCCTCGTCATCGTCGATCAGCATGCCGCGCATGAGCGGCTGGTATTCGAGGAAATGCGCAATGCGCTGCATTCCCGGCGTCCGCCGTCGCAGGTGCTGCTTATTCCTGAGATCATCGACCTGCCGGAAGAGGATTGCGACCGGCTGATGGATCATGCCGCCGGTTTCGATGCGCTGGGCCTCGTCATCGAGCGTTTCGGGCCGGGCGCGGTCGCCGTGCGGGAAACGCCCGCCATGCTGGGCGAAGTTAATGTACAGGGGCTGGTGCGCCAGCTTGCCGACGAAATTGCCGAATGGGACGCTGCCTCCACGCTTGCCAACAAGCTGGAATATGTTGCCGCCACCATGGCCTGCCACGGTTCCGTGCGCTCCGGCCGGCGCATGCGGCCGGAGGAGATGAATGCGCTTCTGCGGCAGATGGAAAACACGCCGGGCTCCGGCCAGTGCAACCACGGTCGCCCGACCTATATCGAACTGAAACTTTCCGATATAGAACGGCTCTTCGGCCGTAGCTGACGCCTCGTCCCGGCGGCAGGCCGGTAGGGCTGGCCTTGGCCCGCGCCTGGCGATATAAATTTAGGGAACTGGAGCATCCGCATTGTTCAGGAAAACGCTACGCCGTTTCGGACTGGGTGCCCTGACAGGACAGAGCAGGAGACGAAAACGGATGAACAGATTTGAGGGAGGCGGCAACCGCCTCGCCGTCATCGAATATCTCGACGGTGATTTCCGGATCGTGCAGACCGGCTCGCATGTCGTCTGCGCCATCACCGGCAAAAGCATTCCGCTCGATGAGCTGCGCTACTGGAGCGTGGCGCGGCAGGAAGCCTATGTGGATGCGGCGGCTTCGCTGGAAGCTGAACAGAAGGCTGGTAATCTGCCGGCGTGAGTTGGCAAGCGGCGCGTTGAGTATAGCGCGTGTGCCTCCCCTCATCCCTGTGCTTGTCACAGGGATCCAGCCAGCCCAAGTCCTTGGGCTGAGAGGGCTCTTCCCGCAGTATGGACGCGCGTCGACTGGATTCCTGTGACAAGCACAGGAATGAGGCGACGTAGGTGCACGGCGGTTTTTCTTCTTCAGTACTCTAAAGCGACGTCCGCGCATTGTCCCGCAGCAAACGCGCACGGCAGTTCGCCACCGCCGTATCGATGATGGTCGCGGCCGCATTGGGGTCGTCAAACACCATGTCGATTTCGATCACCAGACTGTTCCACAGCAATTCTTCGGCCCGGCCGTGATGTCCGTTAAGCCGCACGGCGTCCTTGGCCGTCGTCACCAGCTGCAGATTCTGTCTGGCCGCATCCGCAAGAAGATCGGCGATCTCGTCGTCGCTGAAATGATGGTGATCCGGGAAGGAGCGTTGCAGCACGATGTCACCGCCGAGCGCTTCGACGGTTCGATAAAACTTGGCCGGGTCGGCAATACCCGCATAGGCCAGAACGCGGCTTCCCCTGAAGTCCTGCGGCTCCTGCGGCGTGATCGCCGCAACGAAGACGGGTTTGGCGGCTTTCGCCGCCTGCCTGACCAGCGGATCGGCCGCATGGCCGTTGCCGACCTTCAAAAGACCGGTCATCTGCCGCATCTGCTCGGCGAGCGGTGCTCTCACCGGCCCGCCCGGGACGAGATGGCCATTGCCGATGCCGCGCAGCGTATCGATGACGACAAGCGCGTAATCCAGCGTCAGGCGCGCGCTCTGAAAGCCGTCATCCATGATGATGAGATCGACGCCTTCCTTCACCAGCCGGTGTGCGCCTTCCACCCGCTTGCGGGAAATGACCGTGACCGCCTCTCGCGCCAGAAGCAGAGGTTCATCGCCGACGTCGGCAGAGCGGTGCTGTCCGGGATCGACAAGCGTGGTGACGTCAAGCGTGCCGCCATAACCGCGGCTGAGAAAACCGGGCTTCAGGCCTTTCGCGGCGGCGGCTCTGGCAATTGCCATGGCCGTCGGTGTCTTTCCGGCGCCGCCCACGGTGAAATTGCCGATGCATATAACCGGAACGGAAACGCTTGCCCTCTTCGCCGTTCGCATCCGCCGGCCGGCGATCTTGCCGTAGAGAAGCGAAAAAGGTGACAGGAGCCACGCCTGCCAGCCCGCTTTCTGCCACCAGAATGGCGGCGCTTCAGAAACCATCTATTCCCGCTCCCGGCCGCGTCGCCCACGGCATTCCGTTCGGATGTCGAATATCATAGGGGTTGTTTGCCAGAAAAAACCGTAAATTGCAAAAACGGGACAAACGGTTCAGAGAGCCTGTTCCGGCAACAGCGCTTCAAGCGCGGTAATGTCGTCGAAACAATAATCGGCGTCAGCGCCGAGGCTCTCGCGCGAGCCGGTGCCCGTCAGAACGGCAATGCGCAATCCCGCTCCGGCGTTTTTCGCCATATGCAGATCGTGATTATTGTCGCCGACCACGGCCACACGCTCGGGCGGGAAGCCTATCGCCTCGCAGAAACCGAGAACCATGCCGGGTTGCGGCTTGGTGCCATAACCGCTGTCATATCCCGCGACAAAATCCACATCGTTTTCAAAACCGAAACGGATGGCCGTCTGGCGGATGGAATTTTCATTGTCGCTGGAAGCGATGCCGAGCTTGTAGCCGCGTGCCTTCAGCCTTGCGAAAAACGCCTTGAGATCGGTCACCGGCACGGATTTATCCGCCGCCTCGGTAAACAGCCGGTCGAGGCGAGCCGTCAGTTCCTCGACATTGCAGGGCGAGCCGGCGGCAACCAGACCGGCGGCGATTTCCGCCGTGTTGCCAGCGGCCAGAAGGCTGTCCGGCACGACATGGCCGGTGACCGGGTCCATGCCGCAGGCGGAAAGAAGCCGGTCGGCGAGAACGGCATCGCCCTTGGCGGCAATCGCCGCAAGCTCGCGGTTCACCGGACCCCAGCTGGCGTCATAGCCGAGAAGCGTACCGTCCTTGTCGAAAAGGACCGCGACGATAGACTGCGCCGTGTTGAGTTCGATATCCGCTACCATGAACCGATGGCGCTCCGCGGTTGCAGCTTGGCGGAAACGGTAAGCGGGTTGATATAGGGTTCCAGCGCCTTGACGGTCAGAGAAAGCGCGCCGCGCATATCCTGGATGACCCGGTTGCCAGCATCGATCATCTTGTAACGCTCATTGTCGTTGACCAGCAGATAATGCACCGCCTTGGCCAGCATCTCCACATCGCGGATGATACGACCGCCGCCAGCGCGGATCAGCTTCTGATAGGCCTCGCGGAAATTCTGCACATGCGCGCCGGACAATACGGCGCATCCCAGCATCGCCGGTTCCAGCGGGTTCTGCCCGCCTTCCGCCGTCAGCGAGCGGCCGACAAAGGCAAGCTCGGTCAAACGCAGATAAAGCCCCATTTCGCCGATGGAATCGCCGAGGAAAATATCGGTTTCCGGCGTGATCACGTCATTCCTGCTACGGCGCGCGACGGTCAGCCCCATGCCCTTCAGCATGGCTTCCACATCGTCGCCGCGCTCGGGATGGCGCGGCACGATGATGGTCAGTTGGCCGTTGCGCGACTTGATCGCCGCATGCACGGTGGCGGCAGCCTTTTCCTCACCATCGAAGGTGGAGATCGCCGCCCAGGTCTTGCGATTGCCGACCTGCTTGCGATAGGCCTCAAGAAGAGCCTCGTCACAGGGTGGCGGATCGGTGTCGCCCTTGAGGTTGCCTGATATCACCACTGGCCAGGAGCCGAGATCGCGGAAGCGTTCGGCATCGAGATCCGATTGCGCAACCACCAGCGCCAGCTTGGAAAACAGCGATTCCGCAATGTCGTGCCGGTTTTTCCAGCGGTCGAAGGACCGGTCGGAGAGGCGCGCATTGACCCGGATCTGCGGGATGTGCCGGCGTTCCAGCTCCATCATCGTCACCGGCCAGATTTCCGATTCAGCGGTGATGGCGGCATCCGGCGCCCAATAGGCGAGGAAACGGTTGACCGCTATCTTGATGTCGAGCGGCACATATTGATGGATCACATCGTCGCCAAGCCGGGTGCGGGTCAGTTCTGCGGAGGTGACCGTTCCGGTGGTCAAAAGCACGAAAATGTCGCGCTTGCGTATTTCGCGGATCAGCGGAATGAGAGCCAGCGTTTCGCCGACGCTTGCGGCATGGAACCAGACCAACGGCCCGCGCGGGCGCTCGGCGCTGGCATAGCCGAAACGCTCGAGCCGACGGCGCTTGTCTTCCTTGCCCTTTGCCGCCCGCCAGGAAAGATAGGGACGGGCAAAGGGATAGGCGGCGATACCGGCAATCCGGTAACCGGAAAGAGCGAAACGTGCGATACGGCTGCTCATGACATTCTGCCCTTGATCATTCCGCGCAATGCCCTTCCCCTGTTCTTGTTGTTATCGCCGCCTACTTCTTCTCAAATTGCGTCATTTTTTGTCATCGGAAACGAAAGCGCGATCACATTTTCTCGCAATCAAAATCCCGGCCTGCACATTTTCAGCAGGAATCACCGGAAAACTCGCCTTCACCCAATAGTATTACAACGCAAGGGCAAAAGGACTCAAATTTTATCGTCCGGATTGAGAAGACGGTGCATATGCACGATAAAATAACGCATATGGGCGTTATCAACAGTCATCTGCGCCTTGGATTTCCATGCGGTGAGCGCGGAAGCGTAATCCGGATAGATGCCGACGATATCGAGCGCATTCAAATCCCGGAACTGAACATCCTGAAGGTTTTCCAGTTCGCCACCGAATACAAGGTGCAGCAGCTGTTTCTGTTTGCCGGCTTCCGTCATGTCTTTATCTCTTTCTTAAACTCTGAGAGAGGCCTTCATCTGCGGGATTTCCCGGCAAACGTCAACTGTCGGACAGATGCGAAAACGCTTTCAAAAGCGTGGGCAGCGCATAATCTGCTGCGGCGCACAATGCGGGGTGGTTCACCTGCCGGCGATTATACATCAGAGGTTTTCCATCGAGACCCACCAGACGGCCGCCGGCCCTTTCGAGGATCAGGTCGGCGGCGGCGAGATCCCACTCGTGCGAGTTGGCCTTGACCAGCGTTCCGTCGATACGGCCATCGGCCACCATGGCCAGCCGATAGGCAAGCGAGGGTACGTGCGGAATGCGCTTGACGCTGCGCCGTACCTCTTCCGGCAGATGCGTGACCACGTCTTCCGGTGCAGCCAGATGGAAGATGCCGACATTCTTAAGCGCGGCAGAAATGGGCTCGCCATTCTTCAGCGCCTCACCACCGTCCAGTGCCGTGAATTCCTCGGCAAGCGCGGGTGCGACGAGGACCGCAACCACCGGCCGCCCTTCATGCACCACCGCGACGCTGACGCACCAGGTGTCCCGGCCGCCGATGAAGGCGCGGGTGCCGTCGATAGGATCGACCACGAAGACGGTGGAGCGGGAAAGGCGGTCCGTATCGTCATCCGTCTCTTCGGAAAGCCAGCCATAATCCGGCCGGGCGGAGCGCAAGATGGTTTCGAGGATTTCATTGGCGGCGTAGTCGGCCGCGCTGACCGGCGAAAGCCCGCCATTCTTCCACCAGACCTCGGGATCCTTGCGGAAGAAACCGAGGGCCGTCTCGCCCGCCTTGCGGGCGGCTTCGAGGACCAGCCTCAGATCGGAGGCCCAGCGGGCCTCAGCCATATCGTTCATTTTGCCGTCTTTTCCGCGCGCCTCACACGGCGCGCCTGTTTTTCTCTTCGCACTTGCACACAAAGTGCCGGCGAAAACAACCCGCAGGCCGTCTCACTTGCCCGCGATCGTCATGCCTTCAATGGCAAGCGTCGGGGCCGCGACGCCGTATTTGCGGTCGATATCGTTAGCCGGCGTGACCCGCATGAACATGTCCTTCAGGTTCGAGGCGATGGTGACCTCGGAAACGGCGAAGGTCTTTTCGCCGTTCTCGATCCAGAAACCGCTGGCGCCGCAGCTATATTCACCCGTAATCATATTGGCACCGTGGCCGATCAGCTCGGTGACGTAAAAGCCGGTTCCGACCTGTCTCAGCAGATCCTCCGGCGAGAGATCGCCCGGCTCCAGCGCCAGATTGGTGGAGGCCGGCGAAACCGCCGTGCCGCCGCGCACGCCGCGACCGTTGGTTTCAAGGCCAAGTTCCCGCGCCGCCGAGGTGGACAGGAACCAGTGCTTCAGCACACCGTCCTCGATCATCGTCATCTTCTCGCCGCGCACGCCCTCGCCATCGAAGGGACGCGAGGATGGGCCGCGCACAATCTGCGGATCGTCGGTGAGATAAAGGCCCTTTTTCAGAACCTGCTGACCCATTTTATCGCGCAGGAAGCTGGTCTTGCGAGCAACCGACGCGCCGTTGATAGCGCCGGCAATCGCACCGACAAAGCCGCGGGCGATGCGCGGATCGAAAACCACAGTGATATTGCTACCGGTATCGACCTGGCGCGGACCGACGCGCCGCACGACTTTTTCACCGGCGCGGCGGCCGATTTCTTCAGCGGCATCGAGATCGGCATAATAAAGACGGCTGTCGAAATCGTAGTCACGCTCCATCTTCGTGCCTTCGCCGGCAATGACGCTGACGGAACGGCTGAAGCGGCTGCCCATATAGCTGCCGGAAAAACCGTGGGATGTGGCAAGGACGAGGCCGCCCATGCCGCTCGATGCGCCGGCGCCCGAGGAATTGCTGACGCCCTTGATCGCAAGTGCTGCCTCTTCCGAGGCAAGGGCTGTCTCGCGCAGCTGATCGGCCGACACTTCCGTCGCATCGAAAAGCTCGAGATCGTCATAGGAAGTGGCCAACCGTTCCTTGTCCGCAAGGCAGGCAAAGGGGTCTTCCGGCGAAACCTTCGCCATGGCCACCGCCCGTTCCGCCAAGGTCTTCAGGTCGAAGCCCGGATTGGCGGAAACGCTCGCCACCCGGCGGCCAACGAAGACGCGCAGGGAAAAATCGTCGCTTTCGGAGGATTCGGTGCTTTCCACCTTGCCGAGCCGCACGCCGACCGATTGCGAGCGGGAGCGAACGACAACGGCATCCGCCTCATCCGCACCGGCGGCACGGGCAAGATCGACAAGCTGGCTGGCGCGATCGAGAAGTTTGGAAGAATCTATTTCTGAGGACATGAGTTGGCCTTTCATTCCTGTTCCATTTATTGTGCCAGGAACCCCGCATCAAGGGCGAAACGCCGCTTTCTCCATTCGGACGGTATTGTCGCCACCCTATTCGAAAGTCCGCCCGCATGACCGAGCACGACGCTCTCTTTTCCGAACCCCTGCTGCTTCTGGCCGGCGCGGTCATCGCGGCCTCGGTTTTCCGCAAGCTCGGGCTTGGCACCGTGCTGGGCTATCTTGTGGCGGGCATCATCATCGGGCCGTTCCTACATCTGGTCACGGATGCGAAGGACATCTTCAACGTCTCGGAACTGGGCGTGGTTTTCCTGCTCTTCATCATCGGGCTGGAACTGAAACCATCGCGCATATGGCAGATGCGGCGCGACATTCTGGGGCTCGGACTGGCGCAGGTGCTGGTGACGGGCAGCGTGCTGGCCGCCATCGCCTGGTGGGCGGGGTTGATCGATGCACGCGGCAGTCTCGTCGCCGGTTTCGGCCTTGCGCTTTCCTCCACCGCCTTTGCGCTGCAAATCCTTGCCGATGACGGCGACATGAACACCCGGCACGGCAATCGCTCCTTTTCGATCCTGCTGTTTCAGGATCTCGCCATCGTGCCGCTTCTTGCCCTCGTCACCATTCTTTCGAACCGCCCGGACGTGCCGACGGATTCAATGTCCTACGATCTCCTCGCTTCGATCATCGCGGTGGCGGGCATGGTGCTGGCGGGGCGTTACCTGCTGACACCGATGTTCCAGATCATTGCCCGCACGGGCGCGCGCGAAGTGATGATCGCCGCCGCGCTCTTCGTGGTCATCGGTGCGGCCGCCATAATGGAAGCTGTCGGGCTTTCGATGGGCATGGGCGCATTGCTGGCGGGGCTGATGCTGTCGGAATCCTCCTACCGGCATGAGCTGGAAGCGGATATCGAGCCGTTCCGCGGGTTGTTTCTGGCGCTGTTCTTCATGGCCGTCGGCATGTCGCTGCATGTCAATATCGTCTATGAGCACATTCTTCTCATACTGATCGCCGTGCCGGCGATGATGGCGGTGAAGGCGGGCCTGATTTACGTTCTGTGCCGCATTGCCGGTTCGTCGCGTTATGCGTCCAGCCGCATCGCGCTGCTTCTGGCGCAGGGCGGCGAATTCGGTTTCGTGCTTTTCACCACGGCCGCCGCCTCGGGGCTGTTCCCGCAGGCGACCGCCTCGATCCTCGTTGCCGTGGTCACGCTTTCCATGGCGCTGACGCCGCTTCTGGCGGTGATTTCACGCCGGCTGACGGCGGAGGATGCGGAGGAGGACAAGCTGGAAGAGGATTTCGACGGCGCGGGTGCGGATGTGCTGATGATCGGCTTTTCCCGCTTCGGCCAGATAGCCTCGCAGATCCTTCTCGCCGGCGGGCGCGACGTCACCGTCATCGACAGCTCCGCCGACCGCGTGCGCCAGGCCGCCCGTTTCGGCTTCCGCATCTTTTTCGGCGATGGCACCCGCAAGGACGTGCTGATCGCCGCTGGAATAGAACGGGCCGATCTCGTTGCCGTCTGCACCCACAAGAAAGAGGTCACCGACCGTATCATCGATATGATCCAGTCGGAATTTCCAAGCGTGCGCATCTATGTCCGCTCCTATGACCGCGTGCATTCGCTCGACCTCAGGAAAAAGGGCGTGGAATACGAGATCCGTGAGACGCTGGAATCGGGCTTGCTGTTCGGCAGGCGCATTCTGGAAGGGCTGGATATGGATGGCGAAAGGGCGCTGGCGATTGCCGACGATATTCGCGAACGCGACGAGGAGCGGTTGCAGCTACAGGCCGTGGAAGGCCTCGCCGCCGGCCGGCAGATGCTGCACAACAAGCCGGTGCGCGAGGTGAAGCCGGAGCCGCTGATGAAGCCGAAGAACAAGGCGGAGAAGCGGGAAGAAGAAGAGGAAGACGGGGAAACGGAAGTCTCGTTGTAGGTGACGAGGCAGGCATTAGCGCAGGGAGCACGCTGCTTGTTTCTTCTCCCCGCCGGGGAGAAGGTGGCCCGAAGGGTCGGATGAGGGGGTAAGCTCTCCGTATATCGCTACCGTCGCCCCCTCATCCCGCTGCCGCGGACTTCTCCCCGGCGGGGAGAAGAAGCGAGCGGCACCCGCTCGCTCGATAGTGAATATTCAGGGAGTACCGCTCAAGCCTCCACGCCCTGCCCGCGATGAAACAGTTCCACCTGCATGTCGATCTGCCGTTTCAGATCGTCCTTGATGCCGGCCGATGCGTTCAGCACCTCCTCGGACTTCAGGAAATCCAGCACGCCGAAACGGTGCACCGGCGGGCGCAGGAAGATGTGCGGCGGACGTAACCTCAGTTTCAGGGCAATCGCCGCCTGCATCATCAGCTGGCTGGCGCCGAACAGGCTGTCCAGCCGGTTCGGCATGGTGGTGCCGTCGCCTTCGGGACCGCCGACCACATCAACGCCGATGACGATATCGGCCTGGTCCAGCAGATGCTCGTAGGGCACGGGATTGAAGATGCCGCCATCGATCATGATGCGACCATCGATACGAACAGGCATGAACAGGGCCGGAATGGCGGCAGACGCGGCCAGCGCCTGGATGATCTCGCCGCTCTCCACCACAACCTCGGTCTGGGCATAATAATCGGTGGTTATCACCTTGAGCGGGATGGCGAGTTCGGAAAAGTCCTTCGGCAAAGCTTGCGGCATCAAAGCGTGCAGAATGAGTTCGAGATTGAATTGCCCGAGACGAAAACCGTCCACCGCATGGCGCATCGATGCCGGGCCGAGGCTCCAGAGCCGGTTGGCCACCGAACCCTTCCGCCCCATGAGTTCGAGCGTATATTCACGGATTTCCCGGCCCGTCATGCCGGCCGCCATGCCTGAACCGATGATGGAACCGATCGATGAGCCTGATAGCGCCACCGGCCGGATACCGAGTTCGTCCAGCGCCTCGATGACGTTGATGTGGCAGATGCCGCGCGCACCGCCGCCGCCGAGCGCCACGCCGAATGTCGGCTCCTGGCCACCCGTGCCGCCGCCTTCGAGAACATCTTCTCCGGCGCGGACGATCGTGACGCTCTCGTTTACACCCTGCTCCATGCGAATACCCAAAACTCTTTCCCCGCACAGGTCCTGTCTGCCGGCATAGCCTATCGCGATACTGCCTGACAGTATCGGTCGACAGGACACAGGCTCTGCCTATTCGGCAAACAAGACAAGACCGTGGCGTGACGGGAAGGTGTTCCCGTCAGGGCTCGTAACGGTAGAAATGCATTTTCGTGTCGCCGAAGATACGGCTTTCAAGCAGCTTGAACGCTGGATCGACATTGACCGCAACATCACCGCGCTCTTCCAGAATGGCAAGCGCGCCGGGTGTGAGCCAGCCGCCGCCATGTGCTGCCGCGAACGCCTTTTCCCCATGGCCATGGCCATAGGGTGGATCGGCAAACAGAAGATCGAAAGGCTCGATATTGTTGACACCGCCAAGCTTGGTGGCGTCACGCCGCAGGATGCGGGCGCGGCCATGCAGGCCGAGCGCATCGATATTTTCCCAGAGCAGCCCCCTGCCCTCAACGCCGTTTTCGACGAAGAGCGCCACGCGACAGCCGCGCGAAAGAGCCTCCAGCCCGACCGCACCGGTTCCGGCGAAAACGTCCAGAACGCGCGTACCGTCAAGACTTTCCGGATAGGCGTGGCTCAGGATATTGAAGAGGCTTTCCCGCGTCCTGTCGATGGTCGGACGAATGGAATTCGATTTCGGCGCGGCCAGTGTCCGGCCGCGGAACTCACCGCCTACGATCCGCATTACGTGTCATTCCCCTGCCTCCAGAAGGTTTGCCACCCGGGCCTTTGCCACCCGGCTTGCCGCCGCCGGGGCCATTGCCGCCGGGGCCTTTACCCTTACCCGAAAAACCCGAACGTTCGCCACGCTCGCCCGATTTACCGAAAGACGGCTTGCCCGATGCGGGCCTGCCACCCGGTTTGCCGCCTCTGGGCTTATCCCCGAAAGGCCGGTCGCCGCGCGGACGATCCCCTTCCTCGCGGGGCTTGTCGCGGAACGGCCGTTCGCTGAATGGCTTTTCGCCACGCGCGGTGCGATCTCCAAAGCTCTTCTCGCCGCGCGGACGGTCGCTGCGCGGGCGATCACCATCTTCACGGGGCCGGTCACGGAAAGGACGGTCGCCAAAGGGCTTGTCGCCGCGTGCCGGTCGGTCACCAAAGCTTTTTGCACCCCGTGCCGGGCGGTCGCCACGCGGGCGGTCGCCGTCTTCGCGGGGGCGATCCCGGAAAGGCCTGTCGCCAGAGGGTCGGTCGCCAAAGGATTTGCCACCGCGTCCACCGCGATCGCCAAAGCTTTTTTCGCCGCGTGCAGAACGATCACCGCGGCCCTGGCCACGGTCATCCTCACGGGTCGGCTCCGAGCGGATCCACTCGCCCTCGTCATCGGCATGACGCACGACGCTGCGGCGCGCTTCTGCCTGGGCGGACGGCTTTTTGAACAGGCTTTCGGCTTCCGCGCGGGCGGAAGACTTGCGTTCCTTGCCATCACGGGTCGGCTTTGCGCCGGGCGCCATCCAGACATTGGCCGTCCGGCTGGTGCCGGCGGGCTGGCGGGGGCTGCGGCGCTCTTCGCCATCATCCTCATTGCGGCCCTTGGCGCCGAATTTCCCGGCGGGCTTGGAGCCGAACTTGCCGGCAGGCTTGTCACCGCGCTTGGTATCAAGACGGCCGAGCGCCTTTTCGCGACGGTCTTCCGGTCTGCCAGAGGATTTTTCGAAACGAGACTTGCCTTCCGGCGCGTCGCCCTTGGCCCATTCGGGCTTGGCGCGCTTGGCCGGGGCCTCTTCCTCATCGTCGACGGATGTATTGTAGATCGGCGCGTCGAAATTGGCGCCTGCCTCTTCGATCAGACGCGGTCCGAGCTGATCGCGCAGCATGCGGCCGCGCACTTCAAGCACCTTGCCTTCGGCAAGATCGCCGAGCTGGAACGGACCGTAGGAGATACGGATCAGGCGGTTGACCTCAAGGCCGAGCGCGCCTAGCACATTCTTGATCTCGCGGTTCTTGCCTTCGCGCAGACCCATGGTGATCCAGACATTGTGGCCCTGGGTACGGTCGAGCGTGGCATCGATTGCGCCGTAGAGCACGCCGTCGACGGCGATGCCGTCCTTCAGCTTGTCGAGTGCGGCCTGATCGACCTCACCATGGGCGCGCACGCGGTAGCGGCGCAGCCAGCCGGTGGTCGGCAGTTCCAGCACACGGGACAGGCCGCCATCATTGGTGAGCAGCAGCAGGCCTTCGGTATTGATATCGAGGCGGCCGATGGAGAGCACGCGCGGCAGTTCGCCCGGCAGATTGTCGAAAACCGTCGGTCGGCCTTCCGGGTCGGAATTGGTCGTCACCAGACCGGCGGGCTTGTGGTAAAGCCACAGGCGCGTGCGCTCGGCACCGCGAATCGGCATGCCGTCCACTTCGATCTTGTCCGAAAGCGTGGCGTTCACGACCGGGCTATCCAGCTTGACGCCGTTTAGCGACACGCGGCCTTCCATGATCATTCGTTCCACATCGCGGCGCGACGCGACACCGGCGCGGGCCATGATCTTGGAAATGCGTTCGGGCTTGGTGCCGACCACGGCTTCGGGCGCCGGGGCTGCCTTTGCTTCGGCCGGTTTCTTCTCACGCTCCGAGGCCGGCTTGCCGGGGCCTTTCGGCTTCTTGTCGCGGCTAAATGTCTTGCCGCCGTCACGCTTCGGCTTGTCTTTAAAAGTCATTTGCTGTTTGCCTGTTGTTTGGGCTGTCCTATCAGGTCCAAGCACAAGGGTTAAGAGGAAATTGAAACACAATGGCCGAAAGGACGCATTTCATGGAACTGGCGCTGGCGGAAGCCCGCGCTGCCGGCGAACGCCAGGAGGTTCCTATCGGCGCGGTACTGGTTCTGGATGGCCGCGTCATTGCCCGTTCCGGCAATCGCACCCGTGAATTGAACGATGTGACGGCGCATGCCGAAATCGCCGTCATCCGCATGGCCTGCGAGGCGCTGGGGCAGGAACGGCTGCCCGGCGCCGATCTCTATGTAACCCTTGAGCCCTGCACCATGTGCGCGGCGGCGATCTCATTCGCCCGTATCCGCCGCCTTTATTACGGCGCGGAAGACCCCAAAGGAGGCGCGGTGCATAGTGGTGTGCGCTTCTTCAGCCAGCCGACATGCCACCATGCTCCGGATGTTTATTCGGGGCTGGCGGAAAGCGAAAGTGCGGAAATCCTGCGGCAATTTTTCCGCGAGAAACGTCTCGACGATTGAGCGGCCGACGGGAAAAACCTTTCCCGCAGGCCACCATCAGCCCGTCATTTTATCAGAAGGGGTTCCACCAGCTCTTGCCGGTGTTGGCGACAGCCGCTTCTTTCTTGCGGCGCTTTTCCTTCTTCTGCTCCGGCTCACCGAGGTCGGTCAGCTGATCCTGCGGAACGCTGCGATATTCGGCTGGCGGATCGGTAAGGAACCGACGCTGGGCGTTGACGACGGAGCCGCCCTGGGCTTCGGCCTTCGCCTTGCGGAAGGCTTCCCATTTCTGGCTTTCGGTCATCTGGCCGGCAGTGCCGTTACCGGCAAGCAGCGGCGAGCGGTAATGCGGGTTGTTCTTGTTGGCATCCGCCTCGTCGCGAAGACGTTCGCGGGTCTCTTCCGGCGATTCAACCCATTGCGGGTTGTTTTCGCGGTTCGCCATATTCTGCTGCGGCGCGGCCAATTGTTCGGCACGGGACTGGGCAGGAACGACAAGACCGGGGCGCGGGCTGTATTTCAGGTTGCGCTTGCTCTGGTCACCGGTGATCGAGGTTGCGTTGCCGAGATCGTCGACAAGCTGTTCCGCCGCCGTCTTGCCCGTACCGTAGGTCGGGCTCGTGCAAGCGCCCAGCAGCACGCCTATGGCCGTGATGCCTGCAACCGTGCGAAACATGCCCAAACCCTGCGCATTACCCTGCATCGTCTTCATTGAAACCCTTCCAGCCGTCCGTCCCACTTCGCCAGACATCGTCTTTCAGCAGGCGGCAGCCCGCATTGCCGTGCAAATCCGGCCATTTTCAGGCAGGTGTACCGGATGAAGACGCAAAGCGCAATTCATCCGGCCATTTTCCTTATCCGCGTGCGGCAAGCTCCCGCAAGGCGGCCGCATCGCGGGCCGAAACCTCCGGATAGTCCGGGTCGGAACCGACATCGGTGGTGATGCGCCAGGAACGGGCGCATTTTGCACCTTCCGCCAGCTTCTGCTCGACCACGACCTTTGCAACTTCCGGCAGGCGGAAGCCATCGGCCGGGCCTTCATCACCCACCACCGAAATGGCCGAAGTGATGCAGATTTCGGCGAAATCCTGCCCGTTCAACGCCGCCAGCAGGTCGGCATCGGCAATATGCACGACAGGGGCCGCTTCGAGCGAGGAGCCGATGCGCTTTTCGCGGCGCTCGACTTCCAGCGCGCCCGTCACGACGGTGCGAACCTTGCGGATCTTCTCCCACTTCGCTTCCAGCGCATCGTTCTTCCACTCCGCCGGGATTTCCGGGAACTGGACAAGATGCACCGATTCCGCATCCGGATAACGCGAAAGCCACGCTTCTTCCGTCGTGAAGGGCAGCATGGGCGCGAGCCACGAGACGAGGCAATCGAACAGCTTTGCGATGACCGACAGCGACGCCCGGCGCTTCAGCGACGACGGCGCGTCGCAATAAAGCGTGTCCTTGCGGATGTCGAAATAGAAGGCCGAAAGCTCGACATTGGCGAAATCCACCAGCGCACGGGCGATCTTCTTGAACTCGAAGCCGTCATAACCTTCGCGCACAACCTTATCCAGATCGGACAGGCGGTGCAGCACCAGCTTTTCCAGCTCCGGCAGATCGTCATAGGCGATCTCCTCGCCTTCATAATGGGCAAGGGTGCCGAGCATCCAGCGGATGGTGTTGCGCAGCTTGCGATAGGCATCGACATTGGTCTGGATGATGGCCTTGCCGAGGCGCTGGTCTTCCCAATAATCCGTGGTCATGACCCACAGGCGCAGGATATCCGCGCCGGCGTCCTTCATGACTTCCTGCGGCGAGACGACGTTGCCCTTGGACTTCGACATCTTTTCGCCCTTCTCATCCATGGTGAAACCATGGGTGACAACGGCGTTATAGGGCGCGCGGCCACGCGTCGCGCAGCTTTCGAGCAGCGACGAATGGAACCAGCCGCGATGCTGGTCGGAACCCTCAAGATAGACATCCGCCGGCCACTTCATGTCCGGGCGGTCTTCCAGCGTGAAGGTGTGGGTGCAGCCGCTGTCGAACCATACGTCGAGGATATCCATGACCTGCAGCCAACGGGCATGGTCGTGGTCATTGCCGAGGAAACGCTCCTTGGCGCCTTCGGCGAACCAGGCGTCAGCGCCTTCGGCCTCGAAGGCCTCGAGGATGCGGGCGTTGACGGCCTCATCGATCAGGACTTCGCCCTTCTCATCGGCGAAGACGGCAATCGGCACGCCCCAGCTGCGCTGGCGCGACAGAACCCAGTCGGGCCGGCCTTCGATCATGGCGCGCAGGCGGTTCTGGCCGGAGGCCGGAACGAAGCGGGTGTCGTCGATGGCGCTCAGCGAGCGCGAACGCAGCGTCGTGCCATCGCCCAGTTCCTTGTCCATATAGACGAACCATTGCGGCGTGTTGCGGAAGATGACCGGCTTCTTGGAGCGCCAGCTATGCGGATAGCTGTGCTTCAGACGGCCACGGGCAAACAGGTTGTTTTCCGCGATCAGCGCCTTGATGACGCGGTCATTGGCATCGCCCTTCTTGCCGTTGTCGTCCATGACGCGGGCAGCGCCGCCCTCGGCCGACGGGCCGAAACCGGGGGCGTCTTCGGTGTAGAAACCGTCATCGCCAACCGGGAACGGGATGGCCGACGAAACGCCGCGCGCTTCCAGCTCACGCTGATGCGCGGTCCAGACGTCAAAGTCCTCACGGCCATGGCTCGGCGCGGTGTGCACGAAGCCCGTACCGGCATCGTCGGTGACGTGATCGCCTTCGAGAAGTGGAACCGGGAAATCGTAACCGAGCGACGCCAAAGGATGGGCGCAGGTGATGGCGGCCAGTTCTTCGGTTTTCACGTCGCGAACGAGCTTGAAGGTCAGCTTCGCCTTGGCTGCGGCCTCATCGGCAAGCTTCTTGGCGAAGATCAGCTTTTCGCCCGGCTGCGGACCGAAATCGTTCTGGGCGCTTTCCACTTCGTAGAGGCCATATTCGACCCGCGACGAAAACGCGATGGCGCGGTTGCCGGGAATGGTCCACGGCGTGGTCGTCCAGATGACGACGGAAGCACCAGAAAGAACAGGAGCTGCCTGCACAACCGGGAACTTCACCCAGATCATGTCGCTCTCGACATCGGCATATTCGACTTCGGCTTCCGCCAGCGCCGTGCGCTCGACCACGGACCACATGATCGGCTTGGAGCCACGATAGAGCTGGCCTGTCCGGGCGATCTTCAGCAGTTCGCCGGCGATGCGGGCTTCGGCGTGGAAGTTCATCGTCGTATAGGGGTTTTCAAAGTCGCCCTCGATGCCGAGGCGCTTGAACTCTTCCGACTGCACCTTGATCCAGCCGGCGGCGAAGTCACGGCACTCCTTACGGAATTCGTTGACCGGAACCTCGTCCTTGTTCTTGCCCTTGGCGCGATAGGCTTCCTCGATCTTCCATTCGATCGGCAGGCCATGGCAATCCCAGCCCGGCACGTAATTGGCATCGTAACCGCGCATCTGGAACGAGCGGGTGATGACGTCCTTCAGGATCTTGTTGAGCGCATGGCCGATATGGATATTGCCGTTGGCATAGGGCGGGCCGTCATGCAGCACGAATTTTTCGCGGCCGGCGGCGGAGGCGCGCAACTTCTTGTAGAGGCCCATCTCCTGCCAGCGCTTGACCGTTTCCGGTTCCTTCTGCGGCAGGCCGGCGCGCATCGGAAAATCCGTCTGCGGCAGATAGAGGGTGGCGGAATAATCGAATTTTTCTGCGGTGTCGCTCATAATCGTACCGTTGTTGCGCGCCGTGTCGGTCGCGCCGTCTCAATTTCAAACAGGGCAAATTCGGAAAGCGCCATCACAAATGCCGCGACAAGCGCCAAAATCCCGGACCTTCCGGCTCCTCAGAGCGGGCGGAAGGCCGGGCCAATAATTCGGCCAATCTGATTTTTAAACATCAACCGGTATTGGGACATGGCCGGTTGTTTATGCGGTTTTCCAGCAAAAAGGAAGAGAAAAGCGACAGTAAAATGGGCCGGAATACGGGCTCGCCAGCCCTTCCGGCTCAAAATGCGATCTTCGCATCCACTTCGCTCAGCGGCCGCACGCCTGACAGCATCGCCCTCGCCTCCTCCTCGTCGCGCCTGATCTGCGCGACCAGCGGTTCCAGACCATCGAATTTCAGCTCGTCACGCAGATGTCCGAAGAAGGACACCGAACAAACCTCGCCATAGAGATCGCCGGAAAAATCGAAGACATAGGTTTCCAGCAGCGCCGCGCCGTTTTCGGTCACCGTCGGGCGGTAGCCGAAGCTTGCGACGCCATCGCGGATCGAGCCATCGGGACGGCGGAACCGCACGGCATAGATGCCCGCCTTCAGTTCCGTCTCCGGCGCCAACGCCATGTTGGCTGTCGGATAACCCAAGGTGCGCCCCAGCTTCTGGCCGCCGATGACTTCGCTTTCCACCGTGAAGCGGTAACCCAGCAATCCGGCCGCACCCGCCACATCGCCCTCGCATAAGAGCGAGCGGATACGGCTGGAGGAAACGACATCCGCACCCTCGTCGCGGAAGGCATCCACCAGTGTCACGTCGAAGTCGTGGCGCTTGCCAGCGGCCATCAGAAAGGCCGGACCACCTTCGCGGCCCTTGCCGAAATGAAAATCAAAGCCGGTGACGACAGCGCTGGCATGGAGCCAGTCGACAAGAATGGATTGGACGAATTCCTCCGCCGAACGCTGCGAGAATTCCCGGTCGAAGGGGTATTCGATGACGGAGCGGAAACCGATGGCTTCGAGAATGCGCGCCTTCAACGGTGCGGGGGTGAGGCGAAAGACAGGCGTTTCCGGGCGGAACACAGAACGGGGATGCGGTTCAAAAGTCAGCACCAGCGCGGGAACGCCACGCGCCTCGGCCAGTTCCAGCGCGCGATCCAGAACGGCGCGGTGGCCGCGATGCACGCCATCGAAATTGCCGATCGCGATGACGCCGCCGCGAAGATTGTCCGGCAGCGGCTCCTTTTTTTCATTGCGATGAAAGACGGTCATGGCAGTCGATCCATTTTTGCGCCAGCTTAAGCCAGACGCCCTTTAAGCAAGACGGGGCATCCACCAGCCGGGAGCCGCGCCCTGCCCCTTGAGATAGGCGTTCAGAAGCGCCTCGTCCGTTTGACCGTTCAGCGTATATTCGGCGGCGTGAATGCCGCCGCTGATATAAAGAAGGTTGAGACCGCTCGCAATCGCGCCCTTCACATCCGTCGGCATGCCGTCGCCGATCGCGAGCACGCGATCCTTGGGGAAGGCGCTGCGCACTTCTTTCGCCGCCGCGAGGCAGGCTTCGTAGATCGGCATATGCGGCTTGCCGGCAATGCGGACCTCGCCGCCCAGCTGTTCATAATAGGCGGCCATGGCGCCGGCGCAGGGAATGATGCGCTCACCGCGCTCCACCACCAGATCGGGATTGGCGCAGATCATTGGCGCGCCGCGGGCGATGAAGCCCTTGAGCATTTCCGTATAATCCTCGGGCGTTTCCGTCTCGTCATCAAAGAAACCGGTGCAGACGACGGATTGCGCTTCCGCCTCGCTAACCCGCTCGACATCCAGCCCCTCCAGCAGCGGCAGATCGCGTTCCGGGCCGAGCAGGAAGACTTTTTTCGGGCCTTCCGCAATCAGGCCGCGGGTGACGTCACCGGACGTGATGATACGGTCATAGGCCTCATCCGGAACGCCGAGAACGCGAAGCTGGGCGATGACGCCGGGAGCGGGGCGCGGCGAATTGGTGATGAGCACCACCGTCTTGCCGGCCTTGCGCGCTTCGTGCAGTGCAACCGCCGCGTCCGGAAAGGCGCTGACACCATTGTGCAGCACGCCCCAGACATCCGAAAGAATAACGTCGAACCCATCAGTTATTTCGCCGAGGGTGAGAATGCGATGGGCCATGAGATGCTTTCCGGATGCGAGAAGAGGGTGTGCGTGACATCGCAAAGCGGGACGCCGATGGCAAGAAAAAAAGCGATGACAAACCTTCCGTCTGCCCGCCCGCCACCGTCCGAACATAAAACCTCGCTAGGCCCGAAAAGGCAGCGAATTGCAAATAGGCTGTGGTTTGCCGCCGCCGCTCAACACGCAGAAATTTCTGTCATGGAACGCTGATAACCATAGCGCATAAAATTTTTCCGACAGCGCGTTCTTGACTCCGGCAGAGCGCCTCCTTATCTCGGCTTCGCTGGCACTCCAACAAGGTGAGTGCTAACACCCATCACGCGAGCCTCCAAGGGTTCGTGAAGTCATTTGATCGAGGGATTAGGCAATGACAAGCACCAATTTCCGCCCGCTTCACGATCGCGTCGTCGTTCGTCGCGTTGAATCCGAAGCAAAGACCAAGGGCGGCATCATCATTCCCGATACCGCCAAGGAAAAGCCGCAGGAAGGCGAAATCGTCGCTGTTGGCTCCGGCGCGCGCGATGAGGCCGGCAAGGTCGTCGCTCTCGACGTCAAGGTTGGCGATCGCGTCCTGTTCGGCAAGTGGTCGGGCACCGAAGTCAAGCTCGACGGCGAAGACCTTCTGATCATGAAGGAAGCCGACATCATGGGCATTATCGGCTGATTTAGCCGAACCCGTCCTTCCTTAAATTTCAAGCCGGACCCTGTCCGGCCATTCGAAACCAGGAGTTTTGAAAATGGCAGCCAAAGAAGTCAAATTCGGCCGCACAGCGCGCGAAAAGATGCTCAAGGGCGTCGACATTCTCGCTGATGCAGTGAAGGTCACCCTCGGCCCGAAGGGTCGTAACGTCGTTATCGACAAGTCCTTCGGCGCACCGCGCATCACCAAGGACGGCGTTTCCGTCGCCAAGGAAATCGAACTGGAAGACAAGTTCGAGAACATGGGCGCGCAGCTCGTTCGCGAAGTCGCTTCCAAGACCAACGACATCGCCGGTGACGGCACCACCACCGCAACGGTTCTGGCCCAGGCCATCGTTCGCGAAGGTGCCAAGGCAGTTGCTGCCGGCATGAACCCGATGGACCTGAAGCGCGGTATCGATCTGGCCGTTGCCGAAGTCGTCAAGGACCTTCAGGCCAAGGCCAAGAAGATCAACACGTCTGAAGAAGTTGCGCAGGTCGGCACGATCTCTGCAAACGGCGAGCGTCAGATCGGTCTCGACATTGCTGAAGCAATGCAGCGCGTCGGCAACGAAGGCGTCATCACCGTTGAAGAAGCCAAGACCGCTGAAACCGAACTCGAAGTCGTCGAAGGCATGCAGTTCGACCGCGGCTACCTGTCGCCCTACTTCGTGACCAACCCGGAAAAGATGGTTGCGGACCTCGAAGACGCCTACATCCTTCTGCACGAAAAGAAGCTCTCGAACCTCCAGGCCATGCTGCCGGTTCTCGAAGCCGTCGTTCAGACCGGCAAGCCGCTCGTCATCATCGCTGAAGACGTCGAAGGCGAAGCTCTTGCAACGCTCGTCGTCAACAAGCTGCGTGGCGGCCTCAAGATCGCTGCCGTCAAGGCTCCTGGCTTCGGCGACCGCCGCAAGGCCATGCTGGAAGACATCGCCATCCTGACCGGTGGTACCGTCATTTCCGAAGACCTCGGCATCAAGCTCGAAAGCGTTACCCTCGACATGCTCGGCAAGTCGAAGAAGGTTTCGATCTCCAAGGAAAACACCACGATCGTTGACGGTGCCGGCCAGAAGTCGGACATCGAAGGCCGCGTTGCCCAGATCAAGGCGCAGATCGAGGAAACCACTTCTGACTACGACCGCGAAAAGCTGCAGGAACGTCTTGCCAAGCTCGCTGGTGGCGTTGCCGTGATCCGCGTTGGCGGTTCGACGGAAGTTGAAGTGAAGGAAAAGAAGGACCGCATCGACGACGCTCTCAACGCGACGCGCGCTGCCGTTCAGGAAGGCATCGTACCGGGCGGCGGCGTTGCCCTGCTGCGTTCTTCCACGAAGATCACCGCCAAGGGTGCAAACGACGACCAGGAAGCTGGCATCAACATCGTGCGCAAGGCTCTGCAGGCTCTGGTTCGCCAGATCGCAGAAAACGCTGGTGACGAAGCTTCCATCGTTGTTGGCAAGATCCTCGACAAGAACGAAGACAACTACGGCTACAACGCCCAGACCGGCGAATATGGCGACCTGATCCAGCTCGGCATCGTCGACCCGGTCAAGGTTGTTCGCACCGCTCTGCAGAACGCAGCTTCGGTTGCTTCGCTGCTGATCACCACCGAAGCCATGATCGCCGAGCTTCCGAAGAAGGAAGCTGCAATGCCGGCAATGCCGGGCGGCGGCATGGGCGGCATGGACTTCTAATCAGTCCTGTCTCTGGAATACGAAAGGGCGGTCTCCGGATCGCCCTTTTTCTTTGCCGCCCATGCTCTTTTGGCGGTCTGGCGTCGCAAGCGCGCCAGACGGGCGGCATGGACTTCCAATCAATCCTGTCACCGGAATTCAGAAAGGGCGGTCTTCGGATCGCCCTTTTTCTTTTGCCGCCCATGCCTCTTGAGTGGTCCGACGTCGCAAGCACGCCAGACGGGCGGCATGGACTTCTAATCAGTCCTGTCACCGGAATTCAGAAAGGGCGGTCTTCGGAGCAGCAAAATACTCCACCCGTGCGATAGGCTCCAAAATATTGTATCCTTTTGGGACACAAATAGCCTTAGCCGGCTTGTTTTTGGAAGTGCATGCAATAATAGGACACCGCTAAGGGCGAATCACAATCGCAGACGAGGCCGAGTTTCGCCCTCACCAGCCTATAAATTCGACACATAGTTGTCTTTTTTCATATATTTCGCGATTGCGATGAAGGAATACATAATATTTTTGATTTTCTCTCTGACTGGTTGTTGTGGGTAAGAGAAAATAAACTATAAGTCAGCCCCCGTAAGGGTGCCGCGACGGGACGCAAGCATTGAAGGGGTTCGATGCCTGGCTAAAAGTTTCGACTGCGGGTGGCGGTGGAAGTTCAACTTGGCAGTGACGCTTGAAATTGCGTCGCTGGTACGATGTTCATGCGGGGGCGCGATTTGTTCGAAATCTCAAGACGCAACGATGCTCTGCCTGCGGCCGTGACGACCACGCCCGATCCCAGAACCCTGTCCAATTTCTTCATTTCGGAAGAGTGGAGCAGCGATCTTTCAAGCGGCGTCATCCGGCTTGGCGAACAGGCCTCCTTCATGCACGGCCTGCCCCCCGGTGAGTGCGGTCTGCTCAGCCTTGTCCGCTGCTACGATCGCAGCGACCATGCCCGCGTGCTGGAACTTTTCGAGCAGGCCTCCACTGCGCCTTCACGATTCTGCTTTTCCACCAACCTCTTCATCCTTCCGACAATGCGCCAGCCCGTTATCTGCATGGGTGAATCCGCCGGTTTTGAAGACGATAGGCAGGGGCGGATTTCCGGGCTTTTCCTGTTTCCGCGTTTTGAAGATATTCGCTTCGCCGCCTGAATAACCTGCCGAAGGCTCGCCATCGTTCACAAAATGACGACAAATCGTCTTCTCTTGTTCATCTTTATGGACGGGTGATTTTCCGCCATTGATATCTCCAGACATCGCCCTGCAGCTTAACCGGCGACACGCCGATCAATTACCGGAGATTTCCATGTCCAGCAGCCAGAACGTTCTCGTTCTCATCGCCCGCATTCTGCTTTCCTTCATCTTCATCACGTCGGGCTTCGGCAAGCTCGCCGATCCGGCCGGCACGGCCGGCATGATCACGGGCGCCGGCCTGCCCGCCGCAACCGCGCTTGCCTATATTGCAGGCCTGTTCGAACTCGTTGCCGGCCTTGCCATTCTCGCTGGTTTCCAGACCAAAATCGCTGCCTGGGCGCTTGCCGTCTTCTGCGTCTTCACCGGTCTGGTGTTCCACAGCGGCACCGTTGCCGTTCCCGGCTGGCCTGAGCCGGCTCTTGGCTGGATCAACACGCTGAACGGCATCATGATGGTGAAGAACATCACCCTTGCCGGCGCCTACATCCTGCTTGCCGCCTTCGGCCCCGGCGCCTACTCCGTCGACGCAAGACGCGGCGCAGCTGTGGCCCACGCATAAGCCAAATGGATCGACCAATAAAAAAGCCGCCGGATCGCTCCGGCGGCTTTTTGTTTTACGTCGTCAAACCGCAGCCCTGATGCGCGAGGCGATCTCCTGAACCGCCGCATCGCCTTCGTGCTCCGGCTTGCGGGCACGCACAAAGCAGGCTTCCGAACGGACGATGATGCCGTCAGAGAGAATTTTCAGGTGGTTGGCCTTCAGCGTCGAGCCGGTCGAGGTGATATCAACGATGATATCCGCCTGCCCCGCCGCCGGTGCACCTTCGGTCGCGCCAAGGCTTTCGACGATGCGATAAAGCTGAATGCCGTGCTGGCGCGAAAAGAACTGCTGAGTCAGCCGCCAATATTTGGTGGCGATGGCGAGCCTGCGGCCATGACGGGCGCGGAATTCCGAAGCGACATCGCCGAGATCAGCCATGCTGTCCACATCCAGCC
Organism: Agrobacterium tumefaciens; assembly: GCA_025560025.1. NCBI lineage: Bacteria > Pseudomonadati > Pseudomonadota > Alphaproteobacteria > Hyphomicrobiales > Rhizobiaceae > Agrobacterium > Agrobacterium tumefaciens. Next base: position 349,015 of record CP048485.1, on the reverse strand, counting down.
AGATTTCAGGCACGGCGACCACGACGTCCGCATGGCCGAAACCCAGGCGGGCGCAGAACTCCACCTGCGCATCGGCATTGGTTAGTCCCTCGCGCACAAGGTCCTCTCCCGTCACGCCGAAATCCACGGTGCCGGCGCCGATTTCGCGGGCGATCTCGGAGGCGGAGAGATAGGCGATCTCGATATCGTCGCGCCCTTCGATGCGGCCGCGATAGGAGCGGTCATTGCCGACGGCCGCGACCTTCAGCCCGGCGCGTTCCAGAACGGCGGAGGCGTCTTCCTTCATCCGGCCCTTGGAGGGCAATGCGATGGTGATCATGGCTTGTCGCTCCCGCGCACCGTTTCGATGCGATCCAGCCAGAGCGAGAAGCCCACGGCCGGGATTTTTTCCTGTGCGCCGAGCAGGGTCAGCAGCCGGTCGAAACGGCCGCCACCGGCCAGCACGCTGTCGTCGCCCGCTTCCACCACCTCGAAAACGAGACCGGTATAATAATCGAGCGGACGACCGAAGGCCGCGCCATAGGTGACGGTTTCGAGATCGACGCCGGCATTGGCAAGAGCTGCGACGCGTTTATCGAAAGCGGACAGCGCGCCATCCAGTTTCAGCTTCGCCTTTGCGGCAAAATCGGCCAGAACCTGCGAGGCCTGCGGCAGAGGCGCCTTCAGGGCCAGGAACTGCTTGAGCAGCGCAAAGCTTTCATCCGGCAGGCGCGTGGCGGCAAGCGCCAGTTTTTCCCGCAGGCGGCGGGCGATTTCCTGCGGTGAACGGCTGGCATTGGTGGAATAGCCGGTCTCCTGCATCACCGTATCGAGATAATCGACCAGCACCGCCTCGTCGCCCGTCGCCAGCAGGCCAGCGACGCGGGCATCGAGGCCGGTCATCGGCTTGGGATGCACAAGGCTTTCCAGCAACGCGTCAAGCTGCGCCATATCGCCGAATGCCTGCACCAGCCGCTTCTGCCAGCCGAGCGGCAGGCCAAGGGCGGCAACCACCGCCTCGAACACCTGCTGGTCACCCAGCGTGACCGCAAGCGAGCGGCCCGGCAGAAGACGCTGCAGAATGCCTGTCGCATCGATGACGGCACGAGCATCGGCGGCGGCGATATCGGTATCGCCGAGATCCTCGATGCCGGCCTGATAAAACTCGTTCGCGCCCTCGCGGCGCTGGCGGAAGACTTCGCCGAGATAGGAATAACGCTTCGGCGTGCCGGTCGCCGTTTCGATATGGCGCAGGCAGACCGGGATGGTGAATTCGGGGCGTAGACACAGGCTCTCGCCCGTTTCGCTTTCCGTCATGAAGATACGGCGGCGCAAATCCTCGCCGGCCATATCCAGAAAGGGTTCGGCGGGCTGGATGACGGGCGTGTTCACGCGGCTCGTGCGGCGCGCGGCGAATTCTTCCAGTAGCTCTCCGGAAAATTCCGGCATGTCGATCAGGGGCATGGAACGGTACTTTTCGTCACGGTTCGAGCGGCTGCATCATTTCGATGCGGTTTCCGAAGGGATCATGGACATAAAACCGGTGATACCCTTCAAGCGGCTCATCCTCAACCACATGGCAGCCTGCTGTTTCAAGTGTTTTTCGCAAGGTTGCCATATCATCGACCAGAAAGGCCGGATGGGCTTTCTTCGCCGGGCGGAAATCCTGCTCGACGCCGAGATGCAGTTTTATCGAACCCCGACTGAACCAGCACCCGCCGCGTCCGGCCAGATTGGCGGGTTTGACCTGCTCCGCAAAGCCGAGCAGGCCGCCATAGAAAGAGCGCGCCTCATCCTCACGGCCCGCCGGCATCGCCAGTTGAACATGGTCGAGCGCGAGGATCGCCATGGCCTTAACGCCCTTCGGCGGCGCGGCGAACGTCCTCTGCCTGATGCTCCAGAATCTCGCGGACCTTCGCCACCAGATCCGCCTCCAGTACGGTGACCTGCGCCACGCGCGCCTCGCGCCAGCTGGCATTGTCCTCGATCTCGCCGGAGAGACGCTTGCCTTCGATCAGATCCTTGATCTGCACCACACCTTCGGCGCGCTCATCACCACCCTGAATGATGGCGATGGGGGAACCGAGGCGATCGGCATATTTCAGCTGGTTGCCGAATTTCTTCCAGTTGCCCTGATACATTTCCGCGCGGATGCCCTCGGCGCGCAGCGCCTGCGTGAATGTCTGGTAACGGCCCATGCTTTGCACATCACCGTCCATCACGGTGATAAGAACAGGCGCGAGCGGCTTTACCTGACCGAGCTTGCCGAGGTTCTTCAGCGCCGTCATCAGGCGCGAAACGCCGATGGAGAAGCCTGTGGCCGGAACCGGCTGGCCCATGAAGCGCGAAACGAGGCCGTCATAACGCCCGCCGCCGCCGACAGAGCCGAATACGACCTTTTCACCCTTTTCATTGGTGACGTCGAAACTCAGCTCGGCCTCATAGACAGGGCCGGTATAATATTCGAGGCCGCGAACGACCGAGGGGTCGATCTTGATGCGCGTCGCATCGTAACCGGCACTGGTGACCAGAGCGCCGATGATGTTCAGCTCCTCAACGCCTTCCTCGCCTTTCGAGGTGCCCGCGACCAGTTTCGCCAGATCATCGGCGCTTGCCGCATAATCCTTGATACCGACGAAAAACAGCACCTTTTCGATCTGTTCCTCGCCAAGACCAGCGCCCTTGGTGAAATCGCCGGATTCATCCTTGCGGCCGGGACCGAGCAGCAGCTTCACACCTTCGGGACCGAACTTGTCGAGCTTGTCGATGGCGCGCAGTACGTTGAGGCGACGACCGGCATTGTCTTCGCCGCCGAGGCCGATGGCTTCCATGACGCCATCGAGCACCTTGCGATTGTTGACGCGGATGACATAGTCGCCGCGCTGAATTCCGAGCGCTTCCAGCGTATCGGCCATCATCATGCACATTTCGGCATCGGCCTGCACACCGGCGGCGCCCACCGTATCGGCATCGAACTGCATGAACTGCCGGAAACGACCGGGGCCGGGCTTTTCATTGCGGAAGACATAACCGGCGCGGTAGGTGCGGTATGGCAGCTGGATTTCGTTGAAATTTTCCGCGACATGGCGGGCGAGCGGCGCGGTCAGATCGTAGCGCAGGCTCATCCATTGGTCGTCATCGTCCTGCAGCGAAAACACGCCTTCGTTCGGACGGTCGCTATCGGGCAGGAACTTGCCGAGCGCATCGGTATATTCGAACAGCGGGGTTTCCACCGGATCGAAGCCATAAAGCTCGTAGACCCTGCGGATCTTCTCGATCATCTCATTGGTGGCATGAATATCGGCAACCGAGCGATCCACGAAGCCGCGCGGCAGGCGGGCTTTCAGTTTCTGAGGCTTTTTTGCTTTTTCGCTCATGGGGCTGGTCCGATATTTTCCTGAAATCAAGCCGGTGTATTAGAGGATGAAGCCCGGTGCGGCAAGCCGCAAAGGCTCCGGTTTTACTGGCCGCTGCGGCCAAGCGGTGCTATATGGGATGCATGTATCCCAATTCGGATCGGGAAGGACGCGACCCATGAGCAAACAGACGGCCATACGCCTGCCTGATGAGACCTATGAGCGGCTGAAAGCGCTGTCCGAGCGCACCGGCCGCACATCCGCCTATTACATCCGCGAGGCGATCGAGAAACATATCGAGGATATGGAAGATCTCTATCTTGCGGAGGAGGCGACGCGGCGCATTCAGCGTGGAGAATCGAAGGTTGTAAGCGCCGAGGAGTTCTGGCGTGATCTGGACAATTGAATAGCACACGCTTGTCCAGAAAGAGATGCGCAAGATAAATCCGGAAACGCGCCAGCGAATCCGGAATTTTCTGCATGAACGATTGGCGGCACTGGATGACCCACGCCAGACCGGCGCTGCCCTGCAAGGCTCCGAGCTTGGAAATTTCTGGCGCTACCGGGTGGGCGATTACCGCATCATCTGCGATATACAGGATCACAAGCTCGTCGTGCTGGTGGTCGAAATCGGCCATCGCCGTGAAATCTACCGTTAGGCATTCATGATCCTCGAAGCCCTGCAATATGCCGCCACACGCGCGGTCACGCCGAAAGAATTCCGGCCTCATATACGCTATTCCGTCAACCTCTGGGCGCGCGCCAACCGCTGCGCCAAAGCCTGGGCGGAGCATGAAAACAACAGCCGGCAATTCGTGCTGCAATCGGCCAGAAAGCTGAAGCAGCGGCGAACGGCCGTCGTGCTGGGATCGGGCCTGTTGCGCGATGTGCCCTATGATGCGCTGGTGGCGATGTTCGATACCGTCGTGCTGGTCGATCTGGTGCATCTTGCCAGCGTGCAGGCGAAGCTGCGCCTCAATGCCAAAAAGAATGTCCGCATCGCCAACCGCGATCTTTCCGGTTTTGACGATGTTCTTGCCGGCCGACCGGCCGAACCGCTCGATTTCCTGCGGCGGGTGCCCTATCTTGATCTCGTGGTATCGGCCAATCTCCTGTCACAGATCGGCACCGGCGCACGCCACCGTCTGGAGCGGGAAAAGATCGCAGATGCCCCGGACGATCTTCTGCCGAAGATCATTCACACCCATCTGGAAGCGCTGGCTGGCCTGCCCTGCAAGGCTTGCCTGATAACGGACACGTCCTTCAACGTCATCGGCAAAGACGGCAACCTGCACCAGCATGAAGACCTGCTGCATGGCATCGAGCTTCCTGCCCCTGCCGCCGCATGGGAATGGCCGCTTGCCCCGTTTGGCGAGGAAAGCAGGGATTATCGTATCGTGCATCACGTCATTGCGCGTGAACTGACCTGATGGCCATGCTTATTCCATAATTCCAGCGGTAAATTCACGCCATGTCCCAGGTGGTCCGTACATTGATGTTCCTTGCCTGCCTGCTATACGGCGCAATGCCGGCGCAGATGGCGATGAGCATGCCGATGGCCATGGGCATGGCAGCGTCCTCGCAGATGCCGATCAAACATGACGATGCCCATTCGCATCGAGCCGCGGATCGGGACCAAGGGTCTCGGGCGCATGCGGAGAACGGAGCTCATGGAGCGGGCGGTTGCTGCCCGCATGGTGACGATGCCGCACATCCCGGTTCCTGCGCCGCCTGCCTGATCGTGGTTCCGCGAACGATCTTCGCCGATAGCGGCCGGGTGACATTCGCCTATCCGAAGCCGCAGCGCGGCATCGTCTTTGACGGCAAGGCTTTCGCGCCGCCGCTGCCGCCTCCCCGCGCCTGACCCCAGATTTTTTCAGACCCATCTTCGAAAAATCCGTCAGACACAGGAAGGATAATCCATGTCTATCAAGACCATCACGCTCGCCGCCGCTTTCGCAGCCGTCTTCACCATTCCGCTTTTCGCACAGGAAGCGGGCGGCCATGCCGGACATGACATGTCAAAAGGCACCATGAGCGACAGCGCGTCCACCAAGGCGTTCATGGAAGCCAGCAAGAAGATGCATGGCGATATGGCCATCGATTATAGCGGCGATGCGGATGTCGATTTCGTGCGCGGCATGATCCCGCACCATCAGGGCGCAATCGATATGGCCAAGGTCCAGCTCGAATACGGCAAGGACCCGGAAATCCGCAAGCTGGCCGAAGAGGTCATCAAGGCGCAGGAAGGCGAGATCGCCATGATGAAGGCCTGGCTGAAGTCGAAGGGCAAGTGATTGATGCTGACGAATGGGGAACGCCGGTCGCGGCGCTCCCCTTTTCTTCTCCCCGCCGGGGAGAAGGTGGCCCGAAGGGTCGGATGAGGGGGCAAGCTCTCGGTCTATCTCTACCGTCGCCCCCTCATCCCGCTGCTGCGGACTTCTCCCCCCTCGGGGAGAAGAAACAAGCGGCGGCCTTCCCACGCCAACAGTGCCACTCGCCACTCTGCTACAACCCCGCGAGACCGGCCTTGTAATCCTCCGAGGCCGCACGGCTGAGGCGCTCCAGCTCCCTGGCCGCCCGGCTGGTGTGGCGCTCCTTGTGGCGCAGCAAAGCGAAGTTTCTGGCAGGCAGATCGATGCCGGCTCGGACCAGCAGCCCCTGCCGCAGAAACAGCGAGGCGACGGAAGCGGAAACTGCCGTGGCCGCACCGCCGGAGCGTGCCGCCATCACCACCGCCTCGTTGGACGGCAGTTCGAGCATGACCGAAAGCTCGCCGGGGTCCACACCCATCTGCCGCACCGCCGCCTCGAAGGCGGAGCGGGTGCCAGAGCCCTGTTCGCGCAGGACCCATGAGGTGCCGTAGAGCATATCGAGCGCGGTGAGATAACGGCCATCCGCGAAAGGATGCGCCGAACCGGTGACGACCAGCAGCTTGTCGGACACGACGGGCTGCACCATCAAAGCCGGCTCATCGATCCTGCCTTCGATGAAACCGACCTCGGCCAGACCGTCAAGCACGGCCTGCGTCACCGTTTTCGTATTACCGATATCGAGTTTCAGCGTGACGCCCGGATAAAGCTTCTTGAACTGCATCAGGATCGGCGGCAGCCAGTAGCTTGCAATCGTCTGGCTGGCGCAGACGGTAATTTCGCCGCGCGTCAGCCCGCCCATTTCGGAGAGAATCAATTCCGCATTGCGCACACGCGCCAATGTCGCCTTCGCTTCGCCCAGAAACACCCGGCCGCTTTCGGTCAGCTCGATGTTGCGGCCGACCCGATGAAAAAGCTCGACGTTGTAAAAGGCCTCGAGATTCTTGATGGCGGAACTGACGGCGGAGGCGGTCAGACCGATGGCTTCGGCGGCCCTTGTGAGGTGCTCGCGTTCGGCAACGGCGATGAAAATGCGGAGCTGTTCGAAGGTCATGGCTTTTCATTCGATTTTATCGAATAATATATGCCATATTATTTGATAGAATAAAACAGGTGGCTACGGCATTGTCTGGCCATGGCACAACATCGCACCCTCGCTCATCCCTTTCAGTTCTCGCTTCGCTGGCTCACCCCGCTCCTGCCGGGCATTCTCCTCTGCGCGGCGGTCAGCTGCGCCGCCATTCTGGCGGAGCGCTTTCAGGTGCGGCTTGCAGGCCACGCATGGCTCGGCGATCTCGTACTCGCCATTCTGATCGGCACGCTGCTGCGTTCGCTGGTGTCGCTGCCCGCGGTCGCTTCGGCCGGCATCAAATTCAGCGCCAAGACCCTGCTCGAAATCGCGGTGGCGCTTCTCGGCGCGTCCTTGAGCCTTTCCATCCTCAAAGGTGCCGGCGGTTTGCTGATTGGCGGCATTGCGCTGATCGTCGCGCTGTCGCTGATCGTCAGCTATGCTGCCGGGCGGATGCTTGGCCTGCCGCCCAAGCTTGCGACGCTGATCGCCTGCGGCAATTCCATCTGCGGCAACTCCGCCATTGCCGCCGCCGCGCCCGCCATCGGCGCGAAGCCTGAAGATGTCGCCGCCTCGATTGCCTTTACCGCGGTTCTCGGCGTCGTCGCCGTGCTGCTGATGCCATTCCTGCCGCAGCTTCTGGGTCTCGATGACACCCAATATGGCATCTTTGCCGGCCTGACGGTCTATGCGGTGCCGCAGGTTCTGGCCGCAACCGCCCCGCTCGGCGCAGTCGCCGTGCAGACCGGCACGATCGTCAAGCTCATCCGCGTGCTGATGCTGGGGCCGGTCATCGCCGCCCTTTCCGTCATCCATGGCCAGTCCGGCACGGAACGCCTGAGATTGCAGCAGATGGTTCCGTGGTTCATCATCGCCTTCGTGCTGATGATCATGGCGCGGTCCTTCGGCCTCATTCCCGAGGCTCTGATAGGCCCCGTCGCCTCGCTCTCCAATATCCTCACCATCATGTCGATGGCGGCGCTGGGCCTTTCGGTCGATATTCGCAGCCTTCGCCATGCCGGCGGCAAGGTCATCGTCGCCGCCAGCCTTTCGCTCGTGCTGCTTGGTGTTCTGAGTTTCGGCCTGATCGCCCTGACGCAAGCGGGCTGAGCTGGACTGCCGTTATTTTTCGGTGCTGACCGTCAGCGTATAGTGGGCGCCGAGACCACGGCGGGGCAATCCCAGGATAAGGGTCGGCCGGATCAGCCATTCCGTATCCGCCTTCGGCGTCAGTGTCGCGGTTTTACCTTGGGAATCGCTGAAGAAGATCGCATCCTCATCGGGCGTCGAGAAATCGAAGATTGCCATCAGGACGAATTCACTGGAGGAAGCAAGCTCGACCTTCACCGTCTGCCCGGCCTTGACTTTCAAACGGTAAACATCGCCGCGGCCGCGCCGCGTCCAGCCATCGAGCTTCAGTGGACCGCTCGGCGGCAAGGCGACTTCCTTCAGCCTTTCGCCATCATCCAGCCAGATGCCATCGACGTTGCGGCTTTCAGCGAAGGATTGATGCGGCACGGCGGCCATGGCCATGGTGAGAGCCAGAAGAAGGGAGGTTACCTTCATGGACGTACAAACTCCCGCCGCATGAGCTCAATCGGCTCGCGGCAATGACAACCTTCGATATGATCGTTGACCATACCCATGGCCTGCATGAATGCATAGACTGTCGTCGGGCCGACGAAACTCCAGCCCCGCTTCTTCAAATCCTTGGAAAGGCGAATGGATGCGGCGCTGGTTGGGTTGGCACTTAACGTCGCATAGTCCAGCCTTTGCGGCCTTTCTGCGGCGGCAGGTTCGAAACTCCAGAAATAACGGGCGAGCGAGCCGAATTCGTCCCGCAATTCCATGGCCCGGCGGGCGTTATTGATGGTTGAAACAATCTTGCCGCGATGGCGGATGATGCCCTTGTCCGCAAGGCAACGCTCGATGTCGGCCTCACCGAACTCGGCCACTTTTTCGAATTCGAAATTGGCAAAGGCGACGCGGAAAGCCTCACGCTTGCGCAGAACCGTCAGCCACGACAGCCCGGACTGGAACCCTTCCAGACAGATCTTCTCAAACAGGCGGCGGTCATCGGTGACGGGATAACCCCATTCCTCGTCATGGTAGCGGCTGTAATCTTCAAGCCCCTGCTGCCAGAAACACCGCACGCGGCCATCAGCGCCGGTTTCAAGTCCCGCCTCGTTCATTCCGCAACAACCCTTTTCCACTCCCGCAAATCACCGGCGGGACACGCGCACTTACCACTCATTCACCACGTTTCAAAACCAGGCGCTAACCCTAAATACAGGTTGCGCTAATGAAGCGCTTTTTAATGAACAGCCATTTACGATTCACTTGCGTCAAGGTGCGAACGTGTCCGGCAATGCGGGCGAATGATACCCGCGATTTTGATTGTTGCGACATCCCGCAGAGAGAGTCCACCCGATGACGATGAAGTCCGTTTTTCTGGCGCTGAGCCTCGTTTCCACCTTCGCCGCCCCGGCCGCAATGGCCAATGAGCGTTATCGCGAGCGCCCGCCCGTCGTCGTCAGCCCCGACCTTTCCGCCCCCTGGGTCACCCAGCTTGGACGCGGCAATGTGCGCCCCGTGGTTTATCCGCGCGCGCCTGCCGCACGCCAGCCGCTCTTCCAGCAGCGCCAGGTCGCCATGCCGCAGCGCCCCAGCTCCGGCGTCACATCACAGCGCCCTGCGAGGGTGCAGAATGCCGCCGTGCGCCCCAATGCGCCGGTGCGCACGCAGATCGCGCCGCAATTCCTGCCGCAGATCGTGAGCTACCAGACCAATGAAAAACCCGGCACCATCGTCATCGATACGCCGAACCGGTTCCTTTATCTCGTCCTGGCCGATGGCAAGGCGCGCCGTTATGGCGTGGGCGTCGGCAAGCCCGGTTTTGAATGGGCCGGAACGCACAAGGTGACCCGCAAGGCGGAATGGCCGAGCTGGACCCCACCGAAAGAGATGATTACCCGCGAGGCGGCGAAGGGACATTACCTGCCGGCCTTCATGGAAGGCGGCCCGGCCAATCCGATGGGCGCGCGCGCCATGTATCTTGGTTCCACCCTTTACCGAATCCACGGCACCAACCAGCCATGGACGATCGGCAGCAACAATTCATCCGGCTGCATCCGCATGCGCAACGAGGATGTCACCGATCTTTATGAGCGCGTCAACGTCGGAACCACCGTCATTGTGATATGACGGCAACGGATTTTCCCATTCCGGGCATCCATGGGCAATATGGCGGCGTATCCGCTTGTATTGCCGTCTTGCGGCGGTACAATCGCGCCAAATCCAATTGATCGAGACTTGGCGGGGGACGCCAGGCGCCGAACCTCTCTCAGGGGGATGATGGAACGGCCTTAAAACGGGTGGTCTGCTGACCGCCCGTTTTTCGTTTCTGTCATTTTAATGTTACCAAAAAACGGTTTGGTGCATTCCTGATATCAATCTGGATTCTCTTCATGCCGCGCCATACTTTATTTGTTTGCGCCCTGTTGTTCAGCGGCGTTTCCTTCTCTGCCGCAATGGCGGGGGAATTTGAAATTTCCGGTTATGGCGGCTGGCAAAGCGCGCCGCACAGCGATGTTAAAGTGTCGGACGGCCCGGACTTCCGGGCCGGTTGGGAAGGCAAGTCGTTTTCCAGCCCGCCCTATTGGGGCGTGCGCGGCACCTACTGGTTCGATGAGGGCCGGCTCAACAATTTCGGTATCTCGCTCGATTTCACCCATGACAAGGTCTATGCCGACGACCAGACGCTTGCCCGCTCCGGCTGGTCGCATTTCGAGTTTACCGACGGACTGAACCTTCTGACGCTGAACGCGCTCTACCGCTTTCCGCTGGAGAAGCTGCCGCTGACACCCTATGTCGGCGCGGGCGTCGGCATCAACGTGCCGCATGTGGAGGTCACACGCGGTTCCGGCCGCACCTTCGAGTACCAGTTCGGCGGCGCAACCCTGCAGGCGCAGGCCGGCGTCAGCTACCGCATCACCGACAACTGGTCGACCTTCGTGGAATATAAGGGCACCTACTCCTTTATCGATGTGGATATCGACAATGGCGCCTCGCTGAAGACCGATGTCATCACCAATGCGGTGAATTTTGGCGTGGCCTATAAGTTCTAGTATTGGCGTGGCAAGCGGGGGCTTTCCGGCAGGTGCTGGGTGCCCCCCCAACCTCATTCCTGTGCTGTCACAGGAATCCAGCCGACGCGCGTCTGCGCGGGGAAAGATTCCTCTCAGCCCAAGGACTTGGGCTGGCTGGATCCCTGTGACAAGCACAGGGATGAGGAGAAGCCTGAGAAAGGCGCACTGGCCCCAACCTTTGCGTCATGACGCCGGATCACTGCCTTGTCGGCGCACCACGTTCTAAACCGAAAGCCTCGCCGGTTTCGGCCCGCCATAGGCCCAGTCCAGAAGCTCCACCGTGTGCAGGATCGGCATGTCCGTCCCTGTCGCAATCTGCGTGATGCAGCCGATATTGCCCGTGGCGATGACGTCCGCGCGGGTGGCCTCGATATTCCTGACCTTGCGTGCCTTCAGCTTTCCGGAAATCTCCGGCTGCATGATGTTGTAGGTTCCGGCCGACCCGCAACAGAGATGCCCTTCCGCCGGATCACGCACGGTAAACCCCGCCGCTTTCAGCAATTGTTTCGGTGCGAGCGTGATCTTCTGGCCATGCTGCATGGAGCAGGCGGAATGGTAGGCGACCGTCAGGCCCTGGCTTTGCCGTTGCGGCAGATCGAGGGTGGCGAGATATTCGGTGATGTCTTTTGCAAGCGCGGAGACCCGCGCGGCTTTTTCCGCATAGGCCGGATCAAGCCGCAGCATATGACCATAATCCTTGATCGTGGTGCCGCAGCCCGACGCGGTGATGATGACGGCATCGAGCCCACCATTCTCCATCTCGCGCATCCAGACATCGACATTACGGCGGGCGGCGGCCAGCGCCTCTTCCTCCCGTCCCATGTGATGCACCAGCGAACCGCAGCAACCCTCGCCTCTGGGAACCACGACCTCGACCCCAAGCCGCGAAAGCAGCCGTAGCGTCGCCTCGTTGATGCCGGGGTCGAGCACCGGCTGGGCACAACCGGTAAGGATGGCGACGCGACCGCGCTTTTCCCCCTCCGCCGGCCGCTTACCCGGACGGGCGGAAGCGGAGACGGCGGGGATGGAGGCGGGAGCGAGAGCAAGCATGGATTGCAGCGGCTTCATCGCCGGAAACTTCGCAAGCAGCCCGGCGAAGGGCCGTGCCAGCCTTGCCAGATGCAGGGCGAGCCGGAAGCGACCGGGATAGGGCAGAACCGCAGCCAGAAGATTGCGGGTCAGCCGGTCCATGAAAGGGCGTTTATAGGTCTGTTCGATATGGGCGCGGGCATGATCGACCAGATGCATGTAATCCACGCCGGAGGGACAGGTCGTGGTGCAGGCAAGGCAAGACAGGCAGCGATCGATATGGGTAACGACTTCTCGGTCAGCCGGGCGGCTATTTTCCAGCATGTCCTTGATGAGGTAGATGCGGCCGCGCGGGCTGTCCAGCTCGTTGCCGAGCGTGACATAGGTGGGACAGGTGGCCGTGCAGAAGCCGCAATGTACACATTTGCGCAGGATCTTTTCGGATTCCGCCACATGCGGATCGGCCAGCTGCTCGGGAGTGAAGGATGTTTGCATGGCTCAGACGGCCCTTCCCATTTTGCCGGGATTGAAGATGCCCGCCGGATCGAGCTTTTCCCTGATACGCGCGGACAGAATGGCTTCCGCCGCCGGGCGCGGTTCGAATGCGGCCACGGTGGCGCGCACCGCGTCACTTGCCCTCACCAGCGTTGCGTGGCCGCCGCCCAGCGCCCGGATCGCGCCGCGCAGCAGATCCGCCTCGGGATCAGCTTCCATCTGCATCCAGACAAGGCCGCCCTGCCAGTCGTAAAAGGCGTCGATGCCCGCTTCCATACGCAGCGCCGCGACCAGCCTGTGGCCTTCCGCCGGCGCGACCGAGACTTGCCAGAGCGGCTTGGCGTTTTCCCCGGCATAGGGGGCAACATCCCGCACCTGCCGCCACAAAACACCGCTTTCCTCGCCTTCCAGCAGCGCCCATGGCCCGACCCGATCCATGACGGAGAGGAGTTTGGCCGCGCGCGCTTCCACTGACGCCCCAAGTCCCTCCAGCCGCAGGATTGTCGCCGGACCTTCCGGCAGGACGCCATCGATGAAACGGGAGCGAACGCTTTCCGGCAGATGGGCCGCCCCGGAAACCTCCACGCTCATCGCCATGGCCGCCGCCATGATCCGCGTCGCCGCTTCGTCATCCAGGCCGGATACGACAACCGTTTTCTCCGAAGGCGGTTTCGGCAGCACACGGAAGGTGACTTCCGTCAGAAATCCGAGCGTGCCATGCGAACCGGCCAGAAGCTTTGAAAGGTCCAGGCCCGTGACATTCTTCATCACCCGGCCACCCGCCCTGATGATTTCACCGCCGCCATTAACGAAACCGACGCCGAGCAGGCTGTCGCGCGCTGCCCCTGCCACATAACGGCGCGGACCGGAGACATTGGCGGCAAAGACGCCGCCAATGGTCGGCTCACCCATCGTTCCCATGATCGGGCGATGATCCATCGGCTCGAACGCCATCATCTGCCGGTTTTCGGCAAGAGCGGCTTCAATGGTGGCGAGCGGCGTTCCGGCCTTGGCGGTCATGACCATTTCGGCGGGGACGTAGGAGACTATACCGTTCATGGCACGGGAGGAGAGCGCATTATTTGCCGCGACGGCGTTGCCAAAACCGGAACGGGTGTTGCCGCCGATGATTTTCAGCGGGGTTTTTCGAGTTGCGTGGCCGCGGATGATATCGGCGGCCTGGGCTTCTGAGTATGGGGTCAGCATGGGGTGGCCGCCTTTGAGCAAGGGATACCCCCCTCTGCCCTGCCGGGCATCTCCCCCTCAAGGGGGGAGATCGGCAAGAGGCTGGCACATCGTTTCAATTGCACCGTTCGAAAATTGAGCGGGAGGTCGCCGCTTGTCGATCTCCCCCCTTGAGGGGGAGATGCCCGGCAGGGCAGAGGGGGGTAAACCACACCCACAGAGAGCACAGAATTCACACCCATCATCCCCTCCCCTCCAGCGGAAACACCTTGGAAGGGTTCATCAACCACCCCTCGTCAAATGCCGCGCGCACCGCCATCTGCTGGGCAAGATCGGCCTCGCCATATTGGTGGCGCATCAAATCCCGCTTTTCGATGCCCACACCGTGCTCGCCGGTGAGACAGCCGCCGGCATCGACGCAGAGCTTCAATATCTCATTGCCGGCCTCCTCGGCCCGGGCCGCATCATCAGGGTCATTGGCGTTGAACAGGATGAGCGGGTGCATGTTGCCATCCCCCGCATGGAAGACATTGGCAACGCGCAGGCCGAGGCGGTCGGTGATCTCGCTTGTCTTTTTCAGCACATAAGAAAGCTGCGAAAGCGGCACGGTGCCATCCATGCAGATATAATCCGCGATGCGGCCCGTTGCGCCAAAGGCGGATTTGCGGCCTTTCCAGATCGCCGCCGCCTCCATGGCCGACTGGCATTCCTTCACGGTCTTCACACCATGTTTTCTGGCAATGGTGACGATATCGGCCAGCATGGCATCCATTTCCGCTTCGGAGCCTTCGACCTCGACGATCAGCAATGCGCCGACATCCAGCGGATAGCCCGCCTTGGCGAAGGCCTCGCAAATCTCGATGGCCGGCTTGTCCATGAATTCGATGGCGACCGGGATGATGCCCGCACCGATGATATCGGCCACGCAGGAGCCTGCCTCCTCAGAGGTTTCAAAACCGAACAGCACCGGGCGCGCGCCCTCCGGCTTGGCGATCAGCCGCACTGTCGCTTCCGTGACAATGCCAAGCTGGCCTTCCGAACCGCAGACGAGGGCGAGCAGATCGTAGCCGGCGGCGTCGAGATATTTGCCGCCCAGTTCCAGCACCGTGCCATCCACCAGCACCATTTTTACGCCGAGCAGATTATTGGTGGTGACGCCGTATTTCAGGCAATGGGCGCCGCCGGAATTCATGCCGATATTGCCGCCGATGGTACAGGCAAGCTGCGAGCTGGGATCGGGTGCATAAAAGAAACCTTCCGCACCGGCCGCATCGGAAATGGAAAGATTGGTAACGCCCGCCTGCACCCGCGCCGTGCGATTGTAAAAATCCAGTTCGAGGATCGAGGCCATCTTCGAGAGGCCGATCACCACCGCATCCTCCTGCGGGATCGCGCCGCCGGAAAGCGAGGTGCCGGCGCCCCGCGGCACGACCGGAATACCGTAACGGTGGCAATATTTCATCACCGCCGCCACCTCTTCCGTGGTCTTCGGCAGCGCCACGGCCAGCGGCAGGCGGCGATAGGAAACGAAGGCATCCGTCTCGAAAGGCACGAGTTCGCGCGGCTCGTGGACAAGACAGTCTGCGGCCAGAATATCCTTCAGGTCGGATATGATGCGGTCACGGCTTGCGACGACGTTTGCGCGCGGCTCCAGAAACTTGATCGGCTGCGTCACCGCCCCTCCTCCATCTACATTTCCTCAACTGGTATTCTTTCTTTACCACTTTGAAAGAGCGCAATCAAATGTTATGGATTTTTTCCATTACGGAAATAATCAGGGGTTAACTGTGACGAATCTGGGCGATCTGGAAGTCTTCGCGAGCGTTGCCGCCTCCGGCAGCATGTCGCTGGCCGCCAAGGAGCTGGGTTATTCACCCGCCGTCATTTCCAAGCGCATCAAGCGGCTGGAAGAAAAGCTCGGCGCGCGGCTGTTTCAGCGCACCACGCGGCAGATTTCGCTGACCGAAGCGGGACAGGGCTTTTACGAGCGGGTACTTGCCGTGCTGGAAGGGCTGGAAGAGGCGGAGGATTTCGTCTCCGGCCGCGCCAATACCGTCAACGGCACGCTGAAGGTTTCCGCCCCCACCTCCTTCGGGCGCATGCATATCGCACCGCATCTCAAGGGTTTCATGGAGCGGCATCCGGACCTTTCGGTCAATCTGGTGCTCAGCGACGAGTTCATCGACATCATCGAAGGCGGTTACGATCTGGCGATCCGCATCGCAGACCTCAATTCCTCCAGCCTTGTGGCCCGCCGGCTAGCGCCGGTGCGCCGCGTGCTTTGTGCTTCAGCGGAATACGTCGCAACCCACGGCATGCCCGCGACAATCGAGGACTTGAAGAAACACCGCTGCCTGCCGGCCCATAATAACGATGTGTGGCGGCTGGAAGGACCGGGCGGCGCGCTCAGCATCCGCCCGGAAGGCATGCTGGTCACCAATTCCAGCGAGGTGATCCGCGAAGCTGTGATATCGGGGCTTGGCATTGCGCTCCGTTCCACCTGGGATATCGGCCATGAATTGCGCGCCGGCAAACTGGTGCAGGTTCTGCCCGCCTATGAGGGATCACGCAACGTGACGCTCTCGGCGGTTTATCCGAGCCGGCAGTTCCTGCCTGCGAAGGTGCGGCTGTTCATCGATTATCTGGCCGGGCTTTATGGGCCTTCGCCCTATTGGGAGCAGGGCTGAAACGGGTCCACTCCCTCATCCCTGTGCTCGTCACAGGGATGAGGGAGACTGGGTTGTCCGTCAGTGCCCGCCCTCGGCATGGGAGCGACGGATGCGGCGCACCACCCACCAGACACCGAGTACGGCGAAGGGAACCGAGATGCCGGTGACCACGGCGGGATCGACCGGCAGCACGTCATGGCTGATCGCCTTGGTGAGATAACCGATGAGGCCAACGACATAATAGGAGATGGCGGCGACCGAGAGGCCTTCCACCGTCTGCTGCAGGCGAAGCTGCATCGCGGCGCGCTTGTTCATGGTGTTGAGCAACACCGTGTTCTGCCGCTCCAGCTCCACGTCGATCCAGCTTCGGACGAGCGCCGTTGCGCGATAGAGCTTGCGCGACAGATTGGCCTGCCGCTCCTCCACCGACTGGCAGGTGCGCATAGCCGGCGCAAGACGCCTTTCCAGAAAGCTGCCCATGGTTTCGTGCCCCAGCACCGGCGTTTCCGCCAAGGCGCGGATGCGCTCGCGCACGATGCCGTCATAGGCGCGGCTGGCGCCGAAACGATAGAGGCTGAGCGCGGCATTGGCCTCCAGTTCCGCCGCAAGCCGGGTCATTTCGGCCAGCAGCGCATCAGCCTCGTCACGCGCGCCATTCTTCATGCGCTGGGTAATGCCCGTCAAACCATCCTCGATGCGGCGGATTTCCGGCGAGAGCGTCTGCGCCATCGGCAGGCCGAGCATGGCAAGCGTGCGATAGGTCTCGATATCCAGCAGCCGCTGCACCAGCGCACCGCGGCTGTAATCGCTCAAACCCCGGTCGATCACCAATATCTGCGTCAGCCCGTCGCGATCCTGACGGAAATCGGTGAGGATCGTCGCCTGACCATCGCGCACGTCGCTATGACAGAGGCTGGTCGGCTCGAACATCGTCCCGGCCGGGGCGGCGAGCGCGCTATCTTCGCGGATTTCCAGTCTAATGCCCGATATCAGGGAACCGGGCGGCGAAAAGCCGTCGCCGAAGGGATCACCGGCAATCTCACCGCCGAATTTTTCCGGCGCGGGGCCATCCCAGAACCAGGTCGAGAATTCCGTGTGCCGTTCCCAGCGCAGCGTGCCCTGCCCCCAGGGCATGGCGTGGTGGCGGGCATCGCGTTCCGGCGGCGCGACGCCCCGGCTGCGCGACATTTCCGCGATGACCGAGTGGTGCACGGCCGAGCCGCCATCCATCATGAAGGCGAGCTGGACGATGATGCGCGACGGGGCGAGAAGCACCGTCGGGCGCGCATGCACCTCCCCGAGCGCCAGCGACCTTTCCGGCGCGCTTGCGAAAGCAAATCTACCCTTGGCCATGCGATACCGTCCCCGCCTGTTTCCGCCGGTTTTCTAAAGCATCAATGGCGATGGCGACACCGCAATCGAAGCCAATGTAATTGTTTTGATGCAACTGGCGAAGAAAACCCGCCATCATCACCCTATCCGGGTGCTGCTTTAACAAAAGCCAGTTTAAAAGGGCAGATGCCGTGTTGCCGCAGGCAATCCAGCATGAACAGGCCATCAAACTGGACAGAATAATTGACCAGTGCGACGCTTCGCTGATAATTTGTGCCCGATTGCACAGACAGGCACACCCCAGGGGCGGATTTCGCCGGAGAATGCTGCGATGGACGAGACGCTATTTGCGCGGATAGAGCACAGCCGCACATCGCAGGAGGTGATCTTACGTTTCGAGGAACTGATCCTCGACGGCATATTGCACGACGGCGACCGGCTGCCCGGTGAGCGGGAGCTGGCGCAGAGGCTGGATGTCTCGCGGCCGATCCTGCGGGAGGCGCTGAAAGAACTCGAAACCCGCGGCCTTCTCGTGAGCCGACATGGCGGCGGCACCTATGTTGCCGATATTGTCGGCCCGGTCTTTTCCGATCCCCTGAGCGCGCTCATCACCCGTCATAGCCGGGCGACGCGGGATTTTCTCGAATATCGCCGTTATATCGAAGGCATGACCGCCGAACTTGCCGCACAGCGGGCAACGGAGCCGGACAGGCGCAACCTCGCCGCCATCGTCGAGAAAATGCGCGAGGCGCATGAGGCGGGCCGTTTCGAAGAGGAGCTTTCGGGCGATGTGGAATTTCACAACGCCATTGGAGAAGCGGCGCATAATATCGTGCTGATGCACACGTTGCGGTCCTGCTACCGGCTTTTGAGCGACGACATCTTCTACAATCGCCATCTCATCTTCACCGTTACCGGCGCCCATGACGAGGTGCTGAGACAGCATATCGCCATCCATGATGCGATTGCCGCCGGCGACCCGGCAGGGGCAAGGGCGGCGGCGGAGGCCCATATCGACTTCATCGTGGAGACGACATCCAAGGCGCATCAGGCGCGGGAATGGGACCGGATTTCGCGTCTGCGGCAGCAGCAGCGCAGCAGCTGAAAACGCCTTCAGGCGAAATACGCCATCTCTTTTATTCAGGTTTTAATGGAACCTTTTGTGCTGTTTGGTCTTTTTATCGGGTTAATTGGAAAAATTTACCAAGATGGGACCCATGACAACCACGAGCGAAACTGAACGCTATCCGCGGATAGCTCTCATATCGACGCATGGCTATGTCGCCGCGCACCCGCCCCTGGGCGCAGCCGACACCGGGGGACAGGTGGTGTATGTGCTTGAGCTTGCACGCAAACTCGGCCAGCTCGGTTATACTGTCGATCTTTATACCCGCCGTTTCGAAGACCAGCCGGAATTCGACGAGGTTGACGAGCGTGTCCGCGTGGTACGCATTCCCTGCGGCGGGCGCGATTTCATTCCCAAGGAATATCTGCACCGCCACCTGATGGAATGGTGCGAAAATGCGCTGCGTTTCATCAAGAAAAACGACCTGAATTATTCCTTCATCAACAGCCACTATTGGGATGCGGGCGTTGCCGGGCAGCGGCTGTCCGAGGCTCTGAAAATCCCGCATCTGCATACGCCACATTCGCTCGGCCTCTGGAAGAAGCGCCAGATGGAGACCGACTATCCCGAAAAAGCCGATACGTTCGAGCTGGAATTCAATTTCAAGGAACGCATCCAGCATGAGCTGATCATCTATCGCAGCTGCGACATGGTGATCGCCACGACGCCGGTGCAGCTTGACGTGCTGATTGAGGATTATGGCCTCAAGCGCAAGCACATCCATATGATCCCGCCGGGTTACGACGACAACCGTTTCTTCCCCGTTTCGGATGCGACGCGGCAGATGATCCGGCAGCGTTTTGGCTTCGAGGGCAAGACGGTGCTGGCGCTCGGGCGTCTCGCCACAAACAAGGGTTACGACCTGCTGATCGACGGCTTTTCGGTGCTGGCGCAGCGCGAGCCGGAGGCACGGCTGCATCTTGCCGTCGGCGGCGAAAACATGGACGAACAGGAAACCACGATCCTCAACCAGTTGAAGGAACGGGTGAAAGCGCTCGGTCTCGAAGAGAAGGTTGCGTTTTCCGGTTATGTTACCGATGAGGATTTGCCGGATATTTATCGCGCCGCCGATCTCTTCGTGCTTTCAAGCCGTTATGAACCCTTCGGCATGACCGCCATCGAGGCGATGGCGAGCGGCACACCCACCGTCGTCACCACCCATGGCGGGTTGTTCAGGGCCATCAGCTATGGCCGCCATGCGCTGTTTGCCGATCCTTTCGACAAGGAAGACCTCGGCATCACCATGATGAAACCGTTCAAGCATGAGCGGCTTTACGGGCGGCTTTCCCGAATGGGCGCACACAAAGCGCGCAGCCTGTTCACATGGACCGGCATAGCGCAGCAATTGCTCGCTCTTGTGGAAGGACGCACCATGATGCCGGTTCTGGAAGAAGCGGACTGGGCCGAACCATGGAACGACGGCGATTGAAACCGCTTCGTCTTTTTTCCACCGATCTCGACGGAACCGTCGTCGGCAACAATGACGCCACGCGCCGGTTCCGCGATTTCTGGCAATCGCTGCCGGACGATCGCCGCCCGGTTCTGGTCTTTAACAGCGGCAGGCTGGTCGATGACCAGCTGGCGCTCATGGAAGAGGTGCCGCTGCCCCGGCCCGATTACATCATCGGCGGCGTCGGCACCATGCTGCATGCGAAAGAGCGCACTGAGCTGGAAGACGCCTACAGGCACTCGCTCGGCACGGGTTTCGACCCGCTGAAGATTGCCGGTGTCATGACTGGCCAGGCCGGCGTGACGATGCAGGAAGAGCGCTATCAGCATGGCCTTAAATCCAGCTGGTTCCTGCACGATGCGGATGAAAAGGCGCTTGCCGATATTGAAAACGCGCTGCTGGCGGCCTCGATCGACGCGCGCATCGTTTATTCGAGCAATCGCGACCTCGACATCTTGCCGAAGGCCGCCGACAAGGGCGCGGCATTGGCATGGTTATGTGGACAACTGCGCATCGGCCTCGACGAATCAGTCGTTGCGGGTGATACTGGCAATGATCGGGCAATGTTCGAATTGAATGGCGTTCGCGGCGTGATCGTTGGCAATGCCTTGCCGGAACTTGTTTCCCTGGCAAATAGCAACAGCCGGTTTTTCCTCTCGGGCGCGACGGAAGCGGATGGTGTGATAGACGGTCTCCGACATTGGGGACTGGATGCGGGCCAGCGCAATTCCGACCGTAATCCCTGAGCGGTTTGCGTTCCGGAAGACCTGAAAGCAGACAGATACGGCTTTCCGCAATCGGCTGTTTGACCGGGAATTCCGGGCACGGTTTCGCTTGCCTCCATCTGTGCCTCTTAATCTTCATCAGCGTGAAGACAGTAGTGGGTTATGGGTGATGAGGGATTGGCGGAACTTACGGGATATCTATATTAGCAATTATCATTAGCAGGCAAAGAAGGACCTATCCGGATTGAAGATTTTGAATCGATTGGCGACAGATGTTGGCTTGATGTTGCGCAGACCGCCGCGACAGCAATATGCGGCGCTGTGCTATCGATTGGCCGAAAAGCATCAGGAACCTGAAGTTCTGCTGCTGACCAGCCGGGATACGGGACGATGGGTCATTCCGAAAGGCTGGCCGATGGGTGGCAAGAAGGCCCATGCGGTGGCAGAACAGGAAGCCTATGAGGAAGCCGGCGTCAAAGGTACGGTGGAGAAGGCCCCCTTCGGTTTTTACGAATATGAGAAAAAGCTGAACAGCGGCATCAACGTGCTGTGCAGGGTTCAGGTGCATCTGCTCGAAGTATCGGAACTGCAGGACAGCTTTCCCGAAAAGGACTCCAGACGGCTGGAATGGGTCACGCCCCGCGAGGCGGCTAAACGGGTCAACGAGCCGGAACTGAAAGCCCTGATGCTCACTTTCGACAAGCGAATGGCGCTTTCGAAATAGCCTGCCCGCCCGAATAGTGGCAATGTGCAGTTTGTTTTTCCAACATGGCTTTTACCGTCTTTCATTTTGGAAAGATGTGCGAGATGTAACAGTCTTTCTGTAAATTGCCTTCAGCCCGCGACACTGCCGGACGAAAAGGAATGCTGGCAAACGAGGTCTGAATGGCAATAAAGCCACCACCACCGAACATGAAGCCGACGCTCGACAAGGATCTCGAAAAGATCACCCGTGTCGAGGAGGCGACGATGCACGTCACGCAGCAGCTTGCCGGCCTTGGCGCGGGTTTCATGTTCGTGGTTCTCGCGGCCATATTCGCCGGCGTCTTCGTGACCGGCACTGCGGGCTCGGTCATCATCATCGCGGCCGTTGCCATCGGCGCCTATATGGCGATCAATATCGGCGCGAATGACGTGACGAACAATGTCGGCCCGGCGGTCGGCGCCAAGGCCTTGCCGCTTGCGGCTGCCCTCATCATTGCCGCCATCTGCGAGATCGCGGGCGCGCTGATTACCGGCGGCAACGTCGTCGAGACCATTTCCAGCGGCATCATCAACATAAATACCATTCCGGACAGGACCGTGTTTTCCTGGGCGATGTTGTCGGCGCTTCTCGCCGCCGGCCTTCTCGTCAATATCTCGACATGGACGAAAGCGCCGATTTCCACGACCCACACGGTGGTCGGCGGCGTCGCCGGGGCGGGCATGGCCGCCTATGGCATCGGGGCAGTCGACTGGTTATCGCTTGGCAGCATCGCTTTTGCATGGGTTCTGGCGCCCTTCATCAGCGCCGCCATCGCCATCGTCATCCTTGCTTTCATCAAGGAATTCATCATCTACCGCGATGACAAGATCGACGCCGCGCGACTGTGGGTGCCTGTCCTCATCGGCTTGATGGCCGGGGTTTTCACCGCCTATCTCATCTGGGTCGGGCTGAGGCAGATCGTCCATCTCTCGCTTGGCCATGCGAGCGGCATCGGGCTTGTGACTGGCCTTGTCGCCTGGCGGCTCTGCGTGCCGATCATCCGCAAACAATCCGTCGGGCTGGAGAACCGCAACCAGTCGCTTCGCATATTGTTCCAGTGGCCTCTGGTTCTCGCCGCCGGATTGATGTCCTTCGCCCATGGGGCCAATGACGTGTCGAACGCGATCGGCCCGGTGGTGGCCATCGTGCGGGCATTGCATGACGAGGCGGTACAGACCTCCGCCCGTGCGCCGCTGTGGGTCATGCTGGTCGGTGCATTCGGGCTTTCCTGCGGTATTCTGCTTTATGGCCCGCGCCTCATCCGCCTCGTGGGTGAGCAGATCACCAAGCTCAACCCCATGCGCGCCTTCTGCGTTTCCGTGGCCACGGCGCTCACCGTTCTTGTCGCCTCACGCTTCGGCCTGCCGGTCAGCACCACGCACACGGCGATCGGCGCGGTGTTCGGCGTCGGTTTCTTCCGTGAATGGTACACGCAGTCATCACGGCGGCGGCAGGAACTCGTTCAGGCTGGAACCGGCGCGATCCGCCGCGCCGACAGATATGCGGATAATCCCGCCGAGGTGCGCCGCCGTTATCTTGTCCGTCGCTCCCACTTCATGACGATCATCGCCGCCTGGCTGGTCACCGTTCCCTCCAGCGCAACGCTTGCGGCGTTGCTCTATTGGCTTATGTCCTTCCTTTTTCTCTGACGCTGAAACCGAAAAGTCCCATGCGCGCAAATTTCCGGATGCAACGCCTGTTCGTCGAAACCCCGCTTGATGCGGGGGTGGCGCAGGAAGCGACCACCGAACAGTTCAACTATCTCGCCAATGTGCTGCGCATGACCGATGGCGCGGAAATCCTGCTGTTCAACGGGCGCGATGGCGAATGGAAAGCCAGGCTCTCCTTCCCGAGCCGCAAGAAGATCGCGCTCATCCCCCTGGAGCAGACGCGCCCACAGCCACCGGCACCGGATCTTCACTATCTGTTTGCGCCGCTGAAAGTCGGGCGCATGGATTATCTGGTGCAGAAGGCAGTCGAGATGGGCGCCGGTCTTTTGCAGCCTGTCATGACGCAGCATGTTCAGGGCAAGATCCATAATACCGAAAAGCTGCGCGCCAACGCCATCGAGGCCGCCGAGCAATGCGGCATTCTGTCCCTGCCTGAGGTGGCCGAGCCGGTGAAGCTGAGAGACATGCTGGAAATCTGGCCCCGCGACCGGCGCATCATCTATTGCGACGAAGGCGATGCGGGGCAAAATCCGCTGCCTGTCCTGCAATCCATAACGGAACACAGGCTTGCGCTGCTGGTTGGCCCGGAAGGCGGCTTTTCCGAGGAGGAAAGGGAGCTTTTGCGAAGCCTTGCCTTCGTGACCCCTATTCCGCTCGGGCCACGCATCCTCAGGGCCGATACGGCCGCTGTTGCGGCACTGGCTGTCATTCAGGCGGCGATCGGCGACTGGAACTGACCTCTCTGGCGCATGTCGTCATCGCAAAAACGCCGCACAGTTTCGCGCGGCCTGCTTTGGGATATTGCGCTTCATGCATCTTTAAAAGAAATTCATTTGCCTCCGGATGCGATCCGGCTCTATCTGCCAATCATATGCCTCGCCGCAACAGAGACGTCATAACAAGGTAAGCCATGGCACGCGACACGACCGACCAGACCCCCCTCTCCTCCGTCACGGAGCTTACAGATTATCTGGCGGGCGGTAACAAAGCTGAAGCCGATTTCCGTATCGGCACGGAACACGAAAAATTCGCCTTTTTCCGCGAAGGCAACAAGCCGGTTCCCTATTTCGGCGAGGCCAGCATTTCAGCCCTTCTGAAAGGAATGCAGGAAAAGCTCGGCTGGGAGCCGATCATGGACGGCGACAACATCATCGGGCTTGGCGAACAGCACGGCATGGGGGCCATCTCCATCGAACCCGGCGGCCAGTTCGAGCTATCAGGCGCGCCGCTCGAAAACCTGCACCAGACCTGCAAGGAATCCAACCAGCATCTGGCGACCCTGCGCGAAGTGGCGGAGCCGATGGGCATCCGTTTTCTCGGCATCGGCGGCAGCCCGCTCTGGAGTTACGACGAAACGCCGCAGATGCCGAAATCGCGCTATGCGATCATGACACGTTATATGCCGAAAGTCGGGACCAAGGGTCTCGACATGATGTACCGCACCTGCACCATTCAGGTGAACCTCGATTTCTCCTCGGAAGCGGATATGCGCCAGAAGATGCGCGTTTCCATGAAGCTGCAGTCGCTGGCAACCGCGCTGTTTGCCTCCTCGCCTTTCACCGAGGGCAAGCCGAACGGCCTTCTTTCCTGGCGTGGCGATATCTGGCGCGACACCGACAACCGCCGCTCCGGCGTGCTGCCCTTCACCTTCGACCAGGATTTCGGTTTCAAGGATTATGTGGAATGGGCGCTGGACGTGCCGATGTATTTCATCGTGCGCGACGGCAAATATCACGATTGCACCCATGTCACCTTCCGCCAGTTCATGAACGGGGCATTGAAGGGCGAAATCGCCGATTGGCAGCCGACCATGGGCGACTGGACGAACCATCTCTCCACTCTTTTCCCGGATGTGCGCCTGAAGCGCTTCCTCGAAATGCGCGGTGCGGATGGCGGCCCGTGGCGGCGCATCTGCGCCCTGCCCGCCTTCTGGGTCGGTCTTCTTTATGACCGGGAAGCGCTTGACGCCGCCGATGCGCTGACGTCCGGCTGGAGTTTCGATGAGGTGATCGCGCTTCGTAACGCCGTACCGGCCAAGGGGCTTTCAGCTGAGATTGCCGGCAAGCCGCTGCTCGGCATCGCCCGCGAGGTGCTCGATATTTCCCGCACCGGTCTCAAAAACCGCAAGCGGCTCAACGGCGACGGCCAGGACGAGACCGTGTTCCTGTCCTCGCTGGACGAGGTACTGGCCAAGAAGACCACGCTCGCCGACGATCTGCTCGCGCTCTATAACGGCCGCTGGGGCGGATCGGTCCTGCCGGTCTTCGAGGAATATCAGTACTAGGCCGAGAGCCAATCATGCCCATCGGGTTGCAAACGCTGCGATATGACACGTGCCGCGACCTCGATCACGTGCTTGTCATCTCGGCTGAACACGCCGCAAGCCCGTGCGGCGGCAGGCTAAATCAATGAGATTTCTGCGTTGCACCTTGGGATCGAGGGGCGTCCTCCCTCGGTCGAGGGTTTGAATGCAATTTACGATCACACGGTTGATTGAATTTCGTTCCCTGCACCTTTGAGGGAAACTGCCGGCCGCAAAAACATCGAAACTGGCGACCTTCCGATCGCCAGTTTTTGACAGGGCCTCAGCAATCGGCTCGGTTAATTGTCGTTACCACCTTCGTGATTGTTATGGCCATCATGGTCACCGCCGCGGCCATGGTCGCCGCCGCCATCGTGATCGCCACCGCGGCCATGGTCGCCACCGCCGTCATGATCGCCGCCACGGCCGTGGTCACCTCCGCCGTCGTGGTCGCCGCCGTGATTGCCGCCACCGCCGTGGTCACCTCCGCCGCCATGGTCGCCGCCACCACCGTGGTCGCCGCCACCGCCATGGTCACCACCGCCGCCGTGGTCGCCGCCACCGCCATGGTCACCACCGCCGCCGTGGTCACCGCCACCGCCGTGGTCACCTCCACCGCCGTGGTCACCTCCACCGCCATGGTCGCCGCCACCGCCATGGTCACCACCGCCGCCATGGTCACCTCCGCCGCCGTGGTCACCGCCACCGCCGTGGTGACCGCCACCGCCATGGTCGCCGCCACCACCGTGATGACCGCCGCCGCCATGGTCACCACCGCCACCGTGGTCACCGCCGCCACCGCCGGGGTCACTGCCACCGCCGCCGCCGGGATTACTCGGTCCGCTGCTACCGCCAGGATTGCT